>CADACE010000024.1 GCA_902786265.1 uncultured Chloroflexota bacterium | reverse complement strand
ATTATCATCAATGAAATGTCTGCGAGTAACCGGAAATTCACCGACTTCCGCGGTGTATTCATTTTTGGGAATTAAATCCGTATTTTCCATCATCTGCCCTTTCTGAAAGTTTGTAGTGTGAAGAGTGGATAGAATAGTGTGAAGTTTGAAGTGTGAAGAGTGAGGTTAAACTCTGCCGAATTCCGGAGTCTGCTGCATTCTTCATTCTGTTTCTACCTCCTACCTCCTACTACCTCCTATCTCCAATTTCTTATTTCTTACTTCTTACTTCTTATTTCTTATTTCTTATTTACCCAGAGTGTACACCCTGAATTAAAAAAAGAAAACCGGCAATGTTGTCCCTTGACTTTTATTAGAAAATGTGGTAAGGAAATAGAACAAACATAGAGACGGTTCACATAGCCATGCGTTCAATTATTGTCTCTTTCCCTGAGGACGATGAGAACCGGCCCCGAGACGAGGAAGGTATTATTTTACGCTTGTCTTGAAACGGAACTCCTGTTTTGCAGGAACAGGAGAACCTTCCGGCGCCATTTTTGTACTTATTTGAAGAGTGGGCTGACCTTGTATGGGTTCAGAACATAGGTAAGGGCAGGTTTAGGATACAAGTAAGACTTTTACTGAAAATTAATGCATAAAAAACAAACAAGAGGTGTATTATGCTGATAATAATCTCATAATGATCTACGGTTACAAAATGTAAACTTATTAAACTATTCTTCCTTAGCTAAGACATGATTACTGTGAATACACGATGCTATATTGTGCTAAAATGATGCATATACGGAAATTGTTTGGCCAGGTCGGCTTTATGACAGTATATGAAAATCTTTCATGGGTGTTTCAGAAATCGAAGAAACAGGATAGCATGTACCTTCCTAATAGCTGAAAATCAAAAATGAACCGATGTCAGTATGATCAGACAGGTAAAAAGTATAATGGCTATACAATTGTGAAAATTAAGCATTCAGACAGATTATCGGGAGAACAAAGCTTATGTCAATGACGCAGGTTTTACAGCAGGTACTCATCATATTTTGTTACGTGATCATCGGATATGCAGCGGGGAAGTTTGGCATCATCGACCCGGGACAGCGGTTGTTTCTGACCAAACTCTGTTCTTCACTGCTGCTGCCTTTTACCATTTTATCGGCGGCGAGCATGTCGGCAGGGGCGGAGGAATTTCGGAACCTGGGGATCGCTCTGGCAGTAACATTTCTCGTGTTTGGCGGGACCCTGGTCATCAGTCTGCTGGTTTGCAATGCGCTGCATACCGAAAAAAAGCTCCGCGCGGCGCTTACCGGCCTGCTGACTTTCCCGAACTGCATGTTTCTGGGCCTCCCGCTTTGTACGGCACTTTTCGGCGAGATCGCGGTGCTTTACAGCGCAGCGGCGATGATCGCTTTCAATGTTTTGTTCTTTACGGTCCAGCTTCCGCTGTTTACCGGAGGAAAGTTTAATTTGAAGGCCATCCTCACCATCCCGACGATTGCGACAGCCCTGCTGCTGGTCATGCTGGGGACCGGTCTCCATTGGCCTGCCCCGCTGCAGACAGTCATCAGCAGCATCGGCAGCATGATCACCCCGATGTCGCTTATTATTATCGGCGTAATGCTTTCGGAAAATGATCTGCTGGCGATTTTCCGGGACAAGCAGATCTATCTGGTCGCGCTCATCCGGAACTTTATCATTCCGATCCTGGCGATGCTGCTGCTGATAGTGATCCCTGTCGACGCGGCGGCAAAGCTCTGTATTCTGGTATTGATCGCCTGTCCCTGCGCGACGCTCACGACCATTTATTCGATACAGACCGACACAAAGCCGGAGCTGTGTGCACGGTCGGTTTTGCTTTCCACGATCCTGTTCGCGGTCAGTCTTCCGGCTATTATCGCGCTGGCACAGTGCTTTGCCGCGTTTCGGTAGTGATCCCCGGGTCAGCCATATCCGGCTTCGCTGAAAATATATGAAAAAGCGCGCGATCCTTTCTGTCAATATTGCAGTCCTGTTATTTGGCCTGGTCGGTTTATTTGCCAAATGGATCCGCCTGCCGGCTATCTGCATCACCTTTGGGAGAGTATTTTTTTCCTCAATAGCCCTGGGTCTGTATCTTTTGATCAGGCGGAAAAGCATTCGGGTGGCGGGAAAAGACGCTGGTCTGCTGCTTTTCGCGGGAATGATTCTTGCATTTCACTGGTGGGCGTTTCTTGAATCCATACAGCTCTCTACCGTGGCTGTCGGGACAATAACCTTTTCCGCGTCCCCGTTGTTTGTGACCTTTCTCGAACCGCTCGTATTCCATCAGAAACCCGAAAAGCGCAGCATTATAACGGCAGTCATCATCATATTCGGGGTGCTGGTCACCATACCGGAATTTTCACTGGAAAATCATATGTTTCTCGGTATTCTGACCGGGCTGGCATCGGCTCTGTCATATGCTGTCCTGACGATCATCAACAAGAGTATTGCCGGCAGAATCAGCAGTACGGTAACTGCTTTCTATGAGCAGGCGACTGCGGCGGTTGTTCTCCTTCCTTTTATCCTTCACATTCGTCCGCAGCCCTCTGTTACTGATCTCGGTATGCTGCTGTTCCTGGGTGTGATCAATACCGCCCTGGCTCATACCCTTTTCATTTCCAGCCTGGGAACACTCCCCGCGCGGCTTGCGGGGGTATGTTCCTCTTTGGAGACCGTTTATGGCATTGTGTTTGCTTTTCTTCTGTTGGGAGAAATACCGACGCTCCGCGAAGTTATCGGCGCTGTCATTATTGTCGGCGCCGTGATCACAGCGCAAATGCAGGCCGAGTAAAAATTCCACAAAATCCGGATTGCTGCAAATATATATTTATACCTGACAGAAAAAAGCGCTATGACAAAGCTATGGCGCCGGGTGGTGAAAATCCCGTTTCATCGATGCCGATAAGCAGAGTTTCCCATCCGGTATGTTTGAGAAAAGCACAATTGACAGATACACGTGCGCGTCAGGACTGTTCAATGCTCCGGTTCAAAACGCGGATCAGTCACCGATACGTGCGGAGATGCTCTGAAGCACGACGTGGAGCTGTTTTCAGTTGTACCGTAAAGGATTGATTCACAGCTTTCCATTTTGCTGATTAATGCTTTATAATATGATATATCTGCGATTATGAAATCAGGCGGGCATGAATATGGATGGCACAGGAAACACGGAACTGAATTACTGTTATAACTGCATGACTCATCTGGAATCCGGTGAGAAGGTCTGTCCTGTCTGCGGGCACAATAACACACTTCTTCAAAACCCGGAAAATGCGCTGCCGGAAGGGACCATCCTTTCCGGAAAATATCTGGTGGGAAAAGTTCTGGGACAGGGCGGGTTCGGCATCACCTATCTGGGATTCGATACCGCACTGAACATCAAAGTTGCAATCAAGGAATATTTCCCCGTAGGCGTCAGTATCCGTTCACCGCATTCGATACGTGTAACAGCTGTTTCTTCTCAGGAAAAAACGGAAGGCTTCCGCAAAGGCTGCGATGAATTTCAGGCAGAGGCGCGGCGGCTGGCAGCCATCGACAGCCCGAACATCGTCAAAGTGCGGGACTATTTCCGGGAAAACGGAACTTCCTACATCGTCATGAACTTCGTGGCCGGGAACAGCCTGACAAAGGAAGTGGCAGACTGCGGCGGCAGAATGCCCTGGCAGCGGGTGGTGAACCTGTTCAAGCCGCTGATCCTGGAGCTGGATAAACTCCATAAAGCCCACCTGATCCATCGGGATATCAAACCCGATAATATCAAGGTGGTCAAAGATAATGAAGGTGCGGAACGCCTGCTGCTGCTGGATTTCGGAGCAGCCCGCAGCTTTATCTCCGCGGAGGTTACAGGGACTTATTCAGCTGTTGTGAGCCATGGCTACGCGCCGATAGAGCAGTACAGCCCGAAGAGCCGGCAGGGACCTTATACGGATGTTTATGCCCTCTGCGCCACGATTTACGCAGCCATCACCGGCACACTGCCGGCAGATGCTACGGACCGGATGCTGGGGGTGGCAGAGATGGCTTCATTGACGGAAATGGACATCGATGTGCCGGAGAACGTCGAAAAAGCGATCCGTCACGGCCTCGCGGTCCGCAGTGAGGACCGTCCGCAGAGCATGAAGGAACTTTACAGCGAGTTATGCGGAAAAAAACTTGTGTCCGGCGAGACTTCAGCGGTCGTTGAAAAACATGTACCGGAGCCGCACAAGGAAGAAAAGAAAGAAGAAATCCGAAAACCTGCTGAGGAGACCAAATCCGGGAAAAAGATGAATTGGCTGCTGCCGGTGCTGCTGGCAGTGCTGCTGGCGGCGGGATTTTTCCTCTATCGCGGGATCCGGCAAAATCAGCTGAACACAGCAGGGACGCAGACCGCTGAAGCGGAAATCTCTGCGCGATCCGCGATGGAACTGGCTGTTCAGCAGACTGTGGATGGACAGAACACCCAAATTGCGCAGGCTGTGATGACGGAACAGGCTGCAGCAGCGGGGACCCGAACAGCACAGGAAACACAGGAAGCGCTGAACGTACAGCAAACAGGCACCGCATGGAACATCACGGCGGCAGCAGAATATCAGCAGACCCGGACACAGGAAGCAGCCGAAGCAAGCGCCACACAGGCCGAGCAGGCGAGCCGGATGGAACAGACTGTACAGGTGGAAACACAGTGGGCGCTGAATACAGAGGCGGCAGTCCGATCCGAACAGACTGCCACATCCTGGTTCACCACGCAGGAAGCGCAGCTGCATCAAACCCAGACCCGGGAAGCGGAAGAAATTCAGGCAACAGCGGCACTTTATGCACAGCAGACCTCCACTCAGTCAGCTATAAATCAAATACAAACACGGACAGCGTCAGAACAGCAGACTGCCACACAATCAGCTGTAAATGAAATACAGATGCAGACAGCAATAGCGGAGCAGACGGCGGCAGCCCGGGAACAGACCCGGACAGCAGAAATACGGCAAACCTCCACCCAGGCTGCTGTAAATGAAATGCAGACACAGACCGTGATCATAGAGCGGACGGCGGTGGCTGCGAAAACGGCCGCGGCTTTGGAACAGATACGGATAGAACTGGAACAGACAGAGGCAGCATTCCATGTAATGGAAACGGAAGCTGCTTATGAAGAAACACGCCGGGCCATGGAAATACAGATGACGAGTGCAGCGGCATCGAAAACAAAAGCAGCCGAACCGACCAAGACGCCCATACCGACAGCGACGAATACACCGAAACCGACAGCGACAATGACGCCCATGCCTACGGCGACGAATACACCGAAACCGACGGCGACCAAGACGCCCATACCGACAGCGACGAATACACCGAAACCAACAGCGACCAAGACGCCCATACCGACAGCGACAAAGACACCGAAACCGACGGCAGTGCCGACAAAGCTGCCGATCGGGGTGGGGGATATTATCACTCTGGGACACTACGAGCAGGACAGTAACACTGCTAACGGACCTGAAGCAATCGAATGGCAGGTGCTGGCAGTGGAAAACAGGCGTGCGCTGGTGATCAGCAAATACGGCCTGGACACGAAACGATATAATGAAACCAGTACAAGTGTGACATGGGAAACCTGCACGCTGCGGGCATGGCTGAACGGGGAATTTTATAACAGCGCGTTCAGCAGTGATGAAAAGGGACGGATCCAAAAGGTAAATCTCAGGAATCCGGATAACCCAAAATACGGAACAAAAGGAAAAGGCGGAAATGATACGACAGACCGGATATTCCTGCTGAGCATCGATGAAGCGGAGCAGTATTTCGTGAATGATAATGCACGGCAATGTAGACCAACAACATACGCGAAGAATGAAGGAATATATTTTTCGGAAAGCGATGGAGGCACAACGAAATGGTGGCTTCGGTCACCCGGCAGCTATAGTTATAATGCTGTCGTTGTCTATTATGATGGTAGTATCATCAACAATGGGAGTCGTGTTATCATTTCCGGTAATGTTGTACGTCCCGCTTTCTGGCTGGATCTGAATACCGGAACGGATGCGGCTGCTTCAACAGCAGTGCCAGTGCTCATGTCAAACCCGACGCTCAGCCCCGATGCGCTTTATGATCTTGGCGAAGCCGCATATAAGGACGGCGATTATGAAAAGGCGCTGGAATATCTGCACCCTGCCGCGGAAGCAGGGAATGCGGATGCCCAATACAGGCTTGGCTATATGTACGCAAACGGCCGCGGTGTTGAAAAATCCAATGAAGAAGCGGCCAAATGGTATCGAATGGCTGCTGATCAGGGAGATACAACTGCACAGAATATTCTGGGCAATATGTACGAAAGCGGTCGTGGTGTTGAAAAATCCTACGAAGAAGCGGCCAGATGGTATCAGCGGGCTGCCGATCAGGGATATAAATATGCACAGTTTAATTTAGGCAATTTGTATTATAACGGTTATGGCGTTGAAAAATCCTATGAAGAAGCCGCCAAATGGTTCCGGCTGGCTGCTGATCAGGAACATACAACTGCACAGTATTTTCTCGGTGTGATGTATGAGTATGGGCAGGGAGTTGATCAATCTTATGAAGAAGCGGTCAAATGGTATCAGCTGGCTGCTGATCAGGGAGATAAAGAGGCACAGCAAACTCTGGGCAATAAGTACTATTTTGGGAGGGGGGTTGATCAATCCTATGAAGAAGCGGTCAAATGGTATCAGCAGGCTGCCGATCAGGGATATGCATATGCACAAACCAGTCTTGGCTCGATGTATGAGAATGGGGAGGGAGTTGCACAATCCTATGAAGAAGCAATCAAATGGTACCAGCTGGCTGCTGATCAGGGGCATGAAAATGCGCAGAATAAACTGAAAGACCTGCTGGATAAACATCCGGAACTTCAAAAGAATATCGAAAATACACCGGTACCGGCAGCCACCGCGGCATCAACATCAGCCCCGACGCTCAGCCCCGATGCGCTTTATGATCTTGGCGAAGACGCATATAAAACCGGCGATTATCAAAAGGCGCTGGAATATCTGCTCCCCGCCGCGGAAGCAGGAAATGCGGATGCCCAATACAGGCTTGGCTATATGTACGCAACCGGTCGTGGGGTTGAAAAATCCGATGAAGAAGCGGGGAGATTATATCAGCTGGCATTCAAATGGTATCAGCAGGCTGCCGATCAGGGAGATGCTCATGCTCAGTACAGGCTTGGCGTGATGTACAGAACCGGTCGTGGAGTTAAAAAATCCGATGAAGAAGCGTTCAAATTATATCAGCTGGCTGCTGATCAGGGATATGCAGATGCACAACGCAATCTGGGCAATATGTATGAATATGGTAATGGAGTTGACCAATCCTATAAAGAAGCGCTCAAATGGTATCAGCTGGCTGCCGATCAGGGAGATGCAGATGCACAGTATTATCTGGGCTATATGTACCATAGCGGTCGTGGTGTTGAACGATCTGATGAAGAAGCGGTTAAATGGTTCCGTCTGTCTGCTGATCAGGGAGATGCAGATGCACAGTATATGCTCGGTTTCATGTATGAATATGGTTATGGAGTTGAAGAATCCTATGAAGAAGCAGTCAAATGGTATCGGCTGGCTGCCGATCAAGGGGATAAATATGCACAAACCAGTCTTGGCTCGATGTATGAGAATGGAAAGGGAGTTGCACAATCCTATGAAGAAGCAATCAAATGGTATCAGCTGGCTGCCGATCAAGGGGATAAATATGCACAAACCAGTCTTGGCTCGATGTATGAGAATGGAAAGGGAGTTGAACAATCCTATGAAGAAGCGGCCAAATGGTATCAGCTGGCTGCCGATCAGGGACATGAAACTGCACAGAAAAACCTGGATGACCTGCTGAATAAACATCCGGAGCTCAAAAAGGTCAATGAAAATACCCCTGCTGCGGCTCCGGGTGCAGCACAGAAACCGACAGATATGCCGAATTCTGTATGTCAGGTGATATCAGACACTTTGCTGCGGGATAAACCGACAAATAGCGGTACAGTGCTGCGAAGCGTATTGAAGGGAACCATATTGACCTATAGCGGAGAAAGCAAAGAAGCAGAAGGAAAGACCTGGATCCATGTAAGAACAGAAAACGGAAACGAAGGCTGGATCGATAAAGCTGCTGCGGGAATACAGAATAATGATGCTTTTTCTCTGAAAGCGGGAGACATCCTTACGCTGGGGCACTATGAGCAGGACGGCAATCTGAACAACGGTCCTGAGGCGATCGAATGGCAGGTGCTGGCGGTGGAAGACGGCCGCGCGCTGGTTATCAGCAAATACGGCCTGGATGTGAAGCCGTATAATGAAAAATGGACAGGTGTGACGTGGGAAACATGCACATTGCGGGAATGGCTGAACGGGGAGTTCTATAACAGCGCGTTCAGCAGTGATGAAAAGAGCCGGATCCGGGAAATCAGGGTGAAAAATCCGAACAACCCGGAATATGGAACAGAAGGCGGAAATGATACGACAGACCGGATCTTCCTGTTGAGCATCGATGAGGCGAATTATTATTTTCCGAATGATGAAGCACGGCAATGTCAACCGACGACATACGCGAAAAATAACGGAGCATATGTTAAGGAAGATAGAGGAGGAACGTGGTGGTGGCTCCGGTCGCCGGGCTACCATGATTACAGCGCTGCCGATGTCATTATTGATGGCATTGTCTTCAATATGGGTCCCCATGTCAACAATGGCAGCACATCCGTACGTCCCTCTTTCTGGCTGAATCTGTGATCCGGTATCTTTGAACCAAAACCCCGAATGAGGGACGGCTCGCCGACACCTTTTTAAGCAAATGCAAAATAAAACCCGCAGATCTGTCTCCTGTGCTCAGAGAAGAACACTGTGGGATTGTTCCTGACGCCGAATGGAAAAGCTATAGCCGGTCTGTCCGGTCGATGATCAGGGTTCTCTTTCCGATAAGCTTAGGTAAAGCACAGTTGACAAGTCTCCGGGCGCGTTATGTCAGAGCGGTGCCAGAGTTCAGCCCGCAGACCTGTCAACTGTAAACGGAAAAATCCGTCGACACAAAGTATGGCTGATTCCGGGTTCCTGTGAAGCACTTTCCCTGTCAGTTAATTAAGAAACCTTTGCGGCAGTCCCTTTATATCCGTTTTATCAGAGAATTACAGCGGTCAGGTGGAGATATACGCTTTGGACCATATCCCCGATGGCGATGGATTCCGATTTCATGTGGGCACCGTTGTCGCCGGAGGCGGAGGGAATGCAGGGAATGCCGGCAGCGTTGAAAATATTCGCATCGGTCCCGCCCAGTCCCATCCGTTTGACCAGCGGGATCCCGCAGGCGTTGCAGGCATCCGCCATTTTCTTCAGCGGACCGAAATCATCGCTGAGACGGTAGGCGGCATAATTCTCCCAGCGATCCATCGTTACAGAGGCGCCGATTTCCGCCGCTCCGTTGCGCATAGCTTCTTCAAGCTCTGTTATCCGGAATTCAAGCCGTTCATTATCCGAACTGCGTGCCATAGCCCGGACGGTCACTTCGTCCGGGATCACATTGGTGGCGATCCCGCCCTGTATCATGCCGATCCCGATCACGACATCTTCTTCCACTTTCCCGCAGGGCGCTTTGGCAATTCCCAGGGCCGCGGCTTTGATGGCGTTGATCCCACGCTCCGGTTCTGTTGCCGCGTGGGCTGTTTTTCCATGGAACGTGAAGCACATCTGGATGTTGGTCGGTCCGGAGATCGAAACTGTTCCGGGCGTCCCGCCGCGGTCAAGGATCACACCCCAGTCGGCATGCAGAAGAGATTTGTCCAGCTTTTTTGAACCGACCAGCCCCTTTTCTTCCGAGATCGTGGAGACCATCTCCAGTTCGGGATGCCGGATCTCCGGATGTTCCCTCAGGATCTCCAGCATTTCAAACATCACGGCCAGCCCTGATTTGTCATCTGCACCCAGGATCGTGCTGCCGTCGGTATGGATAATGCCGTCTTCGATGATGGGGCTGATGCCGTATTCCTCCCCGACGGTATCCATATGCGCGCAGAACATTACCGTGCCTTCTTTCCCGTTCGCGGGGAAATGTGCCACGACATTGCCCGCCTCGTCACGGATCACGGAGCAGCCGAGTTTTTCAAATTCCGAGGCAAGGTGAAGGCTGATCCGCTCTTCCTCACCGGAAAGACTGTCGATGCGGACCAGTTCAATGAAACGGTTGACCAGCCGGTCGGTGTTGATGAAGGTTTTGATATCCATAATGTGGTCAGTGGTCTGTGGTCAGTGACCGGTGAAATCAGTTTATGAGCGTCATGATCCGGAAACAGATACCCGTCAGATGACTGCTGACCACTGATCACCGACCACTGACCACTGTATTAATACGTTTTCGATACGGAGATACCCGCCTGGGCACCAAGGGCGGCGGAGACGATCACCTGACGGTAGCGGCTGTCCACGGATTCGCCAGCAGCGTAGACATTCGGGACGGAGGTCTGCATATCCGGACCCACCTTGATGGTCCCGTTTTCGATCTCCAGCTGTCCTTCGAAAATATCCGTGACGGTTTTCGTCCCGACAAAGACAAAAACGCCGTCGATGGGCATCAGGCTTTCTTCGCCGGTCTTGACATTCCTGAGCCTGAGTCCGGTGACTTTTTCCTCGCCGACGATCTCTTCGACCACGGAATTCCAGCAGAAGCGGATCTTCGGGTTTTCAAAAGCCCGGTCCTGGACGATCTTGTCCGCCCGCAGGGAGTCGCGCCGGTGGATGATGGTGACGGAAGCGGCATAGCGGGTCAGAAATTCCGCTTCTTCCACAGCGGAGTTGCCGCCGCCGACGACCGCAACGTTCTTTTTGCGGAAGAAAAAGCCGTCGCAGGTGGCGCAGTAGGAGACGCCGCGGCCGGTGAATTCCTTTTCACCCGGGACATTCAGCGGCAGATGGTTGGATCCTGCGGTGATGATGACGCGTTCGCATTTGTAGGTGGTGACACCGGTTTCGACCACCAGCGGCTGCGCGCTGAAATCCACGCTTTCCACCACATCGGAGACGATCTCCGCGCCGAATTTTTCCGCCTGTTCGCGGAATTTATCCATCAATTCAGACCCGCTGACGGAGTCCACAAATCCCGGATAGTTTTCAATATCCGCGGTCAGGGAGGCCTGTCCGCCGAAGGTCGGTCCGCTGATGACCACCGGGGACAGCCCCGCCCGTCCGGTGTAAATCGCCGCGCTCAGTCCCGCGGGACCCGAGCCGATGATGAGAACTTTACAATCCTTAATTTCTTTGTCGCTCATTTGGAAACCTCATTCATGAGTAGATCTTGTCTGTTCAATGCGAAGCGCCCGGGATCAGCCCACAGGCGTCAAACTGAACAGATGTGAAAAATAATTGCTTCCTTTTGATTATACAGGATTTTAAGGGAAAGAAGGATGGATTCAGGAGCGACGGTCCGGGGTTCGGTGCCGATGGCCCACGAAATGTGCCTTCGGATCTGATTTCCCGGTATTTTGCAAATTTATATAATATGATATGATTATTTGTGTTAAAAAAATCTGTTCAGCATTCCGGGCAGCTGCCCGTTATCGTCAATTTTTGGCTTGATATTTAGTGATGTGTTGATTATTACATATTTTTCATGGACTTATCGTTAAACAGGAGGCAGTATCATGGCATTTTATGAACGGGAGTTTATTGAGATCAGGCGGAAGAATTACAAAATGGAAATCGTCGGTACGCTTACAGGTTCGGTGGAACGGGAGGACGTGCGGGATTACATGATAGCGTTTGTAAAGAAGGAAAAACGGACAACCGTCGGTGATACGATCCTGATCATCATCGTTTGGCTGATCGCGGCAGTTCCTGCCATAGGAACATTGTTTTTCTCCAATGATCCGAACCGTCATCTCGGTCCGGGAACCATCGCGCTGACAGTTGTCTTTGGTCTTATTGCCTTATTGTGCACGGTACTCTCCGGAAAAGCCCACTCCAATTCAAAACAGCTCATTGCAAATGCTGATCCGGATTCTCCGGAACAGATCGCAGCCAACGCACCGGATGCCGTTATCTGGAAAATGAAAAAACAGTGGGAAATGTGTTACTCTCATGACCTTGTTCCGCTGGAGAGCGCTGTGAAGGGGCAGCCGGTTTTTCTGGAAGACGGACCGCTTTACATGAATCGTGCTTTTGCAATGAAGCGTATGAATGCCATTGAACAATCCATGCGTCAAAGGGAAGAAGTCCTGTTGGTGGAATACGCCGCAGCGCTGATGAAGACCCGGGCGGCATCGAACGGACTGCTTACCGTATATCTGAATATTGATAAACTGGGCAGCAGTGTCTATGGTCATGCGGCAGGTCAGGCATTGGGCAGATTGCTTTCCCCTTCCGAACTGGAGAACATCGCTGTGTTCAGCGGTGATTCCGCCGCAACCCTGAACGGTTCTGCCAACGAATATGTTATCGGATTCTCCGGAGACGGATCCAAACTGGACCGGATCGAAGCCATTCTCCGCGGAGATAAGACACTTGAAGGCCTGTTATCCGGCAGCGGGATCTGCCGGAGAGAGACCGGGGAATCCCTGGCTGCGGACGGTACCGTGCGTAACGGTGAATTGGTTCCTCCCACCGGCCACAGCCTCAGTTTCTGTGCCGCGGGGTTCAATGACACCTGGAAAGAAAATAATTTGTGATCCAATATTTTTCGAATTTGATGACCGGTCTGAAAATCTTCCGGATCGTTCCTGGGTGTATTTTTATCTTCAGCATTTATGCCGCGATAACAACAAAAGGGAAAGAAGGAGGGATCGCGGCGAGTGGATTTTTTATCAGGTTAGAGGAGGTTGTTAATATATGTTGGTGATTGCTGCTTTGCTGCTTTGGATCGCGGCTATCGTTTTGCACACGGTCGTATATCACAGACGTGCTCTGCGGAAACCAAATTATAACCCCGATCTCCTGGGGACGGCATGTTCCGGGATTGCCGGCGGTCTGCTTACTTATGCAATTCGTCCGGGCGGTACTGTGAGAGGCGCGTATGCATATTATGTGAATGGCTCACGGGTGTCCTCGGGCGGAATGATCGGCATGCAGGTGATTGTGGTTTGGGTCGTTTTTACTGCTGTTTTCAATCTTTCAGCGAAGGGATTGGGATATCTTATCTCTAAAAAATTCATCGACAGAGAGTAGTTTACTGATTTCAGTTCCTGTAATATCTTTTCCGGGAGTCATAAATAAAAAATAAACCCGCCGCAATCATGACGCATGATACAGGACGGGTCTTAAAGCTGAGGACAGGTCCGCATTCGAGACCTGTCCTCGTGATTTATTAATGGAAATCCGGCTGGTTGACGATCTTCGCGTCGTGGAGCCAGGTGTAGCGCTCGTCTTCGCAGCGGTCTGTCTGGAGCCAGGGCTTGCCGTCGAGGTGGCGGATCATCCAGCAGGTGTACATCAGGAAGCCGGGAGCTGCTGACTGCGGATGGAGTTCGCCGCCGGGAATGGCGGAGAAGGAGCCGTCTACGCTCTTGAAGACATTGTCGCCGACAAAGCTGGCGCCGAAACCTTCCGGACGGTCGAACAGAAAATAGTAGCATTCCGGCTGCGGATGGCAGTGCGGCAGGTAACCGGACCAGTTGCCGCGGTCATTCATGACTTCACCCAGGACCATGTTGGACCAGGGTTCGTGTTCATAATCGAAGACCGTATTGACCTGGCGGTTGGCGGTGTTGCCGAATTTCCCCTTGGCGCCGGAGTAGATCCACGGAACATCCTTCGGTTCGTAGAGTTTTGCCGGGAAAGTTTTGTCATTGTGTGTGCACTGGATCAGCACTTCGGCATCTTCCATCGCTTCAATCGTGATGGTGTCGCCGCTGCAGACATGAGCCGCGTAAGGACCTTCCGTAAAAACATCTTTGCGGGAGGCTTCAATGGACTGATCACCGGCGGTCAGCACGATTTTCCCTTTCTGAAGCAGGGCCGCGATTTCCTCACCCTCACGGGAGAAGCTGCGTTTTTCTCCGGCGGGGATGCGGTAGATCCGCACGTCCATCAGCATGTGGCTGTATTCATTATCATAGGTGCAGAGAGTCCGCACGCCGTTTTCGTCAAATTCCGGGTACCCGAAAAGTTTCATCTTCTGTCCTCCATATGGTTTCTATCAAATTACATATTTAATTGTACCAACGTTTCGGGCTCCGGAACAAAATTAAGCCGGATTTACGGAATGGTTTTGAGCGTGCACGGGCACTTATGAAAATTTGTGCGGATGGTGAAGAAAATGATCATCACCGTCGAGGGTATAGGTGATGGTCAGGAGATCCGGGTCGATCCGGATGTTCTCCGCATGCTGAAGCCGGGCAAGTTTCCGGTATTGCGCGATCCTGGCGGCGTCATAGGCGTTCAGGTTATCCGAAGTGAGCCATACCGAGCCGAAAAGCGCATCCAGTACGGCTTGATAATTCTTTTCCTGCGCGGAAAGACGGATGTTGTGGTCGCGCAGGAAAAAGACGTCCGGGTCGCTGCCGAACGCGCGCCCGTCGAGCTGGCGGCGGAAGATGGTGTTGTCGATCGAGTGATTGGTCGAGACCCGTTCCCGGTGCAGCATGCGCATCGGCGGCAGATCATCCCAATCGAGCCCTACATCGCTCCCGACACGGCAGTAATCCACGAGACCGAAAGCCGGCATCACCGGGACTCCGCAGCCGAGGATCAGCTTCTTCCCGCAGCATTCCCGCAGGAATTCCAGCGCGCGGATCATCCTCGCCGCCCGCGATTCCGGGAACGGTCCGTCGTTCCCGTATCCGTGGTCACCGGTCGGGAGAGGCGCCGCGGCGAAAAGGAAATCGAGCTTGACAAGGTCAAAGTCCCATTCATCCAAAACCCGGCGGAATACGCGTTTGAGATGGTCACGGACCTCCGGATTGTCGATGTCCAGTGAATAAAATCCGCCCCAGTTCGGGCCGTTTTTCCAGGGCTTTTCCTGATAGCGCAGCAGCCAATCGGGGTGTTCTCTGCAGATTTTCGATCTTTTCACGCAGGCAAACGGCGCCAGCCACAGGCCTGCCCGGAATCCCGCGTCATGGATATCCCGCACGATTGGCTGCAGTCCGTAAGGGAATTTCCGGGGATCCGGGGATTCCCAGTCACCGACGAAAGGCTCCCATCCGTCATCGATCTGGAACAGATCTCCCGGGTCAAAGATTTTTTTCGCCCCGGCCAGGTCGTCGCGGATACTGGCTTCGCTGATTTTCAGGTAGTGGTTGTACCAGCTGGAATACCCTTTGATTTTCGGTGCTTTGTTATGGATCCCCAGCGCGTCAAACCATTGGTCAAAGACCTCCTGTTCGCTTCCTTCCGCGTAAAACAGGTCGAACAGGTGAAATTCCGGGCTGCCGGCTTTCACCCCTTCGCAGTCCCGTTTCAGCATGAGAATATCTTTTTCGGCGAGATACGTAAAGATCGTGTATCCCGGACGTTCATCAAGGGAAGCCAGCAGCTTGTAGCGGTTCTCGTCCCGGAAATAGCAGTAGGAAAACCCGTGCAGGATCCCTTTGCGGTTAGGGTAATCCACAAAGTGATAGTCCGAGTAGTGAAAAAGTCCGAGGGGTTTGGTGATGAGTTTTGTCAGACCGTGAAGGCCCCGTATTTTATGATGCGGTTCAAATTCGGGAGAGTGGGTCCAGGTCTGGTAGCCGTTGAAAAACATCTTTTCCGATGGGGGCATATCAATGGCAGCTTCCGCGCGGAACAGAGGGGTTCCGGGTTTTATCGGGACAAGGATATGGTTTTCCCCCGGCCTGATTTCACAGGATCCCTCATAATTGTTGACATTCCATCTGCATTCCATACCCTGCTCCCTTCCTGCTGCTATATATACTATATCGTGTTTTCCGGGAATATATTTATTGTGAAATGAGTTGGAAGTTGCTTTATATGACATTTGTCATGCGAAAATATGACATTATTCTCTTTTTATTTTCACAATTTTGGATAAAATAGAGCATAAGACGGTCGTGCACGAGCACGTAACTCTGAAATTATTATTTTCAGATAACGTGTACGGGCACGAAAGAGTGATAAAAATTTAGGAGGAATCCCAATATGAAAAAGTATATCGTTTTAGCACTTGCTCTTTGCATGGTTTTGTCCTTCGCTATGAGCGCGTCGGCTGACGGCAAAACCGTCATCAATGTCATGGCCTTCACTGATGAAGTTCCGGGCATGATCACAAAATATTTCGAAGCCCATCCCGATATGGCTGAAAAATATGAAGTGAACACCACCATCACCGCCACCACCGACGGTCTGTACCAGCCTGCTCTGGACCAGATGCTTGCTGCCGGCGAAGCTGACATCTATGCTGCTGAAGCTGCTTTCGTTTTGAAGTATGCTCAGGGCGACGCTGCTGAATTCGCTGCCGCTTACGAAGATCTGGGCATCGACGTTGCTGCTCTGACCGAAGCTGCTGAAATCGCTCCGTACACCATCGAGATCGGCACCCGCCCGTCCGACGGCAAACTGGTTGGCCTCGGCTATCAGGCTACCGGCGGTGCTTTCATTTATCGCCGCTCCATCGCCAAGGATGTCTGGGGCAACGATGATCCTGAATTCGTTGCTGAAAAGATCGGCGCCGGCTCCGGCAGCTGGGATGCTTTCTTCGCCGCTGCTGCGGAACTGAAGGAAAAGGGTTATGCCATCGTCTCCGGTGACGGCGACATCTGGCACGCTGTTGAAAACAGCTCCGATACCGGCTGGATCGTTGACGGCAAACTGAACATCGACCCGAAGCGCGAAGCCTTCCTCGATCTTTCCAAGACCCTGAAGGATAACGGCTATCATCACGATACTCAGGACTGGACTGAAGCCTGGTATGCTGACATGGATGAAAACGGCGGCGTCCTCGGTTTCTATGGCCCGGCATGGCTGATCAACTACGTTATCGCTCCGCGTTCCTTCGGTGACTGGGGTGTCTGCGCCTCCAACGTTGGCTTCTTCTGGGGCGGCACCTGGGTAATGGCCGGCAAGAACGTTATCGGTACCGATAAGCAGGAAGTTGTTGCTGACATCATCAAATGGATCACCCTCGACACTGACGAAGAATCCCTGCAGTACAAGTGGGCGAACGGCACTCTGAACGGTGAAGGCGGCACGAAGGATACAGTTGCTTCCGGTGTTGTCATGGCCAAATCCAACGGTGAACTTGACTTCCTGGCTGGCCAGAACATGTTCGATGCATTCGTTCCTGCCAATGCTTATGCCAACGGCAAGAACATGACCCAGTACGATGAAACCATCAACACCTACTGGCGCGATGCTGTCCGCCAGTACACCGCCGGCAACCTCTCCCGCGAAGATGCGATCAACGCCTTCAAGCAGAACGTTGCTGACAACCTCGACGTCGAAGTTGATTTCTAATTCCTGATCAGATTATGGGGAGGGAGATCCATCCCTCCCCTTTTTTTTCAGGACAGACGGAGTCGCTTTGTTGTTTTCCGCAGCGGGAGCGCACTGCGCCTGTCCTGAACAACAATAAGAGAAAGGAGAGAACAAAGCATATGAGTAAAAAGAGCAGTAAAATCAGTTACGCAAAGTATGGTTATCTCTTCAGCCTGCCGTTTGTCATCATTTATGCGATCTTTCACCTCTATCCGACAATTTATACAGCGATCCTCGGGTTTACCGACTGCAAAGGGCTCGGGAACAGCAACTGGCATATTTTCACCGAAGATATCTGGAGAAATTTCCGGACCATTCTGAATAACAACACCTTCAAAACCTCTTTGAGCAACACTGTTTTGATCTGGGTTATGAACTTTATTCCTCAGATCCTGCTGGCGCTCCTGCTTACCGCCTGGTTCACCAGCAAGCGGAACCAGATCAAGGGACAGGGCTTTTTCAAGGTCGTCTTCTATATGCCGAACATCATCACGGCTGCTTCCGTCGCGATCCTGTTCAACACACTGTTCGGCTACCCGAAAGGACCGGTCAATGACCTTCTGGTCTCGTGGGGACTGCGAAGCGAGCCGTATTATTTTACCAACAATGCTACTGCTGCCCGATGGATCATCGCCTTCATCCAATTCTGGATGTGGTACGGTTACACGATGATTATTCTGATTTCCGGCGTGCTGGGTATCAATCCGGAGATCTTTGAAGCGGCGGAAATTGACGGCGCCAATGACCGGCAGGTTTTCTGGCAGATCACGATCCCGAACATCCGCACGATCCTTACCTACACCCTGATTACCTCCATGATCGGTGGTTTGAACATGTACGATATGTCCCGGATGTTCAACAACGGCAATCCGAACAACTCGACCTTAACGGCCAATGTCTTCATATATAACCAGGCATTTTCAGGCAGTTATATGTACAACCGGGCTGCCGCAGCCAGTATGATCATGTTTGTGATCATCGCTGCCCTTTCAATCGTTGTCTTCTATCTGATGCGCGATAGAAATGAAAGGAGGTCATAATGAACAGTCTTGAAAAAAGAAGCGGGAATCCCGTTTACAAAGCGGTCATTTATGTCGTCCTGATTATTTTGGCGATCCTGAGCCTGTTTCCTTTTTTTGTGATGGTCGTCAACTCCACCCGGAGTACCCAGGAGATCCAGGATCATGCGGTTTCACTGATCCCTTCGAGTCACCTGTCAAACAACTGGAACGTCCTCACCGGTAAGACCTTCAACCCGTACCGCGGTTTTATCAACTCCGTGATCATCGCTGTCGGTTGTACAGCTTTAACGATCTATTTCTCCACGCTGACTGCCTGGGCAATTGTCGCCTATGAATGGAAGCTGAAGAAGCCATTCTTTGGGTTTATTCTGGCTGTTATGATGATCCCGGGAACGATCACCGCCATCGGTTTCTACCAGTTCATGTGGAAGATTGGTTTGACGAACAACTATCTGGCTCTGATCATCCCTGCCATCGCGGCACCGGGCACGGTGTTCTTCATGCGGCAGTATATGCTGGCAAGCTTCCCGATGGAGCTGCTGGATTCGGCCCGAATCGACGGCTCCGGCGAGTTCAAGACCTTTAACGAGATCGCCCTGCCGATCATGAAACCGGCTATGGCGACCCAGGCAATTTTCAGCTTTGTCGGCACCTGGAACCAACTGTTCATGCCGAGTATCCTGCTCACCAGGAATGACCTTTACACGATGCCGATGATGGTATCCCAGCTGAAAGGTGATATCTACAAGGTGGAATACGGTGCTGTATACCTTGGCCTGACACTGTCTGTTCTGCCGCTGTTCATAATCTACTTCTCACTCAGCCGATACATCATCGCCGGTGTCGCGCTGGGAAGCGTAAAGGGATAAATTTATTCCTTATTCAGCGTTTTTATAATAAAATAGATGAGAGGCATTTGGTCCTCTCATCTTTTTTTCAGGAACAGATATGGATCGCGACAAACTGAAAACTTCATTCGGACGGTTTATGAGAGGGATGGCAGATCTGCTTCTCCTCAATTTTTTGACATTTTTCTGCTCCCTTCCTGTCATTACCATCGGCCCGGCTTTGTGCGGACTCTATACGGTATCGCTGAAAGTCGCCCGGGATGAGCCGGTTGAGACGATCCGGATGTTTTTTGCCGCGTTTAAGAAAAACTTTTTCCAGGGGATGATCCTTGGCTCGATCGCGGTATTTGCAGCTATTGTCATCATCGTCGACGGAATGTACGCTTTTTCCCTCGAGGGAACCGCGAAAATCGTGTTCTGTATCGTCACGGGTCTGATCGCAGCGATCTGGCTGACTTATGTATGTTATGTGTTCGCGCTGCAGGCACGCTATGAAAAACCTGTGAAGGATCAGATCAAAAATGCTTTCCTTCTGGCCTTTGTTTCACCCGTGAAAACGATCCTGATGTGGATCATCCTGGCAATTCCCGTCCTGCTGATCCTGTACCTGCCGCAAAGCTTTATCGCATACGCGAGTTCTCTCTTTATTATGTTCGGCATTTCGCTCCCGGCTTTCTGCAACAGCATGATCCTCAGAGGTATCTTTGACCGTTTTGATCCGAAAGAACCGGAAGAGATCGAAGAAGAATGAGAATTCAGGAATCAGGATTCAAAGATAAAAAGATAAGGAACTAAAATCGAAGAGTGCTTCGTAATCGTCTTCCCGAAAAATTCTGAATCCCATTTTCTGCTGTTTTCAGTGCCGGATCATCGATAAAAACGACCCCGTTCCTTTTTTTCCTGCCGGCCTTTGCCTCCGGGTTTTAATCAACAGTCATGAAATGCTGGTTGTGGCTTTTGGGTTTATCAGGGATGCTCATCCGAATGTATCCTTTTTCAATCAACGGGCTGATATACGTTTGGATAGCATAGGCGACGGAATTTATCCCAAGAAAATCAGCGATTTCCTGCCGGGTCCGAGGTACGGTAAGGAATTGAAGCAGTTTTAATTCCTTCTCTGTTAATGCGGTATGCAAATCCGGAACCATTTTGGGAGCGGAATTATACAAAGTTACAACGAACGTTCCGCGCTGATCTGCAAAAACCGGTTCCGGTAAGCTATACTCCCTCATTACTCTGCGAATCGTCGGGATACCGGAATAACGGTTTTCCGTAATATTCATAACTTCCAAAGCTGTAACAAGCACGGGGTTCCGTGTGTCCGGCTGCATTTTACCGAGTTGATCTGCCTGTATTCGTCCATAGATACCGCCCGGATTCTTTATCTCGATCCTGTCGGGAAAAACCAAAAGCTGAATCGGCATTTCCTCTGTATGGATACTGTAATCCCGATGAACCAGCGCGTTTATAACGGCTTCCCTAATTGCGGTGACCGGATAATCCAGTCTGTCTTCCCGCTTTCCGGAAAGCGGATTAATTATTGTTTTATTCCGTATGTTTTTTCGGACGAATGTAATTGCCTGTTCCAGCATTTCCGGGATACTGCCTTCGATCCGCTGATTATCCAGAAATCTTTCCCCGTCCGGGCCAATCTCTCCGATTTCATTTCCCGGTAAAGCAATGGCGGTAATACAGTATTGAGGAAAGAATACCTGCGGATAATGACAGAAAAGCATAACAGCGCTGAGTGTGGGATGGCCTTCTCTGAAAACACTCATGAGTTCATATATGGTGCTGTCATCAAGAGCGCTCAGATTCGGCTTTTTCTCCTTCAGGTTATGAATATACTCGCTAAGGAGCTTTTGATCCAGTATATCAAATGCTGCCCTCTGAACAATTCGGATATCATCCTGATATTTTCTGCGGAAGGCTTCATAGCTGTAAATTTCATATTCCGTCATCACTTCATCACTGTCACCTACCCGGATATGAGACCCTCTCACCCTGCCTTTCCCAAGGTAATAACAAGGCCGGTCTGTGATATCTTTCCCGGGAATTTCAGCGGATACGAAGAACTTCCCGTTTTTCTCCGCAACTGTTAACAGCGGCCTGACTACCGGCTCCATTTGTAAACACTGGTCATTGATTTTTTTTTGAATATCCTGAGGATCATAAACACCGCATTCATTGTAATTATTATCTTCATCTACACCGAAAATAATTATGCCGCCTTCATCCTGGTTGGAAAAGCTGGATAGCGTATCATACAGACGCTGCGGACATCCTTTTGCCGCTGCCTTGATCTCCAGGGTTTGCGTTTCACATTTCATTTTTTGAATTTCTTTGAGTTTATCAAGTAATTCTTCACTTGTCATTTTATATTTCCTTTGTTAATTTGATATTTTACAGGAAATAGTTCAATTTGTCAAATAAAAATTTAACCTAAATTTTATATTTTGCGGGAATTTAAACAAAATGTCAAAATATATTTGATTTAAATTTGATATTTTCGTATTTTATCAAATGCCGGAATTCCGCCGGGGCGTAACTGTTGCCGCTTTTCAATTTATTATAGCTGACAGCAGTTCAAAGTATTTTTGATCCGCGCCTGTTCTGACGAGCAGATAGAGGTCATCGATCCCGCAGCCTGTGAGCGGGGGAATTTCGCTGACCGGTATGGCTTCGGCGGCTTTGCCGATGCCGTTTGTCGACTGTTCAAATTTTACCGGATCTTCCACGAAAAACAGCCCGCTTAGGTTCCCGACCAGGTCCGCGTCCAGCGCCGCAGCCTCATTCATACCCTGCCCGTCTTCTCCGATCGCGAAACGGAAAACACGGAGCTCAACCACAACCGCACCGTCACCGTTCTGATCCTGACCGATCCCTTCCAGTGCCCTTAGGATCCGCCCAAGCTGTTCACCGGAGCGGCTTTGCGGAGAGACGATCGCGGCATGATAGTCGCTTTCCACCGTGTGACGCGTAGTTGAGTAAAAGTACAGTCCGACTGCAAAAAGGATCAGAACAATGATCGTGGGGATCTTATAGTAATACCAGAAATTCTGAAGCTTTGTTTTCATACCGGACCTTCCTTTTTTTCGTAAAAATTCTTATTCATCATACCACCTTTGCCGGAAAAAAATGATTTTTCCTTCGGAACTTTCCGAGAATTGCGCAGGAGGAACAAAAACACAACGGCAAAATCGTGATATACTCCAAAAAGCAAAGTATATGGGACGGTGCACCGGATAACCATTGTCCCGGGTACCGCGCGGGATATAAAGTTCAGGAATGGAGGCGTCAATTATGAAGAAACTGTACAACGCGGCGATCATTACGCATACCGGAGAATGTCTTTTTCACAAAGACATTTATATCGATGGCGGGCATATCGCCAGGATCTGCGATTCGGGAACACCTCAGCCGGAATTGATGCCTTCAGAAATCATCGACTGCTCGGCGTATTTTGTGAGTCCCGGTTTTGTGAACCTGCATGCCCATACCGCCATGAATATTTTCAAAGGAATCGCCGAAGATGTCCCTCCGGAGGTCTGGTTTAATGAGATGATCTGGCCTTACGAAAGCAAAATGACCGATGAGGATATCTATACCGGCACGCTGCTGGGGATCGCGGAAATGCTCAATAACGGCGTGACCGCGGTGGCCGATCACTATTTCGGGGAGGAGCAGGTGCTGAGGGCAGCGAAGGATAGCGGGATCCGTATGGATATAGCTCCCACCATATTCGGACTTGCTCCCGATTTTCGGGACAGGCTCGCGCAGGTGAGTGAATTCATACGGGACCATCAGGAGGATTCCTCGCGGATCAGCCTGCGTTTCGGTCCGCATTCGGACTATACCTGCCCGGAGAACGTACTGGCGAAGATCGTGGATGAGGCAAAAAAGATGCGTCTGCCGATCCATCTGCATCTTGCGGAAACCGAATTGCAGGTGGAGCAGTCCTTGCACCGCACCGGAAAAACGCCGTTCCGATGTTTATATGATGCGGGCGGTTTTGATGTACCGGTACTTGTTGCCCATGGCTTGTGGATAACGGAGGAGGACCTTTCCTGTATCAACGAAAACACCTGGTTTGCCTTTTGTCCCAAGACATATATGAGGCTCGCGTCCGGCAGAGGTCCCTTCTTTGATTTATCTGATCAGCTGCAGTACAGCTTTGGTTCAGACGGGGCGGCCAGCTCGGGAACCGTAAATCCGCTGGAGCAGGCGCGGCTGTTTGCCATGCTTGAGAAATTTAATCGGAATGACGCGGTCCTTTATCCTTTCCTCGAAATCTGGCAGAAACTGATGGCCGGTCATGCCGTGTTTGGCGCGGGAAGCGGAAAAATCGAAGAAAACGCTGCTGCCGACCTGATCATCTGGGACCTGCGGACTCCGGATACCATGGCATATTATCATCCTGTTTCAGCGATCCTGTATGCCGCCAACAGCGCGAATGTCCGGTATACCATGGTGGAGGGGGAATTCCTGAAATATGACGGAACCCTCAAAATGAATTTCTCTGAGATCGCTCAGGAAGGCATGCATCTGCAGAAGAACCTGCTTGCCCGGGGAAAGGGCACGGCGAAGGTCTATTATTAGCTGATGAGCCTGCCGTGAAGACGGAATAAAAAGACGGTTCTCTTCGATACCGAATGCTGTCGAAGAGAACCGTCCAAAAGACTTATTGAATCAGTTTTTTCCTCAGATCTGAAGGCTTAATGCAGGCGTTCCGCTCAGGGATTCGCTCAGTGCATCCGGCTGGGAGACACCTGCCCAGAGGCGGTACTTTCCGGAACCGGGGACGCGTTTTCCTTCCTCATTGACCAGGGTGAAGGCATTTTTGTCAAGCGGGAGGCTGACCCGTTCGCTGCATCCGGCTTTCAGGGAAACCCGTTGGAAAGCGCAGAGACGGTAATTCGTCACTTCAAAGGGGCTTTCCAGGTCACGAACATAGACCTGCACCACTTCATCGGTATCAACACTGCCGGTGTTGGCGACAGTCACGCTGACTTTGCCATCCGCGAATTTCATATCACTCAGGCTTACAGTTGAATAAGTCAGCCCGAAACCGAAGGGGTAAAGCACATTTCCGGTCAGATAGCGGTAGGTACGTCCTGCCATACTGTAGTCGGTAAATTCCGGAAGAGCGTCTGTGCTTTCGTAGAAAGTGACCGGGAGCTTGCCGGAAGGTGAGACCTTCCCGAACAAAATATTCGCAAGGGCAGTACCGCCGCATTCACCGGGATACCAGACCTGCAGGATCGCTCCGGCCCGGTCCGCGTGCGGATTGAGTGAGCTTCCCGCGGCAAGGACCAGGACTGTCGGTTTTCCGGCAGCGAGCACCTTTTCCAGCAGGATGCGCTGGCTTACGGGAAGTTCGAGTGAGAGCTTGTCCCCGCCGGCGAAGGCGTTGCCCTCATCGCCCTCTTCGCCTTCGATATTGGCATCCAGCCCAAGACAGAGGATCGTGACGTCGGCAGCCTGAACCATGGCCATCGCTTCCGCAATACGGTCGTTGGCTTCAGCCAGGTGTTCCACCCTGTCTTTGAACAGGTGACAGCCTTCGGAATAATAAATCTTTACCTCATCGCCGAGCTCTTTGCGGATCCCGTCCAGAAATGTGACCGGTTCCGCGGAGGTCCCGTAATAATTACCGCGCAGGGCATCCAGCGAACTTGCGTTGGGACCGATGACCGCGACAGATTTTAATTTGGATTTATCCAATGGCAAAATGCCGTTGTTTTTGAGCAGCACCATGCCTTTTTCTGCGCATTCAAGAGAAATTTTACGGTGTTCCGGTGTGGCGATGTCATCCAGTCCGAGATCGGCAAATCCGTTATTTTCATCGAACAGCCCGAGGCGGAAGCGGGTGCGGAACAGATGGACCGCTGCCGTGCGGATCTGTTCTTCCGTAACAAGTCCCTTGCGGTACGCGTCCATCAGGCAGGGGTAGGTGTCGCCGCAGTTGGTATCGCAGCCTTTGGAAAGGGCAAGAGCGGCGGCATGTTCTTTATCTTCGCATACATGATGTCCCTGATAGAAATCCCGGACTGCCCAGGCATCGGAGGTGAAATAACCGTCAAAGCCCCATTCCTTCAGCTTGCCCATCAGGGTATCGCTCGCGCAGCCGGGTTCCCCATTGATGCGGTTATAGCAGCCCATCACGCCTTCGACTTTGGCATCTTCTACCAGAGCCTGAAAAGCCGGCAGGTAGGTCTCGTTCATGTCTTTCAGGCTGCATTTGGCGTCAAAACTGTGCCGGATGTTTTCCGGTCCGCTGTGGACGGCGAAGTGCTTGGCACAGGCGGCGGCAGTCATATACTCACCGTCTCCCTGCAGCCCTTTCACGAAAGCGGTTCCCAGACGAGAGGTCAGATAAGGATCTTCCCCGTAGGTCTCATGTCCCCGTCCCCAGCGCGGGTCACGGAAGATGTTGATGTTCGGGGACCACATGGTAACGCCCTTATAAATATCGCGGTCATTGTATTTCGACTGTATGTTGTATTTGGCGCGGGCTTCGATTCCGGTGACCTGAGCCATTTTCCCGAGCTGTTCATCGTCGAACATCGCCGCCATGGCAATTGCCTGCGGGAACATGGTCGCCGTACCTGCCCGGGCGACGCCGTGAAGGGCTTCATTCCACCAGTTATATGCCGGTATCCCGAGGCGCTCAACAGCCGGGGAGATATAATACAGCTGGGAAGCTGCTTCTTCTATGGTCATTTTGGAAACGAGTTCTTCTGCCTGTTCCAATGCCTTATCCATTTTTTTCATGGTCTTTCCTGCCTTTTGGGTTATTTCAGATGTGACAGATACAGCGGTATAAATGTCACACGAATAGTATAGCATAGTTGTGCTCGTGCACGAATTTGTTAATAGGAAATGTTATAGCGGTTCTTAATGTTCAATTCCGTAATAATTCGTTTTCTTGTCGGAGTGTGCTTTGACATGATCGCGTCAAAAAGGGTACGGACAGATTGAAACCCCTGCATAAAAGGCTGCTGGTCAATGGTGGAAACTACCAGCCCGCTTTTGAGGTCTTCGATGACAGCCGGGATCTGGTCAAACGCATAGACCTTCAGCCGGTTTTCATGATGCATGTCATGGATAGCCTGCAGTCCGCCTGTGGTACCGCCGGTGACGAAATAGAGAATGTCGATTTTCTTGTTCTGCTTCAGCAGCCGCATGACCTCATGATAGGAGATATCTTCATCATCTCCGGCTTCGATATATTCGCAGATGTGGATATTGGGATATTTTTTCAGCACGCTTTCGGCGCCTTTGACCCGCATTTCATGGGTATAGAGCGCGTGGGAGCTGGTGATGACAGCGAGATTTGCCTCGCCGTGCGTCGTAACGCCGATAATTTCTCCCGCGGTCTGACCGCTGCAATAATAATCGCAGCCAATGTATGCCTGATAATTCACGTCGTCGATATCCAGGTTGCAGCATGTCACCTGGATCCCGCCGCGGATCATTTCGTTCAGCGCGTTCCGGACTTTTGCGTCGCTGACAGGGGTAATGACCAGCCCGTCGATGCCGATATCCTGCAGCAGTTTGAGCTCATACAGCTGCCGCTGCGGATCATACCCGCGGATCTTGCGGATATCCAGAGAGATGCCGTAGTCATGCAGGCTTTCTACCGCGGATTCAATTCCGTCCAGGACCTGATCAAAGAAGGGATTCCCGAGGCTGTTGATGATCACACCGATCCGGACCGGTTTTGTGTGGGTGGCCAATGCCTTGGCGATCGTGTTCGGTTTATAGCCCATTTCCGAAGCAAGCGTTTTGATCCGCGCGGAGACATCAGGATTGACTCCGCCCCTGTCGTTCAGCGCGCGGTCAACTGTCCCGCGGGACACGTTGGCTGCTTTTGCTATATCCTTGATCGTTACCGGCATTTTCCCCTCTTCCTTTTCAAATTCTTGTCTGTTCTTTTCCACACTATATCACATTATAAACGCAATGGCAATATTGACAAGGTGATATTGTGCACGTGCACGACGGGCAGAATATCATATAATGATGTTATATGCCGTTTCAGGAGAATACAAAATATTTTAAAAACACGGAAACGGAATTGATGGCAAATTGGATTCAGATTGGCTTTCTTTCCAATATATGTTTTTGTGTCAAAATTCAACCCTTGATAATTTTGAAAAATGGGTTATCATATTCAATGAACTTCGTATTGCTGTCAAAAACAAGCGGAAAAATCCGGTTGGTGGTTTTGGTTTGGGACAGAGGGGACGGTTCTCAATGTCCCGAAAAATGGGTCACAGAAGAGAACCGTCCCCTCTGTCCCATTAATACATAAAGAAGTATGAGGAGCGCAAATGTTATTTATCGGTGTAGATCTGGGAACTTCAGCAACGAAGCTCTTACTGGTTAATGAAAAGGGTGAGATCCTGAATACGGTCACAAAAGAATATCCGCTCATCTTCCCGCAGCCGGGTTGGAGCGAACAGGAGCCGTCCGGCTGGTGGAATGCCTGCCTGGAAGGCATTCCGGAACTGATGAAAGGGTTTGACGCGCAGGATGTCGCGGCGCTTTCCGTGGCGGGGCAGATGCACGGACTTGTTGTCCTGGATGAGAATGACGAGGTGATCCGCCCGGCGATCCTGTGGAATGACGGACGGACGTTCGCGGAAGTTGATTACCTGAATAACACGATCGGCAAGGATAAACTGAGCCAATGGACCGGGAATATTGCCTTTGCCGGGTTCACCGCGCCGAAGATCCTGTGGATGCGGAACAATGAACCTGAAAAATTTGACCGGATCCAAAAGATCATGCTCCCGAAGGATTATGTCGCTTACTGCCTGACCGGTGTTCACAGCTGCGATTATTCCGATGCCTCCGGCATGCTGCTACTGGACGTAGAGCATAAGGCCTGGTCTCCGGAAATGCTGCAGATCTGCGGCGTGACCGAAAAGCAGATGCCGGCGCTGTTTGAAAGCTATGACGTGATCGGTACGATCAAACCGGAAGTCGCCGCGAAGCTCGGTCTGCCGGAAGGCGTGAAGGTCACAGCCGGTGCGGGTGACAATGCCGCGGCGGCAGTCGGAACCGGAACAGTCGGCAACGGAGCCTGCAACATTTCCCTGGGTACATCCGGGACGATCTTCATTTCTTCGGATACCTTCGGTGTCGATTCCGGCAACAGCCTGCACGCTTTTGCCCACTCGGACGGGAAATTCCATCTGATGGGCTGCATGCTTTCCGCCGCTTCCTGCAACAAATGGTTCTGTGAAGATATTCTGAAGACGGACGATTATGCAGGAGAACAGGCACAAATCTCCCCTGAGTCTTACGGGCGGAATCATGTATTCTTCCTGCCCTACCTGATGGGAGAACGCAGCCCGATCAATGATACCAATGCCAGCGGAACCTTTATCGGTCTGCGGATGGATACATCCCGTGCCGATATGGTCCTTGCGGTCCTGGAAGGGGTCTGTTTCGCGATCCGTGATTCCTTTGAGGTCGCGAAGGGACTTGGGATCGATATTTCTCGCTCGATGATCTGCGGCGGCGGTTCCAAATCTCCGCTGTGGCGGCAGATGATGGCCAATGTGCTGGGCATTCCGCTGGATATCCCGCAGACGGAACAGGGCCCGGGATATGGCGCAGCGATCCTTGCCATGGTAGGCGCCGGGTTGTATCCGGATGTGCGGACTGCCTGTGACGCGCTGGTCCATGTCGCGGAAACCGTGGAGCCGGAAGCGGATATGAAAGCGCTGTACCAGGAACGCTATGACAAATTCCGCAAGATCTATCCTGCCTGCAAGCAGCTGTTTGCCGATCTGGCAGGGATGTAGGAATTACAGGGTATAGGGGTCAGGGTATAGGGTCTAGGATTTACACCTGATCCCTGGTCCCTGACTCCTATACCCTAAAAAAATGACCTCTGTCACTAAAAATAACTGACAAAAGTCATTAGACATAAAAAATCAATATCAGTAAAATCTTTATAAACAATACGAGTGTTCATTTTTTTTAGCGGGTTTTCGTGCACGAGCACGAATCCGGAAGTAAAAGCGATTCAAAAGCTTTTAATTTTTTTATAAAAACGTGCACGAGCACGAATCGAGGAAAGGAGTTCAAGAAGTAAATATGACAGAATTTTTCCCGAATATCCCGAAGATTCAATATGAGGGACCTCAGAGTGATAATCCTTTGGCTTTTAAGTTTTACAATCCGGATGAAGTGATCGCCGGACGAAAGATGAAGGATCACCTGCGCTTTTCCATGGCCTGGTGGCACACCCTTTGCGCCAACGGCACGGATATGTTCGGCGTAGGAACTGTTGACAAGTCTTTCGGTACCAGTGATCCGATGGACCTGGCAAAAGCCAAGGTGGAAGCCGGCTTTGAAATTATGGACAAGACCGGTATCGAATTCTTTGCTTTCCATGATCGTGATATTGCTCCCGAAGGTGACAACCTGGCTGAAACCAACAAAAATCTGGATGTCATTGTCGACCTGATCGAAGCCAGAATGAAGGAAACCGGCAAGAAGCTGCTCTGGGATACCGCCAATATGTTCGGCAATCCCCGCTATATGCACGGTGCCGGAACTTCCCCGAATGCCGATGCCTTCGCATATGCTGCCGCGCAGGCCAAGAAAGCCATTGAGATCGGCACCCGCCTTGGCGCTGAAGGCTATACCTTCTGGGGCGGACGTGAAGGCTATGATACCCTGCTGAACACCAACATGGGGCTGGAACTGGATAACATGGCGCGCCTGCTCCGCATGGAAATCGAATACGGCCGCAGCATCGGTTTCAAGGGCAACTTCTATATTGAACCGAAACCGAAGGAACCGACCAAACACCAGTATGATTTCGATTCCGCAACTGTTATCGGCTTCCTGCGCAAGTACGGCCTCGATATGAAGCTGAACATCGAAGCCAACCACGGCACACTGGCCGGCCATACCTTCCAGCATGAGCTGCGCGTTGCCCGCACCGAAGGTTACTTCGGTTCCGTGGATGCCAACATTGGTGATATGCTGCTTGGCTGGGATACGGATGAATTCCCGTACAATGTCTATGATACAACACTTGCGATGTACGAAGTCCTCAAGGCCGGCGGCTTTGAAAAGGGCGGTTTGAACTTCGACTCCAAGACCCGCCGTCCGTCCTGCGGACTGGATGACATCTTCAATGCTCATATCATGGGTATGGATTCCTTTGCTCTCGGTCTGCGCATGGCTGACAAGCTCATCAAAGACGGGCGCATCGATAAATTCGTTGAAGAGCGCTACTCCAGCTACAACAGCGGTATCGGTAAGAAGATCGTTGACGGCACCGCAACCGTTCAGGAACTGGAAGAATATGCCCTCGCGATGGGCGATGTCAAGACCAACACCTCCGGCCGCCAGGAATATCTGGAAGCGGTGATGAACCAGGTGATGTTTGGCTGATTTTGCCGTAAGGAGTCAGCAGTCCGTTGTCAGCCGAAAAAGTGTTATTTGTAATAAAAATAAGTGCAAAAATTATTACGTGATATCGCTTGACAGATAATGTGACTTTGACTTAAAATTCTTATAGTTTTTTAAAGAACGCTGAAAATGTGTTCTTTGAACAGCCCGGAAGGGCAATAAAAAAAGGAGTTTGTTGTTATGAAAAAAGTATTATTTGTTTTGCTTGCTCTGGCTCTGTGTCTGACAGCCACTGCCGCTTTTGCTGAAAAGGTCGGCGTTTCCATGCCGACAAAGGATCTGCAGCGCTGGAACCAGGATGGCGCCAACATGCAGGCTCAGCTCGAAGCTGCCGGTTACGAAGTTGACCTTCAGTTCGCTTCCAACGATGTTCAGACTCAGCTTTCCCAGGTTGAAAACATGATCAACAGCGGCTGCGACGTTCTGGTCATCTCCGCTATTGAAGGTTCCTCCCTGGGTTCCGCTCTGGCCCTGGCGAAGGAAAATGAAATCCCCGTCATCGCCTACGACCGCCTTCTGATGGATTCCGACTGGGTTTCCTACTATGCCACCTTCAACAACTACATGGTCGGTACCATTCAGGGTACCTATGTGAAGGATGCTCTGGACCTCGACAATGCTGAAGGCCCGTTCATCATTGAAATCACCGCCGGCGACCCGGGCGACAATAATGCCCGCTACTTCTATCAGGGCGCTATCGATGTCCTGATGCCCTACATCGAATCCGGCAAACTGGTTGTCAAATCCGGTCAGATCGACTTCACTGAAGTTGCTACCCCGACCTGGGCTACCGAAGTTGCTCAGAACCGCGCCGAGAACATCCTGTCCTCCTTCTATGCCGATGGCACAAACCTGGATGCCTGGCTCTGCTCCAATGACTCCACCGCTCTGGGTGTTGCCAACGCTCTGGCTGCCAACTACAATGGCACCTACCCGATCATCACCGGTCAGGACTGCGACATCGCCAACACCAAGAACATGATCGCCGGCAAACAGGCCATGTCCGTCTTCAAGGATACCCGCACACTGGCTGCCCAGGTCGTGAAGATGGTTGGTCAGATCCTCAAGGGTGAAGAAGTCGACGTCAACGACACCGAAACCTACAACAACAACGTTATCGTTGTTCCGTCCTTCCTGTGCGAACCGGTCTTCGCCAGCGCGGACAACTACAAGGAACTGCTCATCGACTCCGGTTACTACACCGAAGATCAGCTGAAATAGTTTGTAAGAGTTAGCATTTTGATACAGGCGGGGGTTCCCGCCTGTATCTTTTCATGAAAAAGACCGGGTCAATTCCACGCGACATAAGGAGCGGAGAAATAAAATGGCTGATATTTTACTGGAAATGAAGAATATCACAAAGACCTTCCCCGGCGTAAAGGCTCTTGACAATGTAAATCTCCAGGTGGAGCGCGGAGAGATCCATGCCCTGGTTGGAGAAAACGGAGCGGGAAAGAGCACGCTCATGAATGTACTGAGCGGCATTTATCCTTATGGAACCTATACAGGCGACATCATTTACGACGGGCAGGTCATGAAGTTCTCGAACATCAAAGATTCGGAACGGAGAGGCATCGTCATTATCCACCAGGAACTGGCTTTGATTCCCGAAATGACGATCGGCGAAAACATGTATCTGGGCAACGAGCGCGGCAGTAAATACGCGATCGACTGGAACACAACCTATTCCGAGGCTGATAAATATCTGAAAATGGTCGGCCTCACAGAAAGCTCTAAGGTACAGGTGAAAACCATCGGTACCGGCAAACAGCAGCTTGTTGAAATTGCCAAAGCTCTTGCGAAGCAGGCGAAGCTGCTGATTTTGGATGAACCTACATCCTCCCTGAATGAAGAAGATTCCCGCGCACTGCTGGACCTCATGCTTTCGTTCAAGAAACAGGGTATGACCATGATCATCATCACCCATAAGCTGAACGAGGTCGCGTATGTGGCGGATAAAATTACCGTTGTCCGTGACGGCAGCACCATCGAAACGCTGGATAATCACGGACCTGAACCCATCAGCGAAGAACGCATCATCAAGGGTATGGTCGGACGTGAAATGACCAACCGTTTCCCGAAACGCGAAGGCGTGAAAATCGGTGATATCCGGATGGAAGTCGATAACTGGACGGTCCATCATCCGCTGTATCCGGAACGGAAAGTTGTTGATAATGTCTCCATCAACGTCCGCAGCGGCGAAGTGGTCGGCATTTACGGGCTGATGGGTGCCGGCCGGACTGAACTGGCCATGAGCATTTTCGGCCAGTCCTACGGTGTGAACTGCACCGGAACGCTGAAGCTTGACGGGAAGGAAATCAAACTCAAAAAGAGCGAGGCGGACGCGATCAAACACAAGATCGCTTATGTTACCGAAGACCGCAAAGGCAACGGCCTTGTGCTTTCCCAGTCCATCAAGGTCAACACTTCGCTTGCCAATCTGAATGCCATCGCGAACAATTCCGTGATCGACGGAGATAAAGAATACGCGGTCGCCCAGGAATATCGGGAAAAGCTCTCCATCAAGACACCGACAGTTGAACAACTGGTCGGCAATCTCTCCGGCGGCAACCAGCAGAAAGTCCTGCTGGCGAAATGGATGTTCGCGGATCCGGATATCATGATCCTTGATGAACCGACCCGCGGTATCGATGTCGGGGCGAAATATGAGATCTACTGCATTATCAATGATCTGGCAGCCGCCGGAAAATGCGTATTGATGATTTCCTCCGAATTGCCGGAAGTTCTCGGCATGAGCGACCGGATCTATATCATGAATGCCGGAAAAATTCTCGGTGAAATGAAAGCGAAAGACGCCACACAGGAAAACATCATGGCGTTGATCCTGCAGTCCGGAAGGGGGGATTAAGCATGAAGGTCGGTGAATTTTTCAAAAAATATACCATGGTTCTTGCCCTGGTTGCGGTTGCGATTTTCTTTTCCATCACGACACAGGGAAGAATTCTTTACCCTCAAAACATTAATAACCTGATCTCACAGAACGGTTATGTCTTTGTTCTGGCTTCAGGCATGCTGCTTTGTATTCTGACGGGCGGCAACATTGACCTGGCAGTCGGTTCCGTTGTCTGTTTTACCGGCGCGATCGGTGTTGTTATGATGAAAAACGGGATAAACATGTGGATCGCGGTCCTGGCAATGCTTGGGGTCGGTCTCCTGATCGGTGCATTTCAGGGTTTCTGGATCGCGAAGGTTTTTGTTCCGCCGTTTATCGCCACACTTGCCGGTATGTATGCTTTCCGCGGACTTTCCAATGTGGTCCTGGGAGGATATGCGGAATCGATCACCAATCAGAGTTTCCTGAACATATTCGGCGGCGGTGCGGACTGCTACATTCCTGATTTCCTCAACGGAAACGGGCTGAACATGACCTGTATGATCGTCGGTGTTGTCATTGCTGCCGTCGTCCTGGTGCTGCAGTTCCGCAAATCATCCATTGAGAAGAAGATGGGCATAATCCAATCCGTGAAGGGTGATTACATCCGTGCCGCGATCATTGCGGTATTGATCGTCTGGATCGCCTGGAAACTGGCTTCCTATAAGGGTATCCCGACCGTCCTGATCTGGATCTCGCTGGTGCTGCTCATTTATAACTATGTCACCACAAGAACCGCTATCGGCCGTTATCTCTATGCGGTCGGCGGCAATGAGAAGGCAACAGCCCTTTCCGGTGTCAATACCCGCAACGTATTCTGGTTTGCTTACGCGAATATGGGATTCCTGGCCGGTCTTGCCGGTATCCTGAATGTAGCCCGCGCAGTCGGTGCACAGCCGACCTTTGGACAGGGCTATGAAATGGATGCCATTGCTGCCTGCTTTATCGGAGGCGCAAGCGCTTACGGCGGAACTGGGAAGATCTCCGGTGTCATTATCGGTGCGATTTTGATGGGTCTGATCAACCAGGGTATGTCCATTATGGGTATCGATTCCAACTATCAGCGTGTTGTCAAGGGCCTCGTGCTGATGCTGGCGGTCATGTTCGATGTGCTTTCAAAGCGCCAGAAGCGGTAAGAGAGGAGGATATATACAATGAGAAGCAAAGATTCTTTCATCAGTGTGCTCAAGAAAAACGCGATGCTTGTCGTGTTGGTTCTTGTTTACCTCTTCTTTATGGTCAAGACGAACGGTTCCATCTTCCAGCCTGCCCAGTTTAAAGCGCTCATTGACCAGAATGCCTATGTCTATATCCTTGGCGTCGGTATGCTGATGTGCATGCTGACCGGCGGCAACATTGACCTGTCCTGCGGTTCCTTCGTTTGTCTGCTGGGTGCCCTTGGCGGTATTTTCATGATGAAATTCGGGATGAGCACCGGACTTTCGATCGCGCTGATGCTGCTGGTCGGTATTGCTTACGGCTGCCTGCTGGGTTATCTGATCGCTTACATCAACATTCCGCCGTGGATCGCCACCCTGGCAGGTTATCTGGCCTTCCGCGGTCTCGGTACATCCATTCTGAGTAACAGTTCCAGTACCGGTTCTATTTCGATTGCTCAGAAAGCAGATTTTCTTGCCATCTTCAGCGGAAAGATTTTCGGTACCAAACCGAAAGTTTTCAACTGGCCCTGCATGATCGCCGGCATAGCGGCTGCTGTGATCACCGTTATTGTGATCTTCACATCACGTGCAACCAAGCTGCGCAAGGGCTATGCAGCGGATTCTTTCGTAAGTACAGTTGTAAAATGCCTGCTTTCCGCCGCGGCCATTCTGCTCATCATGTGGAAGCTGTCTAACGCGGGCGGCATCCCGACTCCGCTTGTCTGGGTCGTTGTCGTAGTTCTGATCTACAGCTTCATCACCAGCAAGACCACCCTTGGCCGTCATTTCTACATTGTCGGCGGCAACAAGGAAGCCGCGCGCATGTCCGGTGTCAACACACATATGATCATGTTCCTGGCTTACCTGAACATGGCTTTCCTGACCTCCATCACAACCATGATGGTCCTTGCCCGTATGACAGCCGCGAACTCTACCGCCGGCACCAACTTCGAGATGGATGCCATCTCCGCCTGTGTAGTCGGCGGTGTTTCCGCCAGCGGCGGTGCCGGTTCCGTCTTCGGTATGGTGATCGGTGCTACGCTGATCGGTGTCATCAACCTGGGCATGAGCCTGATGGGGATCGACGCCAACTGGCAGAAAGTTGTGAAAGGCGTCGTCCTTCTGGGTGCCGTTGCCTTTGATATTCTCGGCAAACAGAATTTCAATTGGAAGGCTTTGCTGCCCTCCTTCGGCAAGAAAAACTAAAGAATTACCCTGTAACATAATGAACGACCGGCATGGCTTTACTGCCTGCCGGTTGTTTTTTTATAGTCTATAGCCTCTGATACCTGATCGGTCAGTAAGTCTTCGGTCATCCGCTTTACTTCACCGGTCGGTACAAAAACGATATCAGGATCACGGCAGGGAAAAGGACCGGGATCAGGTGCATACCGGTTATGTCCATGTGTACAGTCAGACAGGCAACGCGGATTGAAAAATCAGTTTGCGGGAAAATGTATGACTTTCCGGATGAAGGGTCTCATTCTTCTCTCAGATAAGCCAGGTTTTGTGTCATTCGCGTAGGCATCAGCCCGAATTCACGCGGCAGGAGGTCCAGCGCCGCGATCCGGTCTTCTGCCATATAATCCAGCCAGAAATACATCGGCACCCGTTTGGGGAACCATTGTTCATTGGCAATGTAAATGCGCCTCAGGAAGGAAGCCTGTACGGGAATGATCCTCTTCTTTTTGCGGATGGTTTCCATCACCATTTCCAGACATTCCCGGAATGTGAAGGTTTCGATCCCTCCCGCATAAACAGTCCGGAACAATGTGCTGTCGTCGTCCATGCACAGCATCAGGGTGGTGATCAGGTCTTCCACCCAGATCGGCTGGATGAGCGTGGGATCTCCGCCCGGGATCAGGAGAGGTCCTCTGGTTTTCAGTACAAAATCCCTCAGGGTGGTGGTGAAGTGATCATTCTGCCCATACACGATGCCGCTGCGGACGATGGTATATGGGACTCCGCTTTCCCGTATAGCTGCTTCCGCTATTGCCTTGGCGCGAAGCAGGTTATAAGCGGAAGCACGGTCTGCTCCCAGGTGACTGAGATATATGAAGCGCTCGACGCCCATCTGTTTTGCCACTTTGGAAAACATGCGGGCAGCGCGGATATCAACTTCTTCATATTCGGCATGGATCCCCTTCCATTCGGTGCCGACCAGATGAAAGACCGTGTCAATATCTTTCATGGACGCACGCAGGTTGCGTTCATCGTTCATGCTGGAAATAGCAACTTCTACAGAAACGCCGCGGGGAAGTTTCGGGTAATCACGGGAAGGGTTCAGCAGCAGACGGACGGGGTATCCCAGTGTAACCAGATGGTTGACCAGGATACGCCCGATAAAACCCGTGCCGCCGGTTACAAGAATCATAGATCCTTCTTATGGGAGGGGAGGAAGCTTATTCAGCTTCCTCTTCCGTTTCCTCCCGGGAGATCAGACGGTCATAGTGGTAATCCGCATTTTCAATGCGTTCCTCAAGGATATCCGCGGCCTTTTCAAACAGAATTGTGTTTTCGACCTGTTTGGCGGCGGAACCGGCAGGATCAAAGGCAGTCAGGTAATACCCGCTGATGCGGACCAGATCGGTCAGTGTTTCCGCGCCTTCCTTGTTGAACCAGGTTACCTCGTCATAATAATTGGTCTTGAGCAGCTGCTGTGTGTCGCCCTGTTCAAGCAGTCTGTTCAAATCTTCTTCAAGTGTTTCCGCTGTCCATTCTTTCATGCTGTCCATGCTGTAGTAAAGCCACTGGATGAGCTCAGCCTGTTCATTGGGGCTGATATCATAAAGATCGGTGTTCTTCAGGCATTTGATGAGCGGCTTGGACAGATGGTAATTTTCGTGGATGTTCGGCCGGTTTTCGCTCAATTCATCGGTGAGCAGTCTTTCCTGTCCCGCGATGAGCTCCGCGATCCAGAGGATCGGTTTGGTGTGGATGATCTCAGAAATCTTGCGGGCAGCGCCGGTATATTTCTGCAGACCCGGGACCTGACCTGAGATCGGATCCCGCAGCATGGCTGTCATGCCGCTGATATACAGATTGAAGAGGTCCTTTCCGTAAATCTTCGGATAACCGAAATGGGCGCGGAAGGCATTGGAGAGGTTTTCAAAGTCGGTCCAGGTGCCGTTGCGCAGCTCATCCCAGGTTTCCGGACGGATCTTGGCTCCGATCGCGTTATGCAGCCAGCGGAGTTTGTTCCCGTCAAAGCAGCCGCGGTACGGATTCAATACATCACCGAAGCGGATCTCTTCGAGCGCTTCATTGATATCCGGTGTTCCGTCCCCGTTCAGGTAATCGAAGAGCTGGCGCCAGGTGTGCTGGTCGTTGTCGCGGACTTCATATACGTCATTGAAGGCATAATATTCATAAGCATGCAGCTTCATGAACAAACCTTCGCGGCAGATCTGCTCGGAAGAGCGGATGTAATTCAGGCCGCGGATGTGGTCGTGCAGCACGACAAAGTATTCGGAATCAGCGTGCAGTCCGAGACTTTCCGAAAGTGTGGTGGAGGTCATCACCTTGTTGTCACCCTGTTTACGGGCGAAGGAAACGGAATATTTGATGAAGCCTTCGGTATCGCCGTAGCGGTTATTGTAAACCACCAGGGAGTGGTAATTCTCACCATAGTTGGAGTAGGCGTAGACGTTCTCGTCGACATTGCCGTAATTATTGGCGAAATTATACAGGGCAAAGTTGCTGACTTCAGCGAAGCGTTTGCGCTGGTGCAGGAGCGGGAAGATCTCGCGCTGATGGCGTTCCAGCAGGCCCTGATTGACTTTTTCATCCCAATAGGCTTTCTTGTACTCCATGCCGTATTTCTCACCGAAGCCTTCCAGCTGTCCGTGGCCGAACATCGGCAGGCCGGGCATGGTGGACATGAGCAGACAGATGCCGAAGTATTTGTCACCGGTGCCGAACTGTTCGACAGCGGTCTTTTCGTCCGGGTTGTTCATGAAGTTGACGTAGCGCTTCAGAATTTCCGGGTCAAATTCAAGTGTATTCTTGAGTACCATGCGGTAACGGCCGTTTTCTTCGTCGCGCAGCAGGTTCATGAAAGCGCTGTTATATACGCGGTGCATACCGAGCGTTCGGACGAAGTAGTTTTCCATCATCCAGAAGGCTTCCGCCAGAAGCAGCGTATCCGGTGCTTCCACAGCCACACGGTCGACAACCTCACGCCAGAATTCTTCCGGGAATGCCTTGTCGAATTCCTCTTTGGTCAGCCCGTGTTCGGCGCGGGTCGCGATGTCGCCGCCGCTGCCCGGTTCCGGGAACCACAGGCGCTGGAATGATTTTTTCGCCAGGGTCATGGCCGCGTCAAAGCGGATGATCGGTGTATGGCGGGCAACATTCAGGATGGTCTGCATTACCGCTTCCCGGACTTCCGGATTGAGGTAGTTCAGCTGGGCCGTATCGTTCCAGGGCATGGAAGTACCGTCGTTCCCGTGGTAGATATAGCGGACATCCCCGGTGTTGTAGTCAATGCGCTGGAAAACGACTGCCGCGTCCGATTGTGTGAAATAATGGTCTTCAATGCGGATACCGATGCTCGGATCTGGCGAAAGGTTGCCGCAGTTGAATCCATAGGTGGGATAGGGGCAGTAAGGCAGGGAAAGGAAGCGGTCCGGATGGTAGAGCACCCAGTCGGAGTCGATCCCCATGTGGTTCGGGACCATGTCGGAAGCCATGCGGATGCCGTGCTGCCAGGCGCGGTATTTCAGGTTCTGGAAGGCATCTTCACCGCCCAGATCCCAGGCGATGGTGTATCCTGCCAGGGAATAGGCTGATGCCAGCGCTTCCGGATTGCCGCACCACTGTTTGATGGTCTGGGAGGCCTTTGACCGTTCCCACAAACCGATCAGCCACAGGCCGGTGAAGCCTTCATCCGCGAGGTTCTGCAGTTCTTCTTCCGGGATCTCATCCAGGTGGCGGATCTCTCTGCCGTATTTTTTGGAAAGCTGATCCAGCCAGACATAGGCGTTCTTTGCCATCAGTACCAGGCGGGGCATCCATTCACTGTCCGCGCTGAAGTTTTCATAGTCGCTGTCGATCCCGTCGAATGAGGGAACCTGGGTTTCTCCCGGACCGCCGAACCCGCGCTGCTTATATTCTTCCCGCATGATGTCCAGGGTGATCAGCAGCCGGCGCAGGAAGTCACCGAGAACAGCGGACCAGTGCCGGCGGATGTAATCCAGCTGGTCAAAGAGTGAATCCGGATGTTTCAATGCCGGCTGGCGCAGGTAGTCGATAAAGGAAAAGCCTTCAATTTTCGGCTGTGTCCGGGCAAAGCTGTCCAGATGAAGAATTGCTTTGTTATATTCACATTTTTCAACAAGGGGGCTTTCATCAAAGAGCTCTCCGGCAAGCTTCATGGCTGCTGGATTGCGGTTGGTGATCCACAGCATCAGGAGCTCTTCAATGGTATCATAACGGTTGCTTAAACCATCCGGGTTCGTGGTGTCAAGGTATTCCGCGACGGTCTGTTTGTTCTGCAGGACAGCGAGAGGAGGAAATTCTTCACAGAAGGACTTCAGAACCTCTTCAAGCTTTTCGGATCCCAAACGTTCATCCAGCCAGTCGTAAGCTTCCACATTCAGGCGGGGTGCGTATTGTTTTCGGTACTCATCGAGAAATGCGTGCATGATCTCGTCGAGGAGACCCAGCGCGTTGATCTCAGCGATGGACATCGGCTGTTTGTTTTCTTTCGCGCGTACCGTGTTGACCTTTGCGGTAAATTCCCGGACTGCCCGGAGATCCGCGAAAATCACATTGCCGTTATACGTGAACAATTTATCGGAAAAATCATAATGTTTTCTGGCTTTACCCGAAATGTGGAATTCCATATTTTTACCCCTTTATGTTGTTTCGTAGTTATTGGCCGGCAGCTCAAATGCTGTCAATTTGAACTGCGGCCGGCAGCATTCCTTTCCCTACAGGGAAAAAATGCTGGTGATCACATTCGTTCCCAGTCCGCCGAAGTTTTGTGTCATGGCAATACCGGCGTCCGGTACCTGTCCTTCACCGCAGACACCCTGCAGCTGTTGGACCGCTTCAACAATTTGATACAACCCGGTTGCGCCTACCGGGTGCCCTCTCGCTTTCAAACCGCCCCGGGTTGAGATCGGTATGCGGCCTGTCAGCGTGATCTCGCCGTTTTCTGCCAGCTGCGGCCCCTTTCCGCGTTCGGCAAAACCGCATGCTTCCAGGCTCAGCGCACTGATGACCGTAAAGGCATCATGCGCTTCGAAGAGGTCGATATCTTCCGGTGTGAGGCCGGCCTGGCTATAGGCCTGTTTCGCGGAGCGTTCTGCCGCACTCAGCCATAGCGGATCTTTGCGGCTGTGCAGGGCGAAATTGTCGGTGGCCGCACCGGACCCGAGGATCCGCACGACGCCCAACTGACCGCGGACATAGTCCAGCGGTACGATCAGAACCGCAGCGGCCCCATCTACCACCGGCGGGGCATCCATTACGCTGACCGGATCATTGACCATCTCTGCCCTCATGTACGTCTCTTTCGTGATGGCACTGCGGAAGCGCGCACAAGGGTTGTGTACCGCATTCGCGTGGGCATTGATCGAAAAGTTCGCGAAATTCTCCCTTTTCCAGCCGTATTCGCTCATATAACGCCGCATCAGCATGGCGTTCATGGCGGTGAAAGAGATGCCCATATCCCGTTCATACTCGGAATCCGACGCGGCTGCCAGCTCCGCGGTTATTTCTTCGGCAGGAGCGTCTGTCATCTTTTCCGCACCGACCGCGATGGCTGTATCAATGTCACCGGATGCCACTGCCATGAGTGCCTGACGAAAGGCGGATGCTCCGGAGCTGCAGGCGGTTTCCACATGGATCCCCTCCGTATGCCGCGCGCCGAGCCAGTCACCGAGGTATGACCCCAGATGCAGCTGGTTGTTTACGGCTCCGGAAAGCATGTTCCCGAAAAACACGCCGTCTACATTGTTCAGTCCTGTCTTTTCAAATATCTGCAGAACCGGTTCCCCGGCAATTTCCAGCAGACTTTTATCCCAATGATCGGCGACCGGGATCTGTCCGATCTCCAGAATGGCAGTTTCTCTCAAGCGCCCTCCGCATAGATCCGTGATATAAATTCACATACTACCATTATACTTGAATTTTGCGGAGTTTCGATTTTTATTTCAATGTGAGAGCTGAAAACCACGGCTAAAATCCGTCGAGTTTCCGCATTTCTTCCAGAATCTCTTCCTCGGACATTTCCGGGGCTTCTCCGGGAGATTCGGCTTCGATCAGTTCTTCTTCACCGGGCATGTAGGGCCTGTCGGTTTCGGGATTGATGATAAAATCACCGCACTCGTCCACGAGGGGCAGGTATGGTTCGAATTCGGAAAGCAGCAGGTAGTCGGTGAGCAGCACGATGGCCGCAAAACCGAAGGTGGTCCAGATAAAAGCGTAAAGCGGCAGGAAGTGACGGTCGGTGTAGGTCAGGAACATGGGGAAGAAGTGGAAAAACAGGCTGACCAGCAGCTTAAAGGGCTTTCGGATCGCCCAGTAGATGCTGTTGCGGATCAGGTTCGGCAGGGTGTCGGAGAAGGCTGCCATGGTTGGGAAGAGGTAGACCAGAATGATGAAAAGGATGATCCCGAGGGCATACACTCCGTAACGGATGCTGCCGATAAATCCGCCTGCCTGCTGACAGATGCGGACGTTGAACCAGCCGATCAGGATCAGGACCAGGGCAATAAGCCAGGTGATGGTGGCCTGTTTGAAGTTGCAGGTGAATCCCTTCCAATACTGCTTGAACGGGTTGATGGCATCTTTGGAACGCAGCATTTTGAACATGGTGTGGTGCAGAGCGGCAAACGCGGCACCTGCCGTTACCACGGGCATGGAAAAGAGGACGAACAAGATGTTCGCCGCGATCACGGTGCCGATGCGGGTCATGATGCGCCCGAACAGGCTCTCGTTGCTGATAAGTCCCTGAATCAGTTCATGCATCGTTTTTTCTCACTTCTGCCTTTTTGTTTATCATATCACATACCGGATAAAAATTCTTTCCGGAAGTTTGTTTTACTCATTCATAATGAATTCCAAAAACTTTGCCGCGGCGTCGAGCCGGGTGGTTTCGGCGGCAATGCCGAGGGCGGCGGATTCGGGATAAATGCCGTATTTTGTGACCAGCAGGCTGTCACTGATGTCGATACCGACCGGAACGGGGGTTGTATCTTCCATATATTCCGGCGGCTCATACCAGATCAGACGGTCGCCATATTTCTCCCTCAGCTCCGCGCACTGTTCGAGGTTCCAGTCCATAAGGCGCCCGCTTTCCCCGAGAGGGGCAAGCTGTTCCGGGTACATGGTGATCAGGTCCAGCGTACCGGAATCTGTCAGTGCGATGAAGCTGTTGTAGTATTCATTGCCCCGCGCCTGATTGCGGTTATAGTCGAAATACATGTTGGTCGAGAACTCAATACGCTTTTCTTTCATATTCCAGCCGCTGTATTCCGCAAAGTCACTTTGGAGCCGGGATACATTCGGCGGATTGACAATGGAATTGGCAAAGGAAGCATAGAGCCAATATTCCGGCGCTCCGGCGATCAGGCGGTGTACAGCGAAAACCGCGAGCCAGATGATCCCGATGATCCCGAGAATGAAGATCCAGTAATACTGCCAGATATATTTAACAGCTTTTCCGAAGCTCATTTCAGACAGTTTTGCGCGTTCTTCTTCAAACCATTCCCGAAACGAAAACTTTTTGGGCACGATCGCTTCCTTCTTTATTTTTGAATTGGGATAATTGCGGGGACAGTCCCGTGAAGGGACAGTCCCCCGTTTCTAAACGCTGAGTGCTGACAGCTGCCTACTTACAACTGACTGCCGACAAATGCAGCTGAGCGGCAGGATAATCGCCCATCATGGGAGTAAACGTGTAGCCGGCTTTCATCAAAGCCGCACCGGTGATGTTTTGTTTATCTTCTTTAATGCGGTACAGCGTATCCGGATCGAGCCCTTTAAACCGGATATGGAGCGGATCCGGCGTGGGCTGAGGACTGGTGACTACCAGGTTTACAAGGCTCTGGGATTTGTCTTCGCTGACAAACTGCCAGGCGGTGTAGTACCCTTTTGCGACATCAGTCAGACGATAGTACAGGCCTCTGTGGATGAGTATCTCGTCCTGATGATATTGCTGGACCTGTTCGCGGATCTCTTCCTTGTCTCTTTTCAAAAGCCTTGTGAGGTCCAGTTCATAACCAAAAGCACCGGACATGGCTACAACGCCGCGGGTGTACATTGGGGTTCTCCGGCCGGTCTGATGGTTCGGTGAGGCCGAGACGTGAGCTCCCATCGAGCTGACCGGGTATCCGTAGGATGTGCCGCCCTGGATGATCAGACGTTCGATGGCATCCGTGTCATCGGAAAGCCAGATTTGGGGTGTGTAATAAAGCATACCGGCGTCAAACCGTCCGCCGCCGCCAGAGCAGCCTTCAAACAGGACATCCGGAAATTCGGAGATCAGACGTTCCAGCAGGCCGTAAAGACCCAATACGAAGCGGTGGGAAACCTCTCCCTGGCGGTCAGCCGGCAGTACATGTGAATAGACGTTGCAGATCGAGCGGTTGAAATCCCATTTGATGTAGGCGATGTTGTGTTCTTTCAACAGTGTGGAAAGGCAGTCGTAGAGATAATCAACGACCTCTTTGTTGGACATATCCAGAACGAGCTGATTCCGTCCGAAGGTCGGCGTTCTTCCCGGTTCGGAAAGAGCCCAGTCCGGGTGGCTCCGGTAGAGTTCAGAGTCTTCGTTCACCATTTCCGGTTCGACCCAGATGCCGAATTTCATTCCGAGACCGTTGATTTTATTGATCAGTGAATCAAGGCCGTTCGGCAGTTTCTTGTAATTTACGAACCAGTCTCCCAGACCGGCATTGTCATCATAGCGTTCGCCGAACCAGCCGTCATCCAGGACGAACTGATCGATGCCAAGCGCCGCAGCTTCCTTTGCAAGAGCGAACATTTTCTCTTCATCGAGCTGGAAATAGGTCGCTTCCCAGTTGTTGATGAGCACCGGGCGTTTTTCCAGGTGATGCTTTCCTCTGCAGATGTTGTGACGGATGAAGCGATGATAATTATGGCTCAGTGCCGTAAGTCCGTCCGCATAGGAAAGGATAACTTCCGGCGTGTGGAAGCTTTGACCGGGGCCCAGTTTCCAGGAAAAATAGGTGTCATCGATGCCCATCACCGCGCGGACGCAATTGATCTGGTTGTTTTCCAATTCCGCCTTGAACCCGCCGGAATAGGCGAGCATCAGCCCGTAGCTGTCGCCATAGTCTTCCGTGGCATCATGATCACAGATGATGATGAACGGGTTATGCTGATGGCTGGAGGTTCCGCGGGTCGAGCCGACCGTTGTGACGCAATGCCCGATCGGGCTGCGTTCGGGCTGACGTTCCAGGGCATGTTTCCCCCAGAAATGCATCAGGTCCCAATTCCCCAGAGGCAGGTCCAGACAAACGGAAGAAGCTTTATCGAGCGTAATTGTTTCCTCTCCGGCATTTACAAATTCCGCGTACCGGGTGATGACGTCAAGCTTTTCAAACACACCGTAATACAGACGAACCATGAGGCCGGTAACATCGTCTTTGAGCGTAACTACAAGTGTTTGCGCCTCATTCCCGTTATCATATGCCGCGGGCAGTCCGGGAATGGTGTATTTCCCGTCAAGGATTTCATGGCTCACGTATTGAAAGCGGGCTGCGCGGCTGCCATCCGGGTTGACAACCGCGACGCTGTTCACACGGAAATCTCCTACGCCGAAAGAAGTAAATTCCTGCGGTATGATATCCAGCGAATGCGTGCGTTCTTTGCGGAATTCCACCGGATTCCCGGAAAAGGCATAATCGTGTTCGAGGATCTGATACGCCAGGTTTTGAGAACCGGTTTTGCTGCCGTAGTGCAGATGACGGAGAAAACCAAGTTCATCGATCTGCATCTGGTAACCGGTGTTTGCCGTGGTCAGCGTCAACAATTTATGCTGCTGATCATATACAATGCTCATAAATATTGCTCCTTCCCGCTTTTGTTCTGCAGGCGGTAATTCTTCGGGCTGATTCCGTATCTGCCCTTGAATATTTTTGAAAATGTCAATAGATTATCATAACCGATTCGCCGCGCTATATCCTGAATTTGTGCATCTGTTTCCAGAAGAAGCTTGCAGGCATAACTGAGTTTGCGGTCCATCAGGTATTCCTGCGGGGAAATGCCTACTTTATTTTTGAAGATTTTCGTAAGGTAAGACCGGTTGATCCCGATATTGCGGGCGACATCGCTTATTTTTATATTTGAAAAATTGGACTGGATATAGGTAATGGCCATATCTACGTAAGTATCGGTATTGATGTCACTTTCGTGACGGGAAATGTGTGATTTCTGGCTTTCTGTCTCGATCGCCAGGGAAATAAAGGACAGCAGCAGGGAAAGACGCTGCAGGTCATTGGAAAGGGACATCTCCGGACGGTCGAGAAGATCTTTGACCAGTGTATAAAATTTTAGCGGGTCGGTGTAACAGTCCCGCCAGTTGATTCCCTGTTTCAGGCCGGCGTTTTCAATGTATTTTGCGGCTTTGTTGCCGTCAAAGGTCATCCAGCAGTAGACCCAGGGGTCTTTCTCGTCTGCACGGTACCAGGTCTGCTCTCCCGGTTTGGTCACGAACATCTGGCCGCGGTGCAGGGGATAAATGTTTCCGTTGACGCTCAGGACTCCCCTGCCGCCGAGGATGACATGCAGATGATAGCCCGAGCGGTCCCTGCATTGGAATTCATACCCCGGCAGACATTTTTCGATCCCGCACAGGGTCAGAAAAATATCGTCTGTCTGTTTTTCGTGATAAACCAGACAGCGGTAAAGGTTGGTCTCATATAAAGTAGAGGTGGATTCGTCGGGCAGATTCATGTTTAATCAAATAAGAAGTAAGAAATAAGAAATAAGATTTTTATGAGATCAGATTCAAGAAATGAGAAATAAGGAGCAGCAGGTCTGAAATGCAAGGAAAAACTGAAATTATTTCTTATTTCTGATTTCTTATCTCTTATTTAGTTAAAGGTCCGCCGGAAGTATTTCTGCAATGCCTCCGGCGGTTTTCAAATCAACAAGTAACGATCAATTACTGATTACAGCTTACCACCGGAGGTGGCAATACCTTCCACGAACTGCTTCTGGAAGATGAGGTAGATCACGATCATCGGGATGATCGCGAGAACCGCGGCAGCCATCATGGTCGGGTACTCAGAGCCGTACTGCCCCTGCATCTTTGCCAGACCGGCGGACAGGGTCGTGGTGGCGGAGTTCGTGCAGACGATCATCGGCCACATCAGATCCTTGAAGGCGAACAGGGCTGTGAAGATGGCGAGGGAAACCATGGAAGACCGGGTCAGCGGCATCATGATATGCAGGAAACGCTGACCGATGTTGCAGCCGTCAATGGCCGCCGCCTCTTCCAGGTCCTTGGGCAGCCCCTGATATCCGGTTTTCAGCAGGTAGGTACCGAACGCGGTGACCAGGCCCGGAAATACCAGACCCATCGTGGTGTTCAGCCAGCCCAGCTTTGTGACCATGGTGTACTGCGGGATGATGAAGATCTGAGAAGGGATCATCATCTGGATCAGAACCAGGGAGAAGAAGAAGGTCTTCCCGGGGAACTTCAGACGCCCGAAAGCATAACCGGCCATGGTCGCTGTCAGGCAGGCGAAGACCACACGGAGAAAGATCATCAAAAGGGTGTTCTTATACAGAACAAGGAAGTTATAGCTTTGCCAGACAGTGGCAAAATTTTCCCAATGCCAGCCATTGGCAGGGAAGATATAAAACGGATCGACCGAAATTGCTTCCTGATTGGTCTTGAGTGCTGTCAGGATCATCCACGCGAAGGGGACGAGCATGATAAAAGCCATGATGCACAGGACAAGGTACATGATGAACTTGTTAAGTCTGGCTTGTGCGCGTGCGCTTTCCATATTATTTTCTCTCCTTCCCCTTAGTTATAGAATACCATCTTCTTTTCAAGCTTCTGCATGAAGAAGGTGATGATCATGATGAAGACGACCAGGAACATAACGATCGCGGCACCGTAACCCTTGTTGGATTTGGTGAAAGCGTAGTCGTAGAAAAGATAAACGAGCGACATCACGTTCTTCAGCGCTACATTTGTCTTGTCCATTACCATGAACATCAGGTCGAACACAGTCAGAGCACCGATCAAACGGGTCTGCACAATAAAGAAGGTTGTGGGGCTCAGAAGCGGGACTGTGATGTGGAAGAACTGGCGGATGCCGGTTGCCCCGTCAATAGCCGCGGCTTCATAGTAGTCACCAGGAATTTCCTGCAGACCGGCGATGAAAAGCACCATGTTATAACCGATAACGGACCAGACACCGATGATACCGACGGAGATCCAGGCGATCTTCGGGTCGGAGATCCAGGCGGTGTTGGTGTGGAAAACATTGTTCAGCAAACCGAACTGCTGGTTATAGAGCCATTTCCAGACCATGGCAACGGCGGCAGGAGCACAGACCATAGGCAGGAAGAAGATGGTGCGAAAGGCGGATGTGCCCTTGAGTTTCTTGTTGAGGAAAACGGCAAGGATCAGGGCGATCACAACACCGGGAATAACTTCCACAAGTGCGTATTTGACCGTATTCAACAGACACTGCCAGGTCTCGGAAGCCTGGATCATCTTTGCATAGTTTTCCAGACCTACAAATTTCATGCCTCTGCCAAGGCCGCCGGATTTATAGAAGGACTGACGGACGGTATCGATAGCGGGATAGAAGTTCAGGACGATCAAACCGATGATGGTCGGGGCAATAAATGCCAATGCCCATTTGGCTTCATTTTTTTCCGCTGCCGTCATTTTGTGTTTTGAAGGTTCGTTCATGATCCTCCTTTATGGATAACGGTATTTGTTGAGTCAGTGTGGACGGGTTTTGAATCTCAGCTGAGTCAAAAGCCGTCCATATTGACTCAGGAAAAGGTTGGGGATCTCACGATCCCCAACCAAAATTACATTATGAAATTACCATTCTTCTTCAGCGATGGCGTCGCGGATGATCTTCGCGGCGTTGTCGCAGGCCTGTTCCATGACGGCGGGATCTTCAGGATTCTGCCAGGCATCCAGGAAACCGCCGACCTGCTGCAGGGCATCTTCCCAGACAGGGGTGTTGCGGGTGTACGGGCGCATGTAGAGGCTGAAGTCTTCAGCAGTCAGGAAAGCGGAGATGTCCATTCCCGGGAAAGCATTGGCGAACGCATCGGAAACACCCGGCATACCGGCCATGGTGACACCCAGTTCAGCCTGTTTGATCTGCTGTTCTTTTGCGCAGAACCAGGAGATGAGGGAGTAAGCAGCATCCGGATTGGCTGTGTTGAAGGCGGCAGCCCAGCCAAGACCATTGTAGCAGGACCAGCGTTCTTCCGGTTCGGCCTGGCCATTGCCGTTGACGTCGGCGTACGGCAGCAGAGCCCATTTGTAATCATCATGATGTTCAGCCTTGTAGAAGGAGTTGATCATCCAGGAACCCTGAGTGATCATGGCGACTTTGTCAGACTGGAACAGGGAATCGGTACCGGTTTCGGCAACGACAGACTGCGGAGCAGCGACGGTCAGGATCTTGCGGACCATTTCCATACCGGCTTTACCTTCGGCACTGTCGATAGTGGTATCTTTGTGGTCTTCAGTGATGAGCTGAGCACCATAATCATAAACGACGTTGTACCAGCCGTCCTGGTTGTTGGAGGTGTTCACGGCGTAACCATAAACAGCACCTTCGGATTTTTCGGTGATTTCCTTCGCGGCATTGTAAGCATCTTCCCAGGTCCAGTTGTCGGTCGGGTATGCAACACCGTATTTGTCGAAGATGGCCTTGTTGTAGAGCAGGGCGATGGTGTCATGATCCTTCGGGACTGCATAGACATTGCCGTCATCGCGGGTGTAGAGATCGACGATACCTTCATAGTAGTTGTTCAGGTCAATGGCTTCATCTTTGTCGATGTAGTCATTGAGTTTCAGCAGAAGGTCGGCATCCATGTACATCTGGACGGTGTTGGAGTGGGTCCAGAATACATCCGGCAGGTCGCCGCCATAAGCGCCGGCTTCCAGAAGGGTCCAGTAGTTGTCCCAGTCAACAACGTTGATGTTGACATCAATACCGGATTGTGCGGACCATTCGTCAGCGATCTGCTTAAGTCCGGCAAGCTGATTGTTATCCCAGATATTGACGTTCAGGGTTTCAGCGGCAGCCATACTGACGGAAACCGCCAGTATCAGCAGGACAAAGAGGGCAATAAAACGTTTCATTATTTTTCTCCTTTGATATAAATACATCCATCTCCAGCACCTGGACACGGTTTGTATATAACTGTAATCCCTTATAGAAAAATGTTGTATGGATTAATGTGAGATATTATTATCCAAATGTGGTACTTTCAAACAAACAAGCAACATTTATGCCACATTATTGTATGACAAATGTGACAATTGTCATGAAATTTGTCATTTTTTGAAAAGAAAGGGGACTGACTTTACACACAAAAAACTATGCACAGGCAACATTTTTCCATACCAATTCATATATTGTTCCGATAAAATTTATTTACCGGGTGAATCCATAAATTATCCTGCCCGGAAATACAGGCGGCGTCTTTTCACTCCACTGTCATGGAAGGCGCCTATCGGAAGAGGAGGTTTTTATACCGTGAGACTCGCGGTGCGGCAGCGTGGAGACCTGTCGTAATGCGGACCGTCCCCTGAGCGGACGGCTGTGAGTTGACCCTGCGTGGGCGGGATCATCAGAGTCAGGCTTATGTCCGAAGTATTGATCAAAAATATGAAAAAGGTCTACGATAACAAAGTGACCGCCGTACATGATGTGAATCTTCACATTAAAGATAAGGAATTCATCGTCCTCGTCGGTCCGTCCGGCTGCGGAAAGTCCACCACTCTGCGCATGGTCGCGGGTCTGGAAGATATTTCCGGCGGTGAACTCTATATTGATGGGCACCTGATGAACGATATCGCGCCGAAAGACCGCGACATCGCCATGGTTTTCCAGAACTACGCGCTTTATCCGCACATGTCTGTCCGTGACAACATGGCTTTTGCGCTGAAGCTCAAGAGGACCCCTCAGGACCAGATCAACAAAAAGGTCCAGGAAGTCGCCGAGATCCTCGACATTACCCAGTATCTGGACCGCAAACCGAAGGCTCTTTCCGGCGGCCAGCGCCAGCGTGTCGCCATCGGCCGTGCCATGGTCCGCGACCCGAAAGTCTTCCTGATGGATGAACCGCTCTCCAACCTGGACGCGAAGCTCCGCAACCAGATGCGCGCGGAAATCATCAAGCTGCGCAAGCGCATCAATACCACATTCATGTATGTTACTCATGATCAGACTGAGGCCATGACCCTCGGTGACCGCATCGTCATCATGAAAGACGGTTACGTCAATCAGATCGGTACACCGCAGGAACTCTTCGACAGACCTGTCAACCTCTTTGTTGCCGGTTTCATCGGTATGCCTGTGATGAACTTCTTCGCAGACAGCAAACTGCTGCTTGAGAACGGCAAATATTTTGCCCAGATCTACGGCGTCAAATTCGAACTGAGTGATTTCCAGCAGAAGGCTTTGAAGGCAAACAACCAGCAGCCCTGCGATATTGTTGCCGGCGTCCGCCCGCAGTACATCACTGTCGGCAAAGGCGAACTCTCCGCGACCGTGGAAGTCAGCGAATTGATGGGTACGGAATATAACATTCACGCCCGCTGCGGTGAGGATGAAGTTGTGATGGTGATCCCGACCATGGGGCTGACAGCCGATGTCTCCATGGACGCAAAGATCAATTTCACTACCATGCCGGAACTCATCCAGCTCTTCGACAAAGCAACCCAGAAGAACCTGATCTGGTTCGATGAAGAATCTGCTGCCGCCAACGCTCCGGAATGCAAGCGCTATAACTTCAAATAAAGCGTTATTTCCGTCTGAATAATGATTCACGCCCCGAAATAAGAAGTTTTTGTTTCGGGGCTTTTTTTGCAGATCAGGGACACGGAAGTGCCTCCTGATTTTTCATAAAGGAGTCTGCCTGATGAAAAATATTGAAAGAATGAAGCAGGGACTGGTTTATATTTCAGATGATGAGATTTTTGAAACGCAGAAAAGAGCCCGGCGGCTTACCCAGGCATTGAACACGATCGATCGTTCGGATTTCGACGGGATCCGGGAGATCGTGAAGGAGCTTTTCGGAAAGTCCGATAACGCTTTTGTGAACCCGCCCTTTTACTGTGATTACGGGAACCGCATCGAAGTCGGGAAGAACTTCTTTGCCAACTATAACTGTACGATCATTGATACGGGCATGGTGCGGATCGGGGACAACTGCCAGTTTGCGCCGAACGTCGGGATCTATACCGCGGGCCATCCGGTCCATCCCGCGACCCGCAATACCCTGTATGAATACGGCTTTGATATCACGATCGGCGATAATGTCTGGATCGGTGCCAACTCGGTCGTGCTCCCGGGTGTGACGATTGGTTCCAACACCGTCATCGGTGCCGGCAGTGTGGTGAATCGTGATATTCCCGAATGGTGTGTGGCAGCGGGGAATCCCTGCCGTGTGATCCGGAAAATCACCGAAGAGGACCGGAATAAATATTTTGACGGCAGGGAAATCGATACGGAAGCCCGGCTGGATATCCGGTTGATCCAGACAAGGGAAAAAGATGACCGGAAATATCCGGTGAGAAATGAATGATCAAAAAAGGACCGGGTTTTTCGCCCGGCCCTTTTTGCTTATGATTCGGATATTACATTCTCTGGGTAAGCAGTGTGTTCGCTGCTTCACGGAGGTCTGCCATCTTCTTAATAGAATCGGCTTCGCTTGCGCCCTTGACAGAGAGATATAACTTCAGTTTCGGTTCGGTGCCGGACGGGCGGGCGATCACCTTCGCGCCGCTTTCCATGCGGAATTCAAGCACGTTGGATTTGATCAGGCCGGTGTCGTCATTCTTGTAGTCTGTGCGGCCGATCACCTTGTCGCCGCCGATTTCAGCGGGCGGATCATTGCGCAGGGAATCCATGACATGTCCCATCTGGATCATGCCCGCGGCCCCTTCGAAAGCCTTGTTGATCTGTTCATTGCGGTACCAGCCGTATTTGTCATAGAGGGCATTGATGGCGTCGAGCAGGGTCATTCCCTTGGCGGCGTACCAGGCGGCGCATTCAACGCAGAGCATCACGGCATTCACGGCATCCTTGTCGCGGACGTGCGGGCCGGAGAGGTAACCGTAGCTTTCTTCGAAACCGAAGATGAAGCGTTCCGGATGTCCGGCGGCTTCGAGCAGCGCGATCTGTTCACCGATGAATTTGAACCCGGTGAGTGTGCGGCGCAGGTCAACGCCGAATTCTTCAGCGATCGGGGTGACCATATCGGTGGAAACGATGGTCGTCACGGCGACAGGATCCTTCGGCATGGAGCCTTTTTCTGTGCGGAAGCGGCAGAGATAATCCAGAAGCAGGACGCCCATTTCATTGCCGGTGATGAGGCGGTAGTCGCCCTTGCCATCCGGGCAGGCGGCGCCCATGCGGTCGCAATCCGGGTCGGTACCGATCAGCAGGTCGGCACCTTTTTCACGGACGAGCTGCAGACCTAGTTCCATGGCTTCACGGATCTCCGGGTTCGGGTACGGGCAGGTCGGGAAGTTGCCGTCCGGTTTTTCCTGTTCCGGGACGACGGTGACGTTCTCAACGCCCATCTTCTTCAGCAGCATCTTCACGCATTCCAGACCGGCGCCGTTCAGCGGGGTGTAGACCAGCTTCAGTTTTGTGACGTCATTACCCGGGCGCAGTGCCAGGACCGCGTCAACGAAGTCTTCCAGACATTTGTCGGGGATCTCTTTGATCAGGCCGGCTTCAATGCCTTTGTTATAGCTGATCTTTTTGACATCAGTAAAGGCGTTGGTTTTCTGGCTGGCTTCAAAAACCTTTGAAGCTCCTTCAGGCGGGAACTGGCAGCCGTCGGGACCGTAGACCTTGTATCCATTGTATTTGGAGGGGTTGTGGCTGGCTGTTACATTGATTCCGGCGCCGCATTTGAAGTAGCGGACAGCCCAGCTGACGGCCGGGGTCGGGACCAGACGGGGATAAATATAGGCAGTGATCCCGTTCCCCGCGCAGACACAGGCAGCTTCACGGGCGAAAACATCGCTCTTGATGCGGCTGTCGTAACCGATCGCGACAGAAAGCGGATCACCGGAGGTTTTCAGGTAATCGCAGAGGCCTTGTGTGACCTTGCGGATGACAAAAATGTTCATGCGGTTCGTGCCCGCACCCAAAACTCCGCGCAGACCACCGGTACCGAATTCCAGATCAGTGTAAAAACGATCATATATTTCCTTTTGATCCTTTATCGGATTCAGCTTCTTCAGCTCTTCGATAAGATCCGGCGCGTCTTTGGCATATTTCAGCCATTCTTGAAATACCGTGTTAATTTCCATCATGAACTCCCTTGTTATGTTCTTATAACCATTATACTTTGGATTTTCTTTTTTTCTGAACCCAATTTTGATTTATTCTTTCAGAACCACCAGCAAAACCGCCGAGAAAATCAGCGCCATACCGGCGAGCTGGATCAGCCCGAATTGTTCATGATACAAAATAGCTCCGAAAAGGGCTCCGAAAACGGATTCAAGCCCCATAATGATGGAAGCTTCTGTTTCGCTTGTGTTCTTTTGTCCGTAGGACTGCATAATAAAGGCGATCCCCAGAACCAGGATCGCGGAGGCAGCGGCGTACGGCCAGCTGGCGGAGATCCCGATGAGGTCATGATGTCCCAGTGTCAGCCATATGATCACCTGCAGAACCGCGGCGGTAAGAAACTCTCCCGCGGTGAAGGACACCGGGTCGCAGAGCGCGACAGCTTTATCTACGCAAAGGATCTGCACCGCCCAAAAGATCGAACCGATAAAGACGATCAGGTCTCCCGTGGAAATTTTTTCCAGACCGCTGCCGCCGGTGGTGATGAGGTATAAACCGGCCATGGAGATCAGCGCGGCCAGGTAGTGGTGAGGCTTCACCTTCCGATGGAGGAAAATCCCGCTCATAAACGGCACAAGGACGATATAAATCGCAGTGATAAAGCTGGCATTGCCGATAGAAGCCGTTTTCATCCCGATCTGCTGCATATTGGCTGCCACTGCCATTACCGCTCCGGCGAGGATCGTGTATTTCAGCCCTTCCCCTTTCGGATAGCGGAAACGGGCGGCAATTGCCAGAAAGGCTGCCGCAATGATGTAGCGCAGGCAGTTGAAGGTTAAAGGCGCGGTGGTTTCATTCCCGACCTTCTGGAAAAAATATCCCAGCCCCCAGATCATGGAGGCGATGAACAGGATCAAATCAGCAAGGTATCTTTTGGATTTCATTGGTGAATACAGGTCCCCCCTGATAAATATCAGGTGAAAATTATAATCTTTATCATATTATTCTTTCAATAAATCACAAATGACTGATGACGGTCGTTTAAGATGAAGCATGTCAATACAATTTGAGCTCTGTCAGGAAATATGATGTAGCATTTGGATAGCTGGTTTATTGATATCAGGAATCTTAAAAAAATCTAAAAGTTATGTAATTCATGGATTTAGGGTTTCACGTTCATAAATTTTGAGTTATGATATAAGAAGGTATATAGGAGATTGATTTAAAAATGACGGGAATCACAGCTGCACAGAAATTACAGGAAGTGTCCGCGCTGCTTGCCGTGCCGAACAGCCGCATCATCGCCGGCGGGACCACCTTCTCTCAAAATACGGAAGAAGATCTGCATCCGGTAAGCATCAGCGGACTGGAGGGGCTTGACAGTATTAAACAAAAAGGCAGCCGTATTGAAATCGGACCGCTGGTGAAACTGAGCACACTTGCGGAGAATGATCTGATCCGAGCCTGCGCTCCTGCTCTTGCGGAAGCGGCGGGCAATGTCGGTACGCCGGAAGTACGCAGCCGGGGGACGCTTGGGGGCAATCTTGCCGGTGACCGCGTCGGGGATACAGCCGCCGCGCTGCTGGCGTGCGGAGCCAAATTCACCATCAAAACGGACAGTGATTACCGTGAAATCCTCATCGACCGGTTTTGGAACCCGGCCGGAAAAAATGACCTGCAGTATGACGAATGGATCACCCGCATTACCATACAGATCCCCGGAGATCCGTATACTGGCGCGGCATTTGGAAAATACGGCGTCTGGGGGCAGACATCCGAACCAAACGCGGCAGCGGCAGTCCGGCTGTGCCTGGACGGAAACGGCAGAGTTTCCGCCATCCGCGGCGGGCTCAGGCTTGGGCCTTCTTTTATCCGCCGGATGTTCCCGCTGGAAAAAGCATTGAAAAACCGGGCTCCGACAGAGGAAAATGTTGACAAAGCGGTTTGTTCCATGCTTTCCGCGGTGCAGGGACAAATCGGGGAAGAAGCTTTCTCCGCGTTTCTGAAAGATATCGTGCAGCGCAGTCTGATTATGGCACAGGAAAGGCGGGCACTCTGAACAACCGGCATCTCGTTATCTCAGATCTGCATGAAAACTGCAGAGCGCTGAATAACTTCATCCGCATCGCGCAAAACACACCTCATGGCTTTGACGATATCTGGCTGCTTGGTGATCTCTTTGGCCACTCGGATGAGGCTACCGGTGAATCAGATCTGACGCAGACGGTTCTGAACATGTTTCAGATCCTTGAAAAATATAAGGGACCTGCTGTCCGCGGTAATTGGGAACATTGGCTTACCCATCCCGAACATGATATCCGCGGCAAATATCAGGAAAAATATAAGGAGCAGCTTGCCCAGCGCAGGGAACTGCTTTCCAAAAAGAACAATAAAGTCCTTCTGGACTGGATCGCGCGGGATACCGTGCGCATCCTTCCCGAAGACGGGACGGCTGAATTCACGATGTTTCACGGATGTTCCTATCCCTGTTACCGCAACAGCGACTACCAGCCGCATCCCTGTGAATGCTATCTTTTCCCGAGAGACCTCAACACTGTTACCCGCGGTCTCTTCGGCAACCCGGAAAATCTGCAAACACCCCACTTTCTTTTTGGGCATACCCATACACCTGGGTTTTTTACTTACTCCGTGACGAGCAGGCGGAACATGTGGCAGTTTTTTACCGCTGAGATGCGGGACCGGCCGATCCGGTATGGGGACAGCGGCCGGCGCTTCGGGATCAACCCGGGCAGCGCGGGGATCGAAACCAGACGGTTCCCAAGGACCGCGGTCCTGCTCGATACGGACGCAAAGACCTTCACCTATCTGGTTGATTTGGAGGACTGATTTTATGGACCAGCACTATTACGACCAAATGATCAATACAATTACCAGCGTCAATGACAGAACAAAGAATATTCCGCTGAAATATACCGGACTGAATAAAAAAGGCGGATCGACACTGGCGTATGAGTTTGAAAATCCGGAAACAAAAGAACGGTATTTCCTGAAGATCACACCCAATGAGGATAACGGCGGCGGGGAACTTCGGGTGCTGCCGAAGGTCAGCCAGCTGTTTAAGAATGAGGTGCTCACGGAGCCCGATGCCATCAAACGCCTGGGATATATTCCGGTGCCGACCATTGTCACCGATGATCCGGCACGGTTCAACAGCGAATTTGCGGGCTTGTTCAATCCGGAGGAAAATCTGGTCCAGCTGCAGACAGCAGCGGCGGGAGAACACGCTGAACGTCAGCTTCCGGATTCGGTCACGGACCGGCTTTCGATCCTGTTGGCGTTCGCCAAGCTGCTGAGGACGTGCGCGAAGAATAAAATCGCTTATGTGGATATCAAACCGCTGGAGCATTTGTTCTGGAGCAGGCAGGCCGGACAGATACGGATCACGCTGATCGATTGGGGGATCGCCAGGGCAAACGCGGAACCGGCAATGCTCGCGGATGATATCCGGAAGTTCTGCCTGATGATGCCGGAAGTGATTTACGGGAAGAAGATGGCGGATCTTCAGTATCGGGGGAAGCTGACGTATCCGATCCAGACGGAGGACCGGTCGGCGCTGACGCCGCTGCTTTCGACGTTTACGTTTAATAGCGAGCTGCCTCCGCTGAGTTCGGAGTACGCGGCGCTGATCAGCGATCTGCTGTCGGGGTCGCTGAATGAGCTGAGGGTGCAGAACCGCTGTGTGTCGATCTGGGACGCGATCATTACGGCGCTGGATCAGGCGCGGCTCGGGACGCAGAACGGGAGCGCGGATGCGCGGGAGAACGGGGATGCGCTGAGGGCTCGGGCTGAGGGGGCTCTGAAACAGAATGCGCCGCGGGATCTGGCGGGGGCTCTTCCGATGCGTCAGATGACGCTGAGCGGTCACGGGGCGTGGATCGCGGCGGCTCTGCGGTTTACGCAGGGGTGGTACGGCAGGATCGATCTGATCCCTCATATCGAGTTTGATCTGACGGTGAAGGCGGTGGCGGATAAGGATATTGCGGGGGCGCAGAATTCATTCGGCCGCCTGCGGGAGATCATTAAGGGGAAACTTGCCCAGGGTCAGTCGCAGCCGGAGCTTCGTGATCATATCGGTGTTTATCTGGAGACGATCGGGCAGGCTCTGCAGGCGTGGGACTATCTGGACCGGTATCAGAATAAGGCGCTGACCGATGCGCAGTTCCTGCAGGAGCTGAGCACTTCGACGCTCAGGGTGAGCGATCCGGTTCTTTCCGATCTTTATTACAGCATCAAAGAGGGGAAGAATGGGGAGAAGGAAGCGGAAGAGGAAAAACCGGGGGAAAAGGCGGTCAAAGCGCAGGGAAAAGGGGCTCAGAAATCAGAGAAACCGAAAGAAGATAAAGCCGAAGGGCAGCCGGAGCCGATAAAGGAAGCGAAAACGGAGTCTGCGGAAGGGGGCGGGGATCCGCTGATCGAAAATGCGGTGAAGACGGCGAAGGCGCTGAAGCTGGAAGCGGACCGTACCGATAATTTCAATATGCTGCGTGCGACGGGGTTTTTCGGGCGGCTGAATGATTTCTGCATGAACCGGAATGCCTTTGATAACGGGGATGTGCGGCGGGAGCTGGATGCGCTGCTTTCGTCGATCATCGACAGGATCGATCTGTGGAGCCAGAACATCCGGCCGGAGAAGTATTTTGTGACGCAGGAAGCTGTGGATGGGATCGACTGGATCCAGAATGTTTCTCCGATCGTTTATACCTGTCCGATCTGTTATGAGGGGCGGGAGATGGTTCTGGGGGCGATCGTGAAGAGCCGGCTGAGCGAGATCTTCCAGTCAATTTATTATTCTCTGGCGAAGGAGCAGACGGCGGGGGAGCCTCCGGAGATTCTGCAGAAGGTGGGGCAGATCAAGATTTTGCGGAAGCGCCTGGATATGGAGAATCTGACTTATATCCGCTCTCTGATCGACCGGGGGGAGTTTGAGGCGGCGAATCAGGTGATCAACCTGCATTATTCGGAGTCGCCGTATACGTTCGACCAGCTGAATAATGAGATCGGGATGAAGCGGAAGGAGCAGGCGGATCAGAGGACGCTGGCGGTTATTGATTCGGTGCTGAATGATCTGAGTTCGAATGATACGAAGCTGCAGACGGCGCGGCATCTGAACAGTCCGAAGTCGGCGGCGCTGATATCGGACCGGTTTTTCTCGTTCAAGAACCGGGGGACGCAGCTGTTTGATCTGCAGGATGAGCTGTCGCGGACGAAGAATGCGATCGTTGAGCAGCGGAAAACGATCCGGTCTATGCGGATATTGTCGGCGGGGGCTTTGCTGGCAGCTGTTCTTACGGCGGCGATTTCGGCTCTGCTTCTGCTTTCTTCAATGAACAGGAATAGTGTGCTGCAGTCGAGTCTGGATGTTCTGGGTACGTCTGTGGCTGTGAACCAGAGCGATAATAACGCGATGCTGCAGGCTGTTGCGCAGACGGCGGCGGTTCAGCCGGTATTTCCGACGGCTGTGCCGACGGATATTCCGACGCCGACGATGATCCCGACTCCGGTGCAGGTGACCGAGGGGGATGAGGACGGGATCATCATGCGGCAGGCGACGGCTGTTCCGACGGCAACGCTGACGGCGGCGGATGAGCGGATGGAGAGTCTGGTGGGGAAGAATGTGACGCTGACGCTGAGTCCGACGATTCAGCTGTATACTTCGAGTGCTCTTACGACGCAGCTGGGGACGGTGTTTTCTTATACGAATCCGATCACGGGGCGGCTTGTCTCGTATGATGAGCGGTCGATCAATATCGAGGTTCCGTTCAACATCGGGCGGAGCCAGATCGCGACGTCGAATAATACGGATGTGAATGCGCAGACGTATGTGCGGCTGTATTCGAATGTTCCGGGGGAGACGCAGCAGATTTTTGTAACGACGAACATCGTGCCGCTTGCGGGTCCGGCGTCGGATTGTACGGATTCGAACAAGTCTTTCTGTCACGGGACTTTTTCGATCTGGCTGGACCGGACTCTGGCGGAGAACAGTCTGCAGTAAGGTACGGGTGAGGGAAACCGGGGGCGGCGGGCTGATTCGCCTTTTTGAAAGGGAGAGAACATGGATAAAGGGACAAAGGAAGCGGCGGTAAAGCAGAGTATCATCGGGCTGATCCTGAAATGGAAGCTGAGTTCGGCGGAAGTGGAGATTCAGAAGAATGAATATTCGCTGACGGAGCCGACGCGGCGGGAGCTGAAGGGTCTGCTGGAGCAGTATCGGGGTTACGACAAGATCATGTTCTCGGTTCAGGAGAATTGCGAGAAGAATCCGGTGACGGCGAGAATGATGATGTCCCGGATTCCGAATGAAATCCTGATCACGCATCCTTCTTACCGGCGTGTGAATACGAAACTGCAGAAAAAAGATGACGACACGCGGATCAAGGCGGCGATGAAGAAGCTGGATGAAGCGGAGCGCTGCATCAAGGGCGAAATCGACCAGACGAAGGGGGAAGACGCGCTTGAGGCGGCGAAGGACATTTATCCGAACTGGATGGAGAACGGGCAGGTGCGGGACCGGGTGGAGGAGCTTTCGCGGCTGTCCGGAGTTCTGGGGGAAGGGCTCTGGATCCAGCAGGAGATCAGCGCTTTGCGTGAGACGGGGGGCCAGGGGGCTTATCAGCGGGCTTTGGAGCTGCTGAACCGATATGAGACGCTGGATCTTGAGGGGATGGGGATCAAGCTGTTTGATGTTGAGGAAGAGCGGGAAGCGCTGCTGCGGATGATGGTGCGGGCGGACGGGTCTTCATGGACGTACCGGCTGACTCCGTCGGCGTCGCAGGAGATCATCCGGCTGGAGCAGTCGATCCGGTCGCTTGAGGACGCGGAGAATAAGAATCTGCGGGTTTTGATCAATAACAATTCGCGTCTGCTGACGGTTTTGATTCAGGAATATGAGAAGCTGGAGCCGGATTCGGAGCAGGCGATCCAGGCGCGGTCGCGGATCGGGGAACTGCGGGAGAAGAATCAGCGTCTGCAGTCGGACATACTGGCAGAAGTAGCGAACCGGGCAGAGGAATATTGCCGGCAGGCGAAGCTTGCTCTGGATGAAGGTGAGCTGGGCGCGGCGGAATCGAATATCCGGATGGCATCGGAGACAGGAAAGCCTGCGGGGGCAGGGGAAGACGATTATCTGGGAGAGGTTCCGCTTCCGACTTCCGTCACGGACTGGATCAACCAGCTCCGGGGGGAACTGGAGCAGGCTCAGGAGACGCGGTCGCGGGTGCGGGGAGAGATCGAGAGGATCCGCCGCGATTTTTATAATGAGGATGATCTGACGCTGAATAAGCTGTTTTCGTGGAAGACGACGCTGGACAATTGTCTGCGGGATGATCCGCACGCGCCGGGGCTTGAGCAGCTGCATCAGGAGATCGCGGAGCGGTACGGGGCTTCGGTGAGTTATCTGATGGAACGGACGGCGTTTGATATCGATAATGATCTGCAGAAGGGGGATCCGCAGGGGGCGGCGTCGCGTCTGGACGGAGTGACGCCGTATTTCAGTACAGATGAGCAGAAGGCGTTTCTGACAGAGCAGCTGAAGAAGATCAACCGGGCGGAAGGTGTTTCGCGGAAGTCGGGGTCGATGATGGATGAGCTGACGCGGCTGAGCGATCAGGCTGTGAATACGCTGGTGTGCACCGACGGGGATCTGGAGAGCGCGAAGAGCCTGGCGAAGTCGATCGCGGATCTTTACGGGGATGAAGAGAGCGCCCAGCCTCCGGAGAGAGCTGCTGCGGTTCAGCGGACGTTGACGCGGATGCAGATGGTGCATGATTCGGCGGAACAGATCAACATTTTCAAGGCGCTGTCGGCTTCGGGTCCGACTTCGGAAGCGATCCAGAGTGCGGAAGGGCTTGAGGGGAGTCCGCTGTATGAGCTTCCGGCGGTGAAGGGTCTGCTGGCTTCGTTCTGGCGGGGTGCGGGTCTTTCCGATAAATCGAGTGAAACGGATAAGGGGGCGTACTTCGCGCGGGCGTCGCGTATCGCGCAGGAGAGCGGGAATGCGGATCTTCAGCATGAGATTTCCGCGACAATCGCGGGGTTTAATCAGCGGAATGACCGGGGACGCCAGATCAATCTGATTCTGGAGAGCCTGCAGGGGTTTTATGACCTGGGCAATTATGCCGCGGGGGTGGATTTCATCAATAATAAGATCTCAGAGGATGAGCGGGGGGATCAGCAGGTTCAGATATTGGCGGATAAGATCGAGCAGGCGTACCGTATCGAACAGTCTGAACGGCTGCGCGGTGAGGCGAGGGCGGCTTTTGAACGTGATGAGCTGATCAAAGCGGAAGAGCTGATCGGTCAGGCGCTGGAGTTCTTTTATACGGTTGAGGGTGCCCAGCTGCAGAAGTCTATTGTCTCCAAACGTGAGGATGAGGAGAAGGATGTGCGTGAACTGCAGTCGTTCCTTGACGCGGATTTCGGGACGAATGTGGTTCTGGATGAAAAGGGGGCGGCACAGGTCCGCTATATCCGGGAGCGTCTGCAGCGTGTTGACAAGCGGAACATCCGGGATCTGGAGCTGCTCGGTCAGATCGGGGAGCTGGAGTCTGCAGTGAACCAGCTGATCGATCAGGAGAGCGGGGAGTTCGCTCAGCTGCAGACTTCCTTCCGCAATCAGCTGCTGTCAGGACCGGAAGGTCTTGGGGAAGCGGGCGATATTCTGAAACGGATCGAAGGACGGAGCTGGATCAATAATAACCGCTCCGAGATCATGGGCATGAAGGCTGAGCTCGGTACGGTTGAGCGGATGTATTCTTCTCTGCGGACAGTGATCGATCAGGCGGATGGGTTTGCCCGGATGGGGGATTTCCGGTCCGCGAAGCGTATCCTAAGCTCCTTCACGAATGAAAGTCTGCAGGGTTATCCGGGATGGCTGAGCGCGATGAAGGAAGGTGCGGAACGGCGCATTGACGGGCTGGACAAAAAATATCAGGAAGTACAGCGCATCTTTGATCCCAACCGCAGCCGTACGGATACGATCGTGGCGCGTCTGGATGAGATCTTCGCTGCCAGTGTTCCGGACGGGGAGAAGATCTTCCAGCTGGAAACGGAGCTGCAGCATCAGCGGCTTATTCTGGAAAAAGAGATCGGTGTAGATCCGGAGACGAATGCCTATCTGCGGGCGCTGACCTATCTGGATGAAGTCCTGCGCTGGGCGGAAATGATTACGGAATTTGACTTCGGTATTGAATTCCCGCAGGAAGTGTTTTCCGTGGAACCGCTGTACCAGATCCGGCGGGTCGGGAAGACTTTATATGAGACGATCCCTCCGCTGCTGATCGAGATCCAGCCGACTCTTGCGAGAGAAAACAAATGGCTGGAACGCCGTACAAGGGTCCGCCAGACGCTGCAGCAGATCAATGGCTGCTATAAAGCGCCGGGAAAGATCCGCAGTTCACGCATCCATGAGGTGGAGGAGGAGATCGACAAGATCACGATGATCGCGCTGGTGGATTCGGAAAAGAAGGCGCTGGATGAGACCGTGGAAACGATCCGCCGCTACCGCAGGAGAAGAAGCCTGCTCATTGCGCTGGTGATCTCGATCGTTATCATCCTGGGTGCCCTGTACTACTATCTGCCATGGATCGCCGAGCAGCTTGGGATCGGTTAAAAGTAAGAAATAAGAAATAAGAAATAAGAAATAAACTTATACTTTAGGCATATTTGCTGAGAGCTGATCACTGACAGCTGACAACTGTAATAATAAGGAATGTTAAGTGTATGAGTAAAACCGCGGTGTTGATCCCCTGTTATAATGAGTCTCCGACTATTGAAAAGGTGATTCTGGATTTTAAACGTGTCCTTCCGGATGCCGATATATATGTCTATGACAATAATTCCACAGACGGCTCCGATGAAATCGCACGCAAAGCCGGAGCGATCGTTCGGTACGAATACAGGCAGGGGAAGGGAAATGTGCTGCGGTCCATGTTCAGTGATATTGAAGCGGACTGCTATATCATGGTGGATGCCGATGATACCTATCCTGCGGAAGATGCCCCGAAGATGGAGCAGCTTGTCCTTGAGGGTAAAGCGGATATGGTGATCGGCGACCGGCTGAACACCACATATTTTGAGGAAAACAAGCGCCCGTTCCATGATTTCGGCAACAAACTGGTCCGCTGGCTGGTCAATAACCTGTTTGACGGTGACCTTCAGGACATCATGACCGGATACCGGGCTATGAACCGCAAGTTTGTAAAGGAATATCCGCTGCTTTCCAAAGGTTTTGAAGTGGAGACGGAGATGTCGCTTTTTGCCCTGGACGGCAATTATCTGGTCCGTGAGATCCCGGTGGAATATCGTGACCGTCCCGCGGGCAGCGAATCCAAGCTGAATACTTTTTCGGACGGTTTCCGTGTTCTTAAGATGATCGTCATGCTGTTCCGTGATTATAAACCGCTGCTGTTTTTCAATGTGCTGGCATTGATTTGTTTTATCCTCGGGACCATTCTTGTGATCCCGGTGCTGCACGATTACGCCATGACCCATCTGGTCCAGCGTTTCCCGACGCTTTTTGTCAGCATTTTCCTCTATATTGCCTCGCTGCTGTTCTTCTGCTCCGGCATGATCCTGGATGTGCTCAAGAATAACCTGCGCAAGACCCGGGAAACGATCGCCAAACAGATCAAACAGAAATGATACAACAGCGGGGACGGTTTCGCGTCTGTGGAATTGTTCCCTTATATGGATAAAATTGAAAGGTACTCATGGATGTGCTGAAATGTCCATGAGTTTTTTATGTCCGGAAGGATATCAAAAGAATTATTTATGTTCTTATGATTTGATTATTGTTCATGTTTATATAACATATTCAGAAAATAATAACTAAAATCAAAAATTTCCTTGACAAGCCGCTTGGATCACACTATAATACCTGAAATTAGAAAAAAATTAATAAAATTAATTCGAAAGGAGGAGCCTGAATATGGACAAAGATTTGACGGAATTCATGCCGTCCGGGCAGGAATATCACGGGATCGATGCCGGCGTGAAAGCGGCAGACCTGCCGGATGAAGCCTGGAATGAATTCAGCGACGCTCCTTTCGAATTTGAGGAAACCGCGGCCGCTTTATGGCGGGATACGCGGAAAACCTACTACCATGCCTGCACCGCGAACCGTTTTTCCGAGAATTATCTGAAGCTGTGTGTGCAGCTGGAAAAAAATATCCGGCAGCTGGGCAGCTTCTGTCTCACCAAAGCTGTCATGGAACAAAAGGAAATGGCTTTCCCGGATCTTGCTGACCTGAGCATCAGGGATCTGGTCGGGATGGTTTCCTTCCACCTGCGTAAAGCCCATGCGGCGTTTGAGGGTATCTATCAGGACAACAATCTGCTCGGCATTACCTATCTGAATTGGGAATTTCGCTGGTTTGGGCTTGGAAACCGTCTGAAAGCGACGGAGGTCAAGATCCAAAATATCAAAGCCGGAAAGATCAACACAGATGCCATGCTGGAACAGGCGGAAACCTTCAAAGGGGAAAAACGCACGAATCAAGGCAGTCCGGACGAAATTCCGGCAAGCCTGCGCGCGAATCCGAATGCCATGCCCATACTGGGAACCATGGCCCGCGAGATGCTGAAGCGGGAAGCAGAGGCAGAAAAACGGGAAATGGAATACCGTAAAATGATCGAGGATATCGCCGGTATCTGGGATACAAAACCGGATTGGGATCTGATCGACGCGATTACCCGGGAAAAATCGATAATGACTGCGGATGAGAGTCTTCCGGCGGAAAACGTAACGGAAGCGGATGGGCCGGAATCATGCCGGGGAGGTACAGTTCCGGAATCCGAATTCCCCGAAATTCTCCCGGATGACGGGGAATGCGGTGATGAAGGACCGGATCGGCAGGATATTCCGGTACAGGATCCCCGGAAACCTCTTGACAGCCGGAACCAATACAGCAGCCGGCCCGGTTCAGGACAGTGTATGGATGACCCCGTGACGAAAGACAGTCCGCGTAGCAGTCCCTCCGCTGATCCGCGGAAGCTTCCGAATAGGAAGCGGAAAAAGAAGAAAAAATAAGCGTATATTCAGAGAAAAAATCTCTCAAACAGCCGAAATCGGATGGTTCCGGCTGTTAACCGTTCCCTCTCAGTTATATGATTTCGCAGAGACTGAAGTTATAATCAGAGTTTATAAAAACATCTTTACACTGTTGTTCAGGAGGTATTTATGGACGCATTGGAAGCTATTTTGACAAGACGGAGCACAAGAAAATATCAGGCGGTGCTGCCGGATAACGCGTTGATCGATCAGGTCGTCGAAGCGGGCAGATCTGCTCCGAGCGGCGGAAACAGCCAGACGACGCATTTTATCCTGATCACGAAGGCGGAGATCTTATCCGAGCTGGCGTGGATCGTTCAGACAGCTTTCGCGAATATGGAAATCCGGGAAGACCTCTATGCTTCTTTGAAAAATTCCATCAATGCCTCAAGACGCGGCGGTTATGTTTTTCACTACAATGCTCCGGTACTGATCGTGACCGCCAACAAAAAAGGCTACGGCAACGCGATGGCGGATTCCGCCTGTGCCCTGGAAAACATGATGATCGCGGCGAACGCCCTGGATCTCGGTTCCTGCTGGATCAACCAGCTGCACTGGCTGGATGAGGATGAAGCGGTGCGTGAGTATTTGTACGGGCTGGGACTTTCGGAGGACGAGACCGTCACAGGCGCCCTGGCGCTTGGTTATCCTGCGGAGGGTCTTCCCAACCGTACGCCGCTTCCCCGCACGGGCAATCCCGTGACCCGGATATCGGATTGATGTATGATGGCCATGAAAGATCTGAAAAAGGCATACATTCTGAATATCTGCCTTGCCGCGTTTGAAATCTTTTCCATCTCCTGGATGATGAGCGGTATCAACGGGGGCGTTTTGTCAGCGGCAAAACTTGCTTCTTTGAAATACTTTACGGTGGATTCTAACATTCTCATGGGGATCTTTGCGCTTTGGGCTGCGATTGACCAGGGAAGAGTGCTGAAAGGGGAAAAGGCTGATGTCTCGGTTTTGACTTATGTTCTCAAGCTGACCGGGACCGTCGGTGTGACACTCACCATGCTGGTGACGATTTTCTTCCTGGAGCCTACCATGGGAAGGACCTACGGATTCTTTTCCCTGTTCGAGAAGAGCAATTTTTTTCTCCATTTGGTCAACCCGGTACTGAGCATTATCGTGTTTTTGTGTTTTGAGAAGAGTTCAAAAATAGAATTCAAACATACTTTTACGGCGGTCATTCCCCTGGTGATTTACGGGATCTATTATGTGGCTGAAGCTCTTACGCATATGACGGATGGCGTCATTAATAAGGGATATGACTGGTATGGATTCTTCGTCCTGGGTGTCAGGAGCGCGTATATTGTGCTGCCGCTCATCGCCATCATCACCTGGCTCATCAGCTTTGCGCTCTGGAAATTGAACAGGAAAACCCCGGGCGGATAATGTTTTATTACTGTTTCGTTATTTGCCGTTTAACGATCATTTAAACACAAAATTCTTGATGTAACTATCATTAAACCCGGAATTACGGAGATTTACTACAGCATGGAAAAAAAGATGGAAATCGGGGTCAGCCGGATGGCGAATAACGGGAAGGGTGTCGGGACGGCCCCGGACGGCAAGACGGTGTTTGCAGCCGGTGCGGTGCCGGGCGACCGGCTGATTGCGGAGATCACCGCGGAGAAAGGCCGCCTTTATGAAGCCCGCATCCTTTCGATCCTTTCGCCGTCTCCCGACCGGATCGAGCCGGATTGTCCCGAATTGGAGCGCTGCGGGGGCTGCTGTTTCCGTCAGATGCGCTATGAACGTGAGCTCGCTGAGAAGAGTAGTTTTGTCCGGGAGGCATTCCGGCGGATCGGCGGTTTTGATGTTGAATGTGAGCCGGTCATTCCCTCCCCTTTGACAGAAGCATACCGCAATAAGGTTGAGTTTGCCGTCGGAACGGATGCGGACGGAAAACTGTTTCCCGGGTTTTATTCCGAGAAGACCCATCAGATCATTCCGGTTGATAATTGCCTGTTAATTCCTGAAGATTTCATTAAGATTGCAGGTAAATTTCTTAATATAATAAATCTTAATATTAGTGATTATTTAAAATACAGTAATAAAATTTTTAATAAAACAAAATATTACAGTAAAAATAAATACGATAAACAAAACACATTAAATAATATTAAGAATAGTAATTATAAAAATACTTTATCTGATAAAAGATCTGACAACAATATTGTTCGTCAGTTAATTTTAAGAAAAAGCGGTTTGACCGGGGAGGTCATGCTGTGCATCGTCACGGCAGAAGACATTGGAGACAAACTCACCCCCGCGGCAGAACGGATCCGCACCGAATTCCCTGCTGTCAGTTCGGTATGCATGCTCGTCAGCCGTTCATCCGGTACAGTGGAGTTGGCATGTCCACCGCGGTTCCTGAGCGGAGCCCCTTTCATTCGTGACTGGATCTGCGGAGTGCCGGTAGAGATCGGACCGCTGTCCTTCTTTCAGGTCAACACCCCGGCTGCGGAGAAGCTTTACCGCACCGCCGCGGAATATGCGGATGTCAGTGCCGATGATGTGGTCTTGGATCTTTACTGTGGCATGGGGACCATCGGCCTTGCGATCGCTCCCGGCTGCTGCCAGCTCATCGGCGGGGAGATCGTTCCCGAAGCCGTCAGCAGCGCCCGCCGCAATGCCGCCGCGATGGGCTTGAACAATACCCGCTTCCTCTGCGGGGACGCCGGGAAAATCGCTGAAACCCTGATCGGTGAAAAAATTCATCCGGATCTGATCGTCCTCGACCCGCCCCGTCGCGGCTGTTCCCCGGAGACACTGCAGGCCGTCCTCACTCTGAACCCGGACCGCATCGTCATGGTATCCTGCGATCCCGCCACCGCCGCCCGCGACTGCCGCATATTATCTGACCACGGTTACACCCTCACCCGCCTCCGCCCGGTCGACCTCTTCCCGCGAACGAAACATGTGGAGACTGTCTGTCTACTAACACATAACGGATAAAATTCCGGAAAAACGCTAGAAATCAAGTAGTGTGTTTGTCACAAAGGCAATTTCCGCTTCGAGTGATGCCCCTCTTTTTCTTTCCGTGGAAACATATCGATATTGAAGGTTGTGGCTCTGATTTTGCTGTTTTGAAAAACGAGACTACGATTTTACTATTTCAGCGAAAACGAGAAAATGAATTTACTATTTTAGATAGGTCGAGGAAATAATTTTACTGACAGGAAGATTGCAAAATCATGGTCATACCCTCCTTTAGGATTGAGAAAATGATTATATAAGAGATGTACCGGCATGAATATCATACCGGTACAACAATTTTTTGTATTTACTTGTTTTCTTTCCGATACTCTTTCCCTATCTCTTTAGCCCGTGCAACCAACTGGTACACCCGCGGTTGTGAGATTCTCAGATGTTCTGCAATCTCAGCGACGGAATACCCCAGCAATTCCTTCATTTCAAAAGCCTGCGCAATGCAGAAGTCCTCTCTATCCATAACCGCTTTGATGTCTTCATACTCCAACTTCGAAAAGACCTGCCTTTCTACATGATCGTCTGCCAATGGTTCCCATCCGGTTTCTATCCGAGTTTCCAAAGATTCGATCGGCAACTTTCGAATGGCAAGGTATGGACATCTTTCACATGAGACCGTGTCACGACAACGAACAAATGCTTTTCGCTTACCCGGCACCATGCAGCGTTTGGCATTAAATTCATGGGAATGTTTGGAATCCAGGTAATTGAGACAGTTTTTGTCATAGGAAGCTCCTTTCCTTTTTTTGCCCAAAATAATTTTAGGAACTTCCTATTTTTTTGTCACTTTTTCTTGACTATGGAAATTTGAAACGCAGACTTTTTTGTCTGCATGGTAGAAAAGTTCACAGGATCGTGCTATACTTATAAAGTCATAGGTTGATATTTGAAAGAGGTGAACGGATGCTCCAAAATAACATAGAACTGGATCTGAAAACAAAGCTGATCGAGAG
>CADACE010000023.1 GCA_902786265.1 uncultured Chloroflexota bacterium | reverse complement strand
GGGGAAAACAGGGGAAATAAAGCATACTGTGCGTATCCCCGCGTCATAAACCTGTTTCATGGCAGCCAGTCTTCTTTCAATACTGACAGCCGCGTCCATATCATTTTTGAATTCTTCGTCAAGCGTGTTGACAGACCAGGATACAGTCAGCCTGTTCTTTCTGTTGATCTCCATGAGCAGATCCATATCTCTCAGGACAAGATCTGACTTTGTGCAGATCAGTATATCCGCGCCGCTGTCTTTCAGTTCCGTAAGGAGCTGTCTGGTCTTACGGTATCTTTCCTCAAGCGGATTATATCCGTCCGTTACTGTACCGATTATGATCTTTTGACCGGCATATTTTTTCGGATTTGCAATCACCGGCCAGTCTTTTACATCCATGAAAGTTCCCCAGTCTTCGGTATGCCCGGTAAAGCGTTTCATGAAAGACGCATAACAGTATTTACATGCATGCGGACAGCCCACATAGGGATTGACCGAGTATCCGCCCAGCGGCGTATTTGATTTTGTCATCACGCTTTTTGTCGCAACACGATCTACTTTGATCAGCGGCTGTTCCATTTTCTCTGTTCCTCCAGTACTTTTTCATATTCTTCAGGTAATTCCTGAATCATGTTCTCTTCTCCCATAACAGGGATCAGATCCTCTTTCCAGAAGACCGGAATGTTCAGAGCATGAGCCTGTTCAGTCAGAGAATATGCCCAGGCAGGTTCTGTTCTGACTTTTCTGCCCGCCGCTCCGGTCATGGTTCCAATGACGATCCAGTCGATTCCGGTCAGGTCTGCCTGTCCGGGATCATCAAACAGCGGTTCAAATGTCACATGATAGTGCTTCGCCTTTATATTCTCCCGAAGCGCGTCAATACGCCAGAGCTCCGATTTTCTCGTGACGGTTACGCCGAACCATGCGTTATCAAGATCCGTCGAAAACGACAGAAGGTCCGGACGTTTGGAAAGAAATAGAAACTGATGCTGCGGATTTTCTTTGATCTTCGCAAAAACCTCTTCTCTCCATTCCTCTTTCCATCCGGACAGATCACTCATTCCTGTGAGCAGAAAATTCTGAGGCCGCTGTTTTTCCATCAGGCGCATTTTCTGAGGAAAATACTCGGGGTTATTAAAATCCTCGATTATATGAAAACGTCTGACGTTATTCCGGGCATAACAGTACGGGCAGCCGACCGTACAGCCGATAACCAGGTTCATATTCTGTATCTGATCCTTTATGCAAACACTCATCAGAGTTCTTCCTCTACATTTTTCAAAATTCTTTCAAGATAACTTTCCAGATGTTCAATTTCCTGATTACTGAAACCTTTATAGTAAATTCTGCTCATTTCTTCAGATACGGCGTTATAGTCTTCTTCCAGTCCTTTGGCCTTTTCCGTCAGATAAATCCGGATCTTCCTGCGGTCTTTATCCCCTCGGTCTCTGTAAATCAGACCAGCGGTTTCCATTCGGTCCAGCATGCTGGTCAATGTGGTCGTGGCAAGTCCTGTCTGTCTGGAAAGTTCGCTGATAGGGACTCCGTTATCCTGCCATAAAACATAGAGGATCCTACCCTGTGCACCGTTGAAAACATCGATTTTCTTTTGGGAAAGGATGCGGTCGAAGACACGGCCCCCAACCTGTTTTATTCTTGTGATCAGAAATCCTCCCGTATTTTTCATATCGTCAGCTCCTTATTTACATTATATAATATTATACTATATAGGAATATTCTGTATAAATATTATGTTATTTGAATTACATAATTCTCTCAAATGGTTTTTCTATACTTTCCTGAATCGGAAGGTTATATGAAATTCATGACAACATGTTTTTACAAGCTGCTGTTCCTGTTCTTCTCCATTTTTCTCACTGCCGGTAATGCTCACTGTGAGACCATGCTGACATTGACCCGGATGGAGATTCCCAGGCTTGAACTGGATATAGAAGTCAGGAAAATCCCCTTTTCCCGGGAGCAAAAGACATGGGATATTACCGAAGAAACCGGTGCCGTTTACTGGCTGGAAGGCACATCCCATCCTGAATACGGAGGCAATACAGTCTTGGCTGCTCATTATATGGAATCAGGCGAACCCGGACCGCTTTTTCGGGTGCGGGATCTCGAGGAAGGTGATGAAATCATTCTCTATTCGGAAAACACAAAATACACCTATAAAGTCGACCGGTATCAGTACGTTCCGGATACCTACGTTGAGTTCATGAAAAGCCGTCCTTATGCCCTGACTCTTTTTACGTGCAGCGGGTTCAACTGGGACACAGGTGTCTGGGAACAACGGGTAATCGTGCTGGCCACCCTGTTCCAAATTGACTTTATTGGATAAAAAAGCCGGCAGACGCTGGAGATTTCGGGCCCTCATAAAAGGAAGAATAGCGTCTGCCGATGATTGAAATCATAACACTATTTGGAGAAAAATGGCAAAACAAATTCTGAAAATCATTTTATCACTCGGCGCAGCCGCCCTGTCGATCTTATGCGGCCTGAATGCTGAAAAGCTCTTTGTGAAGAATCTTGGCTTGGTTACCATTCCTGTTCCAAACAGGGAAATTGAGCCCTACACAGTGATCAGCGAAGATATGTTTACCACAACAGAATTTACCGGATACATCAAAGACTTCGATTACGCCGTCAGCTATTCATCACTCGATGGCCGTATGACTACCGGTACGCTTGCCGCCGGCCTTCCGGTTCCGATGGCGTTCATTTCACAATCGGCCGGGTTCTACATGGATGATCCGAAGCTGGAAATCGTTTCTGTTCCTGTCGCACCGGGACAGATGATCGGCGGGAATATCTATCCGGACCAGTATGTCAATCTTTATATCCGGCAGAAAGAAGGAAGCAACAATCCAGCAGATGTTTCATGGGGATTCCCGAACAGTCCCGCGGCTGCAGAAATGGCAGAAGATGCTTTCGGGTACACGAAAATTTCCAACCTGAAGGTTTCAGCCGTGCTTGACGAGAACGGCAATGATATCTACGCTTCCGACGGGAAATTGTCCGGTAAAAATCACGCGGCGATCATTGTCCTTGCCGTAAGGCCGGACCAGGCACAGACAATTGTGGAAGCAGCCGCGGATTCCCTGCGTGAAAATTCCAACACCATCGTCTGGGTGACAATCGCCAACAGCAAATGAGGTTAAAAGCATGAATCAAATCGAAACAGTAAAAAAGATCTGCGGGATCCTGATGGCAGGCGGTGCCGCTGTTCTGATGTTCATGATCTCCGGTCTTATCCACAAAGCCTGCGTTATCGGAGCGGACGCTCTGGACGCCGCGATCCACAACCGCGAGAAAAAGGATAAGCGCCTGCTGCTGTATACCGGGATCTCCAGCGGGATCCACGGACTGCACGGCATGATCCTCCCAGTATCCGCGGCAGCGGCAGCTTCCGTTATCTTCATCTGGATGAATCCCGTAAAAACAAGCGTCATCCCCGTCGTCCTGATCTGCCTGTGGGGAACCGCCGCAGCCTGCAATCTGAATATCCGGTACAGCATCAAATGCAGCCGGCACGCGTCCCTTTTCATCCGGAAATTTAACGCGGCCTATGTCTCCCTGCAGAACAGGGAAAAGGCCTTTGACGAGGCATGCGCTTCGATTCCGGACGGCGCGATGAAAGGCAGGGCGATTGCCGCCGGAAAGCAATTATCCAGGGGTGTGAAATGGAAAAGCGCCGTCAGCCAGCTGGACGACGGTACATCCGGCGGGAAAGGGCTGTCGATCTGCCTGAAAATGTTCGGGGACCAGCAGCCTGAGCCGGATATGAATGCGGTCAATTACTTTTCCGAATTGTTTTTCGGCGACGCCGCTGTAATTATGAAAAGGTCGCTTGAGATGGCAAACGCGGAACTGATCCTTCTCGCCGTGCTGCTCGCGTATACGGCGGTCAGCATCTATTGCGTCCGTTCGGCATTGCCGGCAGGATCTGCAGCGGTCCTGCTTTCGGCCGGGTTCCTGCTGGCTTTGATGACGGCTGCTTACCGGAATATCTGCATCAGAGGGAGGGTATTATGACGGAGAATCTTTCCCAGCTGAAACAGATCATCCCCGTTCTTGCGGCTGCCGCGGGAATCTCGGTATTTGTCCTGGTCCGTATCCTTGCGGATCTTCTGCAGGATCATTTGCCCATGAGAAAGACCGGAAAAGCTGCCGGGACGGATGATGAATTCCGCACGGAGAAGGAAAAAATAATCAGATATGAGAAGATCATCCGGAAAGAGAATGTGAATTATACCTGGATGATCAAAGCAGCCGGTTTTCTGAGCACAGCCCTGCTCGCCTCCGCCGCCCTTTTCCACAGGATGATCCTTGCGAAAACCGGCCCGGAATTGTTCTGCGCGGTCATCCTGATCCTTTCCGCTTCTGCCGCGTTCTTTATCCTTCAGGATAAAAGATGGAAAACCAGTGCCGCGGATGACCTGATCCTGTATGCCTTCCTTTTCGAAGCCGCCGCCCGTGACGAACATACGGGGATCCGCATGATGCTTCTTGATTCAGATACCGATTTCCCGCTGAAACCTCTCCTTCTGGAAATCCGGAAAGACAACCCCGGGATATCCGGAAATGAAATGATGCTGAAGGCCGGGGAGATCCTGAAATCCGAAGCCCTGATCCGGGCATACAGCGGCAAACCGAAGGATCCGGCTGCGGAAAAGGGAAGGGAAAACCGCTTCGGCAGAATGGATGTGTACAGCACGGTTTTCGTTTTCCTCGCGTTCGGAATAATGATCGTCCTCTGTTTTCTCCTTTAGACCGCTTTCCTTCCATACCTTATCCGCGCAGGCAGCCGTCCCACAGGGCGGCTGTCCGTTTTCCCGCCGCGGGATCTTTTGAACAGACACAGCCGGAACCGGGAAAAAGGAGCCTCATCCGGAAACAGTGTTTGAGATTATTCTAGTTATTTTTACATATTGTCCTTTTTGCGCCGGATATCCGGCGCGGATATTTTTTCTTCAGGTTTTGTATTAACAGGATCAGGAGAAAGAAAATGGAAAACTTCAGACAGCTCGTGAACAAACCTGTCACCATGGACCTGCATGTAAAGTCGATACGCGTTCCCAGGGAAGGGCCTGTCCGCGACTTCGCCGTATTCTGCGGCATCGACAGCAGGGGGGAATCCGTCGTGTGCACCGGCATCTTTCCCGGCCTTTCCGTCGGACTTCCGGTACGTGTAAACGGAACATACCAGCTGCACCGCGACAGTGCAAGCGGAACGGAAAACCTGGAGATCAAGGCGAATGGATGCGCCTTCCTGCAGTTTACCAGCCTCTCAGAGATCCGGCAATACCTGATCGGGCTCGGCATCCCGGGCTGCGGTCCGAAAACGATAGACCGGATCATCGAAGAATACGGCATCGATACGGTACGGGAGATCACCGGCGCGCCGGACCGCTTCGTGGAAAGGAATATACAGGGCGTCAGCATCCGCGCGAGGGAATCGATCCGCGATTCTGTTACCGACAGCTTCTATATCCACGATGCATATTCATTCCTGCTCCGGAAAGGCTTCGGGGAGAAGACCGCCGCCGAGCTGGCCGACATCTTCGGACGCGGCACGGAAGAGGCATTTGCGGAGGATCCCTACAGTTTTACACTGGATTGCCCGGATATTTCCTTCCGGCAGATCGACGGGATCCTGGTCAACGAGGGAAAATACGACCCGCTTTCGCCAGACAGGATCGCGTCGGCGGTCATGCATATCATCCGGACTGATTCCGCGGCCGGGCATGTCTTTACAGAAGAACCCGGCCTGAAAACACGTGTAATCAGCCTTCTGGAGCTGCCGCAGGATGAAAGTCCGGATTTCAGGAACGCGTACAAGGACGCGGTCGGAAAACTCAATGTATACCATAAGGCCGTCATAGACAGGAAACGTCGGTTCTTTCCCGCTGGAAGGGAGAATACGGAGAAGGAGATCGCTTCCATGCTGCATGTTCTCCACCTCAATCCAGTGAAAAATCCGTACGGCTCTCCCGGAAAACTGTTTCTCCAGAGAGAATCGCTTTCCATGGAACAGAAAAGGGCGGTTTGGAACGTATTTGAAAATCCGCTGAGCATCATCACCGGAGGTCCCGGAACGGGAAAGTCCTTCATCACAAAGATCATTTATGAGGCCGCTGAAAACGCGGGGCTTTTATGTATGGCCGCCGCCCCCACAGGCCGTGCCGCGAGGAGGCTGGTCAGCGCGATATTCGGCGGCAGGGAAATGGAGGATTCCATCCGTCCGAAAACAATCCACCGTCTGCTCAAGGCGGAGAGCAGAGGCGGATTCGCGATGAACAGCAAAAACCTTCTGCCGTATGACCTGCTTATCATCGATGAATCCTCCATGATCGATATCGAACTGGCAAAATCGCTGCTCTCGGCGGTTTCACCCCGGGCACGCGTGGTATTCATCGGGGATGAGAACCAACTCCCGCCGGTAGGCCCGGGAAGCTTTTTCAACGGCATGATCGAATCCGGATGTATTCCCGTAACCAGGCTGACGCAGATATTCAGGCAGAACGCGGAAAGCGGCATCGTGATCAACGCCCGGCGCGTCAACGAAGGAGAATTCCCCTTCTGCGCGTCGAAATTCGGGCTGAAAGGCGATGATTTCTTCTATTTCGAGTGCAAAGCCGGACCGGAGTCCAACAGGCTCCTTTCCTACACGGTAGATGAGCTTTCCCTGCGCTTTTCCCTTGATCCGCTGAAGGATATACAGATCCTTGCCCCGGCCAACGTCAGCAGATCCGGCACGGAAAGACTCAACGTCATGCTGCGGGAGAAACTGAACCCGCCCGCGGACGGATCCCCGGATTACGCTGTCGGCGATAAGACATTCAGGACCGGCGACAAGGTCATGCAGACATCCAACGACTATTCCCTGATGGTCTACAACGGGGACATCGGCTACATCTCCGGCATCGAAAGTGGCCGGATCAGCGTGTTTTTCCCGGATACGGGAAGGACGGTCGTCTATTCGCGGAATCAGGCGAGGTATCTTGTGCTTGCCTATGCCATCTCGATCCACAAGGCCCAGGGCTCCGAAACAGAAGCGGCTGTGATCGTCATGGACAGCATGAATTCCCGGAATGCCGAAAGAAAACAGCTGTACACCGCGGTCACACGGGCGAGAAAGGCGGTCGTCCTGATCGGTGAAAGATCCGCGTTTCAGAACGCGCTGGCAAACAGGAACAGCATCAGCAGGAACACGGAACTTGCCGCGCTCCTGCGGGAGAAGTTCGTCTTCTGAATGCGGCGAACATCAAGGATCCGGTTCTGCAAAAAAAGACGCGTTCAATTTTTTTCGGGGTTTTGTATTTATATAAGCAGAGGGATAGAACGAAAAAAGAGCTTGAAAGCATCCGGAATTATTCTGCCTTACGGGAGAACCTTCCGGGTTTTCCGGCGGAATAATCCGTAAAGGACATGAAATATTCGCTGATATGACTTTTTTCACGCTTTCCAGGATGAATGTAATTCAGGCTGAACAGGCGTACCCCGGTTTTGTATGTATTAAGTAAGGCAACAGAAAGGAAAAACAACATGGATTTCAAAATAGTACCGATCAATGAAATTGTACACAGCAGATATTCTGCGGATTACAGCCGTTCCTACAGCAGGGAAACCTTCATGGAACTCGTAATGTCGATCCGGGCAATGGGTGTTCACGATCCTCTGATGGTTACGGGTAAAAACGCCGAAGGTTATTATGTGATCATTGACGGGGACCACCGCCTTGACGCCGCAAAAGAAGCGGGCCTCGAGACGGTTCCTTTGCTTATCGATCAAACTGTCGATCCGGACAAACCGACCCCCGACGAAATTGTCCAGAATTATATCAGCAACACCCAGCGCGTCAATATGAGTCCCCTGGAAACGGCCAGGCTTTTCCGCCGGCTGTATGCGAACTGCAATTTCGCGCAGCTTGAGGAAATGAAAAAAAGGATGGGAATTTCAGCGCGGAAGACCGAACTCCTGAACAAGCTGATCTCTCTTGATGAAAAAACGGCGGAATGGCTTATGCAGATCGGAATGGACTCACGGGCAGGACTCATTGACGCAATGCTGTCAATAAAGAAAGTTGAGGGCAGGCAGGACGCTATCGCCCGGGCCGAGAGCCTTGGGATCACCGAACCGCTGGAAATGCAGGATTTCATGAAATGCGTAGGAGCCGTGCTCAATACCCTGCCTGAGATCATCCGCTTCCATTTCAACGGAAGGGAGCTTCCGTATTCCAACCAGGTCATCGCGTTCCTGCGGGATTACCCTACAGAAGAAAAGATGCTGGAGGCGGTCGGGAAGCTGAACAGCATTCCCCTCAAGGAAAGGGCGGACGCATCAGCACAGTTTGAACGCCTGCTGCGGGGAATCGATCCGAAGACCGGGGAGATCAAAGCGAAGGAATCCTGCCCCGAGCTGATCGACCTCATCCTTCTTCCGGATTTCCCCTGCGACGAGACGACCGTCGGCGCAATTATCCGCTTCCGCGGTGTTTATCCGGAAGATCCGGACAAGCGCCTGCGGATCATCAGCGACCTGCTTGAGAACAAACGGCTGACGCAGGACGACCTGGTCCGCCTCACACGTTCTCTGGAAAAATTCTTCCCGCAGTTTCCCGACGAAGTACAGGAATTCTTCTGGGACGGGCATCTCCAGTTCAGCGACACCTGCTTCAGGATTCTGGATATCCTACTCGGAAAGACCTACGATCTTCCTACAAAGCTTGAGATGATCGGTAACGCGTGCGCCGGGAAGACAAGCCCGGAGCAGTTTGAAACGCGCCTCGCAAAGGCGATCAAGGAACGGGATGACATGAACCGCGAGATCGCGCTGCAGACAGGCACGGATCCCGCGGACCTGAAAAATGACGAGGACGTCATGCGCGCCGCCGGAATGCCGGAAGAGGATATCGAACGGATCCGGGATGAAAAGGCGGACAGGACGGCAAATAAGGACCGGAAAAAGGAAGTTGCTCCCGCGCCGGCCGTAAACGCCGCGGATGATATTCCCCAGGAAGATGAGGAATATCCTGATTACATGGTCCTCGCGGATTCGATGTCGAAAAGCCAGAATACGGACAAATATATCGAGCTGGACCTGATCCTCAAAGGCGAAAACGAATCCATGAAACTTTCAAAGATGTACGCGACTGCCAACGCGACATGCAGATTCTGCCGCACGCAGCGGGTTTTCAATTTCGATACCATCAACTACTGCGACGGCTGCATGCTTGCGCACTTTGTCGGGGAAATCGAAGATTCAGTAGGCGAAGACTGATACGGCCTGAGATCATCCGGAGGAACAAAATGGAAACCATTGGGAATTTTTTCGAACGGGACCGCTTTTATACGAGCGACGAAAAAAAGAGCCTCCGCTCCGGAGACCTCGCCCTGGCAATGGAGACCTGCCGCGGCAGGCATAATGAAAGGGCTGTGGCACAGGCTTTTGCAAGGACGGGAGATACCCGGCTGAAGGCCAGCGGCGTTCCGAAAGTGCTGGACAGTCTCTGCGTGCGGCTCGGCATTTCCTATCCCAGCGGACCGAACCCCGCCGGTGAAAAGGGGCTGCGGCCCCGGAAACGCCAGCGGGAGATCGTGAATTACCTGGCGTCGCTCCCGAATGCGGAGAGCTACCGTGAACAGCACTGGCTTGACACTCCGGAATTATGGGCCTTCGCAGACCTTTCGGACGGCACAGATTCTTCAGGGGCTGTCTGCAGCGAACTGAAGGATGAAATCCGCCGGAAGGCCGCGTCCTGGTGCGACAGATGGGTCCCTTACTCCTCGGTTTCATTGGTCTCCCTGAAGGGGGAAACCGACCGTATCTACCTATTCCCGTTCGCGGACGAGCTGAAAACAAAGACGAACCGCCCGAGGATGAAATACCTGAAAAGCCATACGTACCTCGCGTATTCGCAGGCTCTGTCCGGCAGGAAGCCCGTGAAAATCAGCGAATCCGTCCGGGAAAAGGCGCTTGAGCTTTCGGAGAGGATGACCATCGGGTATGTTTCCTTCCGCTGCGGCATCCCCGTCGCGGATGTGGTCAGTCTGCTGGAAGGGCGCCGAAGACAGGCATGAAAAACATGATCCAAACCTGTTTCAAACTTTCAAAGGGCTGGTAGGATGAGGAAAACCGGAAGAGCAGAAGAACGAAAAGACATGGGAAATGAAGGAACGCAATGAACTCTGGTTATCTGAAAATCAACGTGGCATCCGTCCGGGACGGCCGCGCATCGATCTATTTCAAGTACAGCGAAGAAGCAGTTTCGATCCTGAAAGCGGCGGTTCCCGGCACGGCACGGCGTTTCTGCCGTGAAAACCGGACCTGGGATGTCGACATCCGGAGCATTCCGGAACTGGTCAGGACTTTCGCGCAGTACAGCATCGGGGGAATGTATTATGAATGCTCCCCGCTGATCAGCGCGTACGTGAAATACTGCGAAAAGAACGGCATTGAAAATGTCTTCGCGAAGTCCGCGGATCCGGCACCGCTACAGGAGAAACTCTTCCCGCCGCAGGCGCTGCCGAAAGAAGCGTATGAAATGAAGGATATCGTTCCGGAAGGATACTTTGAAAACGCGGATCCCGACCTTCCCGTTCCGGTCCTTCCGGCCGGTTCCGGCTTCACGCCCTATCTCCACCAGATCTCAGGCGCCGCCATCCTGCTGAAAAACCGGAAATACATCCTCGCGGACACCATGGGGCTCGGGAAGACTTTCACCGCGATCCTGGCCGCTTACAACAGGACGGGGAGAAAGCTGATCGTAACGCCGGCGTCTCTGAAGCTGAACTGGCGTAACGAGATCGTCCGCTTCGGAATACCCGAATCCGAAATCTGCGTGATCAGCAGCAAAACCGTGAAGGAAGACCTGAAAAGCAATGCTGAATGGGTCATTGTGAATTACGACAGCCTGCGCTGCGTCCACAGGGAGATCCCTCTTTCTATCTGGGCAGAAGGCTTTACGACCGCTGTTTTCGATGAGGCGCACTACTGCAAGGCAGTCAACGCGAAAGGCGGGCCGGGAAGCATGCGTTCAAGGTTCTCCGCCGTGATCGCGGAAAGAGTACCGAATGTATATCTCCTGACAGGCACACCCATCACCAACAGGACCAGGGATATTTTCATGCTTCTGAAGATGGTCGGTTCCCCGCTTGCGAAAAACTGGTTCGCCTTCGCGCACCGGTACTGCGGGGCCGAGCGGAATTCCTTCGGATGGCAGTTCGACGGGGCCTCGAACCGGGAAGAGCTGAACCGGAAGCTCAGGGAGTGCATGCTCAGGCGTCGGATCGAAAACATTCTGGATATGCCGCAGAAGATCCGTTCCTATATCCCTGTGGAGGCCGACCTGAAGGAATACGACAGGATCCTGAAGAAGTACCTCTCCCCCGATGATGACAGCAGCCCGCTTGCGGTCCTGAACGCGATGAAGCAGGCCGCGGCAATGGGGAAAACCGATAAGACCTGCGCCCTGATCTCAGATCTCCTGGAAAACGGGAAATCCGTCGTGGTCTACACCTGCTACCTGGAGCCGGCGGAAAAGATCTGCCGCTGTTTCGGGGACGACTGCGTCAGGATCACGGGGAACGTCTCCGCGGAGGACAGGCAGGCTTCCGTCGAGAAGTTCCAGAAAGGGGAAAAAAAGGTCATCGTCTGCACGGTTTCCGCGGGAGGCGTAGGCCTGACCCTGACGCGTTCGGATGTGGTCGTATTCAACGATTTCGACTATTCCGCGGCGAATATGCGCCAGGCCGAGGACCGCATCTGGAGGATCGGGCAGCGCAACGCCTGTTCCATCTTCTACGTCTACGCTGACAAATGCCTTCTCGACGAGACGCTCTGCGATATGCTGAACAGGAAGCTCTCCGACATGGGGAAGATCATCGACGGAAAGGAGGAAGCGCTGGTTACAAATGAAGACGAAGACAACCGCGCCGTGCTGCTGAAGAAGCTGCTCGCGATGAAAAGCACCGCGGAAAGGAAAAGGAAAAGCCGGAAGAAGGAAATCATAAAGGAGCCGTCTGTCCTGCAGCCTTTTCTGATCCCGGAATTCTGCTGATTCTGGAACCGCCGAGACACGCGGACAAACGATCTGTCTGTTCGCCCAACCGGAAAAGCGGCGTTTCCGGTATTTTCCGTTTCCGCGGGAGAGCGGATCCTCCGCGCGGGGGGATGGCCGCCGCGGTATTTACGGGTAAAAAGGACAATATGTAAAAATAACTAGAATAATCTCAAACACTGTTTCCGATCCGCTGCGGCGTCACGGGCGCTTCCATCCGGAAAGGGAACCTCTTGCCGCATTCCCATTTAAGGCCTTCGAATACCTGTTATTTCCATTTTTCAAGTTAATCCATACCTGAAATAAAGAAAGCCGCACCCCGTTAATTAATTCTTTAGTTAATTTAAAAACTTTTAATTAATCGGGAGTAGTACTTTAGTTAATTACAGAGAGGGTACAAAAATCCGCGTTCCTGAAACAGGAGATCAGACAGAAAAAAATCCCCGGCATTTATTCTGGAAACCGGGGATTTTCACCGGAAGGTCTACCGCTTCTCGAGCCAGTAGACTCCCTCATCCGATTCGGCGGTCCAGCCGTAGCTTCCGCCGCAGCTGACATAATACCAGTACAGGCCGTCCGCGCAGACCGGGCCGTCCATCACGTAGAACGTGCTGCCGGGAGGCATCATTCCGGAAACGCTTCCGCCGAATCCGGGCTTGGTCCTCAGCCTGTTCGCCACAGGAGGCGTATATGTGACCGCGGCGCTGTCCCCGGGTTTCAGGATGGGCGGCAGCGTGTTCGCGCAGGGATCCGGTTTTCCTGTGGGTTTTGATGTGTCAGCGGTCGGGAAGGTTACCGGGACCGGCGTCCTGTACAGATACTCCGGTACTTCAACAGTTGGTTCGGGAGTGATGATCATGGATTCCTTGAACGGGATTCGGATGAAAAGCTCCCCGGTCCGGCTCTTCATCCTGACGCGCAGGTACAGGTTCCGCAGGCGGACCGATCTCTGCTCCATTGTCCACCGCAGCAGATACATCTGGGTTTCATCAGGCGCCAGGGCGCTGTTGTATCCGCGGTTCATCGCGAGCTCCGCGGGCATCGCCACGCCGTAATCGTCCACCACAGCGAAGCTGAATTCGGTTGAAACGTTCATGTCCAGCATCTTTCCTGAGATGTTCTTGAAAAGCATCTCCATGTAATAGCCGGTCCTGTCGTTGTCTCCCGCGATGCGGTTCACATCATTGACGGCCACCGCGATATTTCCCGCAGCGGCGGTCCTGTTTTCATACAGACGGTTCTTATCCGGCACGCCGAGCATGACTGCCGGGGCTTCGGCGGATGTTCCCGGTTCCCCCAGCGGGATGAATACCTTGGATGATCCCGCGACGGGAGTGCCCGTTACCTCGTACGGAATGCTGTAGCCCACCTGAAATGTGAACTCCAGGTTTTCCGCTGTCCGGGGAATGTTCCGTGAATAGAAGTAATAGTGGCTGCCGTACCCTTTGGTCAGCGTGACCTCCATTCCCGGCCTGCTGATTCCCTCGCTTACCGGCTCGACGCAGCTGCCGCGGTAGTCTTCGATCCTGTCCGCGGATGTGAGCACATAGTTCGTCCCCGCGCCGTCCCTCAGGTAGAAACTGTTCAGCTCCACCGGTTCGTTTCCATAATGCCTTGCCAGAAATTCCACGACCACGGTCTTCTCCGCTTCTCTCCTGTTCGATTCAGCAAGCGGAACGCAGTATGAATCAAATTCCTGATATCCCAGCAATGTGTAATATGTATCCAGCACGAGCAGGGCTTCTCCCGTTTTCCCCGTCTGGCTGATATCCGGGGTCGGCCTCGGTGTCGCCGTGGGTTCCGGCGGATCGATGATCCCGACGACGGTGGTCACCAGAGGCTTCGCGATGAAAGCCAGCAGGATAAAGAAAAGCACCGTATACCAGAATTTCGGAGGATGCTTCCTGTAGATCTGATTGAAGAATCTAAGTATATCGTACATATCTGTCTTCCTTTCCCTTTCAGCTTACAAGCGGCGGCTTTTTGTAGAATCCCTGATATTTAACTGGAGGTTTTAAAATGCGAAGATTGCTCCAAAATCTGTTATTGCTGTTTTCAACGGTTCTTCTGCTGGTGCTTTCACAGTCCGCGCAGGCAGAGGAACTGAACGTCTATGTGGACCGCTCGGATCCGATCATCGGGGTATCCGTTTCCAGACTGGACGGGAATAAACTTACCGTAACCGGGACGGCATATGACGCTTATTCAGGCATTCAGACGGTTGAAGCCAGCGCGGAAGGGAAGCCGTTTGAGACCGTCGGCAGCTTTGCGGACGGGGAAGGCGGCGAATGGGTCTGGGTATACCATGTTCCGGATGACTGCGGCCAATACGGGCATTTTGTATTCCGAGCGATTGACAATGCCGGCAATACAGCTGAAATAACCCGGAACGACATCGAGATCTACAACAAAAAGGCCGCCCTGATCTTTCCTGATTACGTAATCAAGAATATTGCTGTGACTCCTGAAATCGTGGGAGAACCCGTACGCGCCGTTGTGAATGTCAGCGGGCACGGCCATGACCACGAGGAATGGGAGCTGACCGGTCCCGATTACACGCTTGTGTGGGACGGGTTTATCGCCGGGATCGAAGTTCCCGCGGGAAACTATCTCCTGACTGTCCGGACCTATAACCAGACCGGACAGTTCACCGTTTCCAACATGCAGGCGATCGTGCCGGCGGATGAGGGCGGCAAACCGGGCGATAACGACCGGTACAAGGATGTTCCCATCAGCGGGACGGTTGAAGACATCGGCGATGACGACGTCGTTGTCAGCGGACAGGACCTAGTTATTACGGACGATTCGCAGATCGATGATGACATCAGGACCGGAGATAAGGTTATCGGCCTGGGAAGGTACGATACCGTTACGGGAGAGATCGAGATCCGGATCCTGAAAAAGACCGATGAACCGGCCCGTTCCCTGCCGGATATCGAGGTCGAAGGTGATGAGAAGATCGGAGAAATCGAATTTGCCGGCATCGTTGAAGCGGTCGGTCCGGATTATATCGTCGTAGAAGGCGAAGTCATCTTTATTACGGAGAACACGGAGATCAACTGTGATTTTTCCGAGCTCCAGCCCGGCGATTACGTTTCCGGCATCGCGGAGATCTTTTCGAAAAGCGGCACGAAGGCACTGATCGTCAACAGGGCTGATACGGAAAAGGCAAAGGTTGAAACGATCGTAGGCCACGTCACCGCGATGGGAGACGGCTGGGTAGAGATCGATACCGGGAACGGGAGATATATCATTACGGACAGCACGATCGTGGAAGGAGATTACGAGATCGGGACGCTGATCATGATGGAAGTGCTGCTTCCGGACAACGAGGTGCTGAAGCTCAGGGTCCTGAAGCACGCGGAATGCAGCGAAGGACTTTCCTACTTCTACGGCGATATCAACGGGATTTTCAGGGATACGGGAGAGCTCGTTATCGGTGAACTGATCCATGATTTTGACGGCACGCTGTCAACGGATGAGCTTGCGGGCCTTTTCGAAGAAGACGCTGTCGCGGCCGCCGTGGACTATGAGTGCAGGACAGTCGCCCTTCGTGTTGTGCAGAACGCCGGAGATCCGCTGCCGCAGGACAGGATCGCGGGTACGGTCACCTCTGTCGGAATAGCCGACGTCAACGGCAATACGCCGGTTTATATTGACGGGAAATACCATTTCATCAGCGGAAATACCGATAAGGGATCCGAAGTGAAGCCTGACATGATCGTCGCGGCCGTGCAGACCGGAGAGGAACTGATTTCCATCTATGAGATTCCCGAAGCATCCATCGATGCTGACGATCTGACGGATTTTGCGGGAACCGTCGTTCGTGTTTCCGGAGAGGACAGCTACGGCAGACGATACATCCTGGTGAACGGGATCACCTACCGTCTCCTTCCGGATACGGTTGTTTCTGAAACTGTCGGGAAGTTGGAGAAAGGCGCGGTCATTGCCGGTACGGTTCTCGGAAATGACATCGTTCACGCGGCGGTCATCAAGGCGAAAGCGGAAGACGTGAATCCCGACAACGCATTCGTGGGAACGATCACAGCGGAGGTAAGCCGGAGCAAATCCGGTTATGCTGTTATGATCGACGGCCAGCGCTACACCGCTGATGAATCTTCCCTGATTTATTCTAACCTGGAGCCGGACAGCCCGGTCATCGCGGTCCATGACGGAGGAACTCTGCTGGCTGTCCGGGATTACCCTGAAAATGCCGAGGAAGACACCCCCGTTTCATTCTTCGCGTCCATTGAGAATGTTTCCGCGAAAGACTATACCGGCAGCTTTACCGTCACAGCGGACGGTGTTTCCTACCGGATCGATGAGGATGTCTTTCATTCCGGCTACATCGCTGCCGGCATGAAGTGCCTGATCACCTGTATCGAGCATGCAGACGGGGAACGCGAGCTTGTTTCCCTGGTGGCGGGAAACTATCCGGACTCCATGGATGATCTTCAGACTGTCTTCGGGAAAGTCGGCTCCATCAGCATTCCTGATGAAAACGGCAGCGGAAGGATGCTGATCGGCGGGTTCAGTTATATTTACACGTCTGAATCGGTCATCCAGAACCTGAATGAGGGCGATTTTGTCATCGCTACCGTCCGGAACGGGAAGATCCTGTCGGTCGCCGTCCGTGAGGAAGCTGTCTACGGAAAGCCGGAAAGCTTCTCCGGGGTCATTGAAGCCATCAGCGACATGCAGACAGACGGTTCCTATATTGTGACTGTCGGCGGAACTGAGATCGCCCTGACATCGGATACGCTGCTCAACGACGCTGAGGCGGGTCTTGAGCCGGATACGGTCCTTTCGGGCATCCGTTTCGGAAATACGGCATGGGTGGCGGCCACGTACGGCATCGGACTCATGGAAACATCCGGCTCGGCTTTTTCCGGCGTGATCGAAAAGGTTGATCCGCAGAACCATACGCTGACAGTACGGGGACGCGTCCGGAAAGCAGCAGGTATTGATCTCTCAGGTTTTGCTCCCGGCATGATCGCCGCGGGTGTCATGAGGCCCGGCAAAGAGATGGTCTCCCTTCAGGTTATTTCCCCGGAGCTTGACCTTGACGATATTGAATCCTTCAGCGGAATTGCTGAATCCGTTTCCGCCACTGATATTGACGGGATCCGCAGGCTCAGCATGGATGGGGCTGTCTGGTTTATCACAGGCACGGCATATGTCAGCGGGGATGTGAAAGACGGTTCCAGGATCGCTGGATTCGCCGATATCAGCACACGGAATGTCATCGCGCTGACTGTCGCTGAAGCGGAGGACCTGGGCGGCTACATGGAAGGGAAGATCGAGGAGATAACCTCCGAACAGATCCAGGTTCCTGAGAAAAAGGACTGGTATCATCTGCTCCTCGGCGGGATGCACAACCTGGTCGGGGACAGGACTGTCCTGATTTCCGAAGGGCTGAAGGACGGGGATAAGGTCAGCGGCTATTACTACGGGCCGGAACGGAAGCTGCTTGCTGTATTGGAAGAAGATACTTCACTGCTCGGCAGGATCCGGAACACTTCGCTCCCTGTGAAGATCGGGATGGGAGTCCTGGGCGCGGGCGTTCTTGGTTCCGGCGCAGCGCTGGGAATAGGAAGCAGAAAGAAACGCTTCTCAGGCATTCTTGAACTTGAATCGGATACCGCGATTCTTATTCATGATCCATCTGATCCGGAGAATGTGGAACGCTGCAAGCTGCCGAAAAACCTGTATGATACAGCAGCTTTGATGAGCCAGAAATATGTCAGCGGATATACCCGGTTCGGAAAAGTCGAAAAGCTTGACATCGAAGAATAGACAAATATCAGAAAAGGCTGTCCCTGGGCAGCCTTTTTCACATCGTTTTATATCATTCCTGCACTATTATTTTTTTCAAGTGCAGCTCATTTATTATGACAATCACTATAAAGGTATAATAAAAGCGAACGATAATTATTAATTATTTATCCAATAATCTGTGTTGATTATTCTTACGGTAAAAGGTAGGATAAGAGGGGAAAAATGGGATTGTTTGATTTATTTAAAAAAGATAAAAATATACCTGAAAAGAAGTTGGATGATAAAAATGCAGAGCAACCAGATGCAACAAATCCATACATTGTAAAACCATATGTGCCGAAATCATCTGCGACTCAACCAACTGTAAAAAAATTATCTGTTCCTAAACCAAAATTTCGAAATAAAATTGAAAAGGAAATGTATGAGAAAAATATAGAAGGTTACAGAGATAGCTTAGATTCATTAAATTATCAAAATGCATTATTGGAGCGTGTGAATGCAGCACAAGAAAGATATAAAAACAATAATGATTTAGATGCTGTTATCAAAGAATTAGAATTTGCATTTATTGAGTCTGATCCACCATGCAGAACCTCACAATGTATGGATTTGGTCAAGTATTATTGTAAAGCAGGCCAAAACAATAAAGCATGGTCTTATTTAAATCATCTGCTTATGAAGAAGGCAGCTTCATTAGAGTCTATTCGTTTTGAACAAGCTAAATTACTAAAGAAAGAAAAGAAATGGGCTGATGCCATTGAAATGTATATGCTTGGTTATTTAGCCACATCAAATAGAATTGCTTTTCCAAAAGAAAAGTTTATTAAAGATGTAAAATCGTCCGCTAATAAACTAGGCTGGGATGATAACACTGTTAACCATCTTGCACAAATTATTGAAAAGCAGTCAAAAGGTAAAAATTTCAGCGAGAGATCATTATCTCAAGATTATCGAAAATATTATGATAGTTTGAACAAGAATTTATGATATAAAAAATATTGAAAAGGTAAAAACGAGTGAATCCCCCCAAGAAAAAAATACTCTTGGGGGGATTGATATTGTATCAGGAAAGATCCGGAATATCATCCTCAATAATTCCGAGTCGTTCTCTTTGCAGTTTCGCTCCGTGAACGAGAGCCCAGGCGAACAGGAACATTACAAGCCAAACGATGAAAATAATCAGAAATGTTTTCATTTTATTCCTCCTGTGGTTAAGATACAAATTCTTCCAGGTCCGTTATTTTCCCGACAAGGAGAAACCTGCTGTTTTCGACATCGTAGGTACAGAGCGTCAGCACGACGAAGCGGTCATCATCGTCATATTCAGTATCGGATTTGAAGGTTGATAAAGCTTTCCATGTGTTGATCTGATACAGAAAGGCTTCGTCAGATTCGTAATCAAAGGTGAAATCCCAGTATTCGACATTCTGGTATACTCCCGCCACAGGGAGGATCCGGAAACTGCCGTCAGGGGTGTAAAGATCTATATATGGATGTTCGTTGTAAAACTTCTGGCTCTTATAGTTATGAATGTCCGTGAACATGGAGCCGTCGCCCATATAATGCCCGTAAATGACAGTGATCCGGTCTGAGAAATCACCGCTGTTCCGGAAATCCATAAACGGGGTTCCGACCTTGTTCCAGGTTCCGTTGACTGCCCGGCTGAGATAATAATCGTTGTCTTTGCTCTGCATTACCGGATAGTCCACCTTCGTTCCTTCAAGCCGGATCCATCCCCTGATATCCGGGGATATCTCTGCCAGACGTTCAAAGTCAATCGAGTTGCTTTTCTTTTCCGTAGATGGGGTTTTCCCTTCCGGTTCAGGTGAGAGGGCAATTTCTGTTATCTCAGGATTTGTGGATTCTGCAGTCTCTGAAGTGATTGGTTCATAGGCAATTCTTGAAATTTCCTCATATATTTCCTCTCCGGCTTTGTATTCGCTCAGCGCGGAAAACAGTTTTCTCCCGACGATTATGCTGCCGCAGACAGACAGGAGAAAAATCAGCAGGAACAGTATATTTGTCTTCATATATTCTCCTTTGGGACATATTCAGTAAAATATTACAAAGGGCGGTTCAAAAAGGCTGTTCTGCTGTACGATTCCGTTATAACGGAGGAATATGGACGAAGAAAAACTTTATATCAGGCTTGAACAGATCCCCGGCGGGGTAAGGCTTTCGGAGAATTTTTCGGAACGTTTCGTCAAATGCATCCGTGAGGATTCGATGCATGAATCCATGCAGATCCTGCAGGGGCTCATCAGCCTTATCGGGGAGATCAGCAGGAGCAGATTTTACAAAGTGCTCTATCCGCTTTTCGGATGCAGCGTGAAAACACTGAAACAGTACCTTTGCGGGATAGCGGAACAAAGCTCAGGGGACCATCTTTTTGACCGCGGACACGGGAGATTCTATGACGAGCTCATCGTGGAAGGATCCGTACAGGTCCAGCTGCCTTTTTCCTTTGAAGTCGTACTGGATCCGGAGGAATCCGTAAACATGGAGTTCACCGAACATGACAGGCTGTTTATAAACATCAAAACAGAACTTCAGGCCGGTTCCGCGGATCCAGCCGTGATCACAGCCGCGGCATTCGCGGAAGCCCTGTACGGGGAGCTGTATTTTCCCGCCCTGAAACTGCTGACAGGAGATGAAACCAATGAAAAAATCAGGGCATTCATCGGCAGCACCATTGACGCGCAGTTCGTGCCTTTTGTATAAAAAGAGTACAAATACGTCAACGGAGGAAAAACATGAACCAGTATTTCACTGAAAAGAAACCGGAAGCCTTCACCCTTAACCGACGCCTTCACCGCGTAGGGAGCTGGCTGGATCTTGTCCATGAACTGCTTGAAGATCTTTTCATGGCAGCGGATCCGGATGGTTCCGTGATTTCCGGAACATTAATCCCGGAAACGGACAAGACAATCGTCTGCGGTAAAGAATATACGGGGGAGGCCATTCCGCTGTCGAACGGGCTGCGGATCCCTGCCGGATATGATGAACGCGAATACGCGCTGGCCTGCCGAGCCATATGTGTCGCATACGGCATCACCCCCTGCGAAATGAGCATCGCATACGCGGAAACGGAAGAAACTGAACCGGAGATAAAAACCCCGCAGCCTGAAGCCGTCCAGACTCCACCGTCTGAAGAACCGGAACCGGAAAAGGAAACTGAAACAGATCCTGAAGCTGATGACAAGGTAAAGCAAACCGGCAGCGTCCGTTCTCAGAATCCCGTCTTCGATGATCTCCCGGGCCGAAAAAAGGGACATGAATTTCTCAATAACTCTGAAGAAATGTGGCTGAAGGTCATGATGAACAAACAGGAGGATGAGAAACCTTCCGGACATATCAAACTCGCCCCATACGACGAAAAGCATAAGGATAAAGTTGAAAATCCTGACTGGGAAAAGATCATATCGGAACTTCAATATGACAAACAGGCTCTTGCCGCAGCGAAAGTGATACGGAAAGCCGGCATCAGGCCTCCGGTCCCGAATTTCCGCGGGATCAAGGAACAGAATAAGGTAGGAGGCGAAGCCCTTTTCGTCTGGATGGACGAAGGCGCAGCCTATCTTCACGGACGCCAGAAATACAGCAAAGGGTATTTCCTTGAACGGGGATTCAAATATGTGATCGTTGACAACCCGCGTGAACTCGTGGAATGTTTCCGGGAAATGGAGGCTGACAATGAATAAGGTATATGTCCGCGACAGTTTTCTGGATTCCTACAACGATCTTCCCGAAGTATTCCGCGGGAACATCCGGGAAGCACTGGCTGAATTCCGTGATTCCAGGCTTATGAAAAGCCGGCATCCCGAAAAACTTCCCGCATACGCCGGCATATATTCACTCAGGGCAGACCGGCGCTACCGCATCCTGATGAATAAGATCGCGGGCGGGACCTATGTGCTGCTCCTGGTCGGTCCGCATGATGTGATCTACGACTGGGCGGAGAAAAACAAAAAGGCGGTCAGCGGAATGAGCACGGATCCTTCCGACTATACACCGATCGAAGAGGCCATGCCGGAACTGTTCCCGGAAGAACCGTCTGCTGCCACCCCTGAAAAGGACCCTGAGCCCGCATACACGGACAGCAGAAGAGGCCTGTTCCGCAGATTCCACAACCGCATGCTGCTGAAAGGCCTTGCCAGTACGGATGAACTGGAAATGATCCGGAACTGGGAAACCGCTGATGATTTTGAGGCAAACAAGGAAAAACTCACCCCGAACAGCGCCCTGTTCCTGAGACATCTCATTGACGGGATGACTGTCGAAGAGGCGCTTCATGAACTGAACATCATCAGACAGAGCCGGGAAGAGCATGAAGCCTTTGAAAAGGAAATGGCCGGGATCAGGGATTCCTTCAGAAGAAACTATAAAGACACCAACTTCCCCCATCTCAAGGGAGGAACCGGAAAGTTCAATTTCCTCGCGGGTCCTTTCGGATCCGGCAAGACCGTTGAGTTGATCGGAACGATAAACAACGCGGATGATTTCATTTCCGGTTCCGACAGGATCCTCTTCCTGGTATCGAACCCCGATTATCTTGCCGACATGAGATCCTATATCAGCATCGTGGCCGATCCGAAACAGCTGAAGCGTACGGATATATTCGACTATGCCGGCCTGATGAACCATCTCATGGAAGACTGCGGAAAACGCTGGGGCTTTGATTTCCGGGTCGGGGAGATAAACGATGACGACGACCTGCTGGACATGTTCATTGACGCCGCTGAAAGCTTTGAGGATCTTGATCTTGAATCATGGGACCTGATGCACGATTTTGAGTATGTCGCTGAAAACTACGGCGTATTCTCTGAATCGGAATACATGAAAACACCGAGGCTGGAATGCGTGAATATCACGGAGGACCAGCGGGAGAAGGTCTGGGAGGTATTCGAAAAATTCATCAGCCTCATGGAGGAACGGAAACTTTACACGGTCGGATACGCGATTTCAAAGCTGATGCCGGCCATCAAGAAGAGAAGCTACAAGCCGTACGGGCTGATCCTCGCGGACGATGTCCATTTCCTGAACTGGCAGAAACTGGACTTCCTTGGGATCATCGGAAAATCCCCGCTGAGCGCATATTCCGTTGACGTAATGCAGGATTATTATCTCCACTGCATGCGTGACCTCACGAATCCGGCTTGTTCCGAGGAGAATCTGTTTTACGGGCTGAAAAACATGCGGCTGGACGCGGAAAAACTGAAGTTCGCCTGTCCGCAGCTCATTCCCGGGATGACAAAGCTGCGGAACGACATTAACGGCATCGAGATCGTCCAGGTTGACAGCTGCGATCCCGCCGACAATATTGAATTTGAGGAGAAGCTCTGCGGGATTGTCCGGAGTTTCAGCAATCCGAAGGACAATGTGATCGTCACGGCCGATGAAGATGAGGCAGAGGATATCAAGGAGATCCTTGAAAGCTGCGGGATAAAGTCGGTCATCGTGGATGACACGCAGTCCTATTTTGACTATCTTCTGGACGACGGCATCCGAATATGCACTTTCCTCAGGCTCGGATGCCTGACTTTCGAGAATGTGATCATTGCGGATACCTATGAAGACCTGATGGATCCGAATGAAGACTCCGGGATCAGCATCCCCGACAGATACTGGTACTTCGACTGGACGGAGCGCCTTGGCTATAAAATGATGCTGTTCCGGCACAACATCGCGGCGTCCCGGAAAACAACCTACCTTTTCGAGCCGGCGGATGATCAAAGTCTGGTTCAGCTTTACCGGGAAAATGTAAACTGAATACATGGAGGGAACAACCATGGACGAGAAATTTACATTTTCCGAAAAACAGGTTTCCCGGCTGAGGATGGAATATGCCCAGCTGGATGACAATGAATTCGAAACCTTTGTCGAGCAGGCGGAACGCCTGGAACTGGATCCTTTCTGCCGTCAGATCTACGCGGTAAAGAAGGAAGGATCCCGTATGGAGGTGCTGTGCACGATCGACGGGCTCCGCATCGTCGCGGAACGGTCCGGAAAATACGCCGGGCAGACTCCGGCCATGTGGTGCGGAAATGACGGCGTGTGGAAGGACGTCTGGCTTGAAAAAACACCGCCGGCAGCCTGCAAGGTCGGCGTCATACGCATCGATTTCTCCCAGCCGCTGTTTGCCGTTGCCAGGTATGACTCCTACAACCAGGGGACAGCTTACTGGACAAGCATGCCGGACATCATGATCGCGAAATGCGCGGAGGCCCTTGCTCTTCGGCGGGCTTTCCCGGCACGGCTTTCCGGCTGTTATTCCGACGCGGAGATCAGCACGGACAGGCAGGTACGGACTGAGACTCTCCAGAAGCCCGTTGAGGAAAAGGCATTCCTTGCAGAATTCGTCGCGGATCCGGAGGCGCTGAAACGGATCGACCTGGCTGAAGCGCTGAAGGAACGGGATTCCGAGGGAGAGCTTTACACGGACAAAAGCGCGGAAACGCTCCTGAAGATCCGGAGACGCCTGAACCGGCTGCTGAAGGAAGAGCAGATGCCTGAAGAAAAAGCGGCAGTCCTGCAAAGGAAGATCGACGCGATCGATGCCATCCTATATGACAAACAGATGGCCGGAGCTGAGACAGCGAAATAGGTAAATCAGACAAGGGGACAAAAAGTTCCCTTGTCGATTTATCATAGTTTTCTTCAACAGCGAATCTGAGAATAAGACTGAACCAAAGTTTATGATAAATTATTCGGTCACAGGTTCATGCTACCAGATACAGATAATCGTTATCAAACATGACTGCCTGAGTTTCATTCGAGATAAACATTACATTTTGGATGCTGTCAGCAAATATCTCGCTTCCTCTGTCATGTCTCATAGAAAATTCTTCAACAAGTTTATGGATCTTACTCTCTTTTCCCTGCAGTATCTGTTCTCCGCTGTCAATCAGCCATTCGTCAACAGGTCCTTTGTTGAGTAAAGCGGAGGAGCCTATCAGACCTCCAAGAAACTTGCCTGCTTTACCTACGGCATCCTGAACTTTCATTTGAACCGAGTCTCCTGAAACTTTGCTGAAATAATCGCAGCATTTTTCAACCTGCTCCAGATAATAATCCTGATAATCTCTGACCCTTTGTGCAACTGATGTCAGATAATCCTGGCTGAAATTACCCAGCAGCATCACTTCCAGGTAGGATGCAAAGGAGAATAAGTATAAAGCCATATTGTAGTCATGGAAATCATCTGCTATTTTGTTCATCAGATCCCGGACTGCCTGATCCAGATAGACAGCTGGAAGGCTTTTGATTTTATCAGCGATTTGTTTTTGATAAAAAATGATATTCTTTTCAGCACTTTGCTTGATATCAAGGGCCTTCACATGGTAATTATTTCTATACTGCTCATTCTCCCAGTTATATTTATACTTGTCCAGAATATCGGTAAGCATATTCAGGTCGCCCTGTATTTCCGCCTGCTTGTCTTCCTGCAAAAAGGATAAAATTTCTTTTTGTGTTTTCTGAATCGCATCAAGTTTTTTATTGATCTGCACCATCATTACCGCCATTGCCATCATTACCGGGTTAATGGGCATGACTGCATTCGAAGTTATCGTTTGAGGACCAAGCTTGATGAACTGTGCCATCACAGATTTTCCAGTTTCAATACTTTTGAAAGAACCGGCGTAAATACCGGGAGTATCTTTTGCAAAGAATTTCAGTGCCTCACCGCCCAGGTTATTGATGGGCATATAACCAAGACCATCAAATGTGACCGTATGAGTCACAGTTCTAAGAGCTGGAGCAAGTTCAGCGAATATACCTCCCAGACCGGCAACTTCGGCCAAAGGTATTTTTTTATACTCTCTCAGATGTGATGCTTTCTCAGCAATTGCTTTTTCTATCTCAGATGATTCCTGTGAAATTATGCCCTTTGAATATTCAATGATTGCGTCTTCATCAGAGATTTCATTTCCACGGCCAAAAAGCTTGTCAAAAAGTCCCATAGAAACAACTCCCATAACAATAAAATATTTGTCAATGTAATAAATCATAGCACATGTAACTGGAAATCCGGATTTTCGAATGCATCTCCAATATTATTTAACCAACACAATTTATAGTGATTCACAGATTCGATTTTTGGGGATATTTACTCTGCTCTTCCTAAAATGGTGCTTTAGTATCCTGTGCAAATGGGGAACAGTATTTTAAAAACCTACGGACGGTACAGAAATATACTCGAGCCGAAGAATCTGATCGCTGTACAGACGGACTCGTTCCGGGAGCTTATCGAAAATGGCATCCGGGATATATTCCGCGACATCTCACCGATCCGTTCAAAGGACAGCCGATTCTCGATATATTTTCCGGACGGTTCCCGGATCGCTACGGAAAACAAACTCACCTGGAGGCTTCAGCCCCCGGAATACCCGATTGAGGAATGCATTGAAAAAGGAATGACATACTGCGGGACGGTCTATACAGATGTCCTGATGACTGACAATGAGCAGGGCAAAGTCTGGAAAACCGGGATATATCTCACGGATCTGCCGTTTATGACACCGCAGGGAAGCTTCATCATTTCAGGAACAGAGAAGGTCGTACTGACACAGCTTGTGAAATCTCCCGGAATATATTATTCCCTTACTCGTGATGAACATAACGGGAAAACCATACAGCACGCTAAGATCGTTCCGGACAAAGGGACATATATCGAAATATATGCGGAAACTGACAGGAAGCTCCTCGTTCAGTATGACCGCAGAATCACTGTTCCCCTTACCGCGTTTCTCCGGATAATGTCTTACGCGGATGCCGGAACCGGGCCATCGCCTTTCATCGGCTGCACAGACAGGGAGATTTTTGAAGTATTTGAAAAGGAAGGCGGAAAAGCAGCGGAAGCTTATATTTCGGCATCCATCCGGGCTGAACAGAAACTGTACAAGGAGACGACCGCGGAAAATGCCGCCCAATGGTTTTTCAGGAGAAACAATCAAAAAGGAGACCAGCCGGAAATACGCAAATACATCGAAAGGCGCTTTTATGATCTTGCCGCCTATGACCTGCAGAAAACAGGACGGAAAAAGCTGAATGAACGTCTCAGTCTTGACAATATCATTTTCCGAACACACCGTACCCTGACGATTTGGGATGTTGTAAAAGCCACGTCCTCAGTGATCCGCTGCCAGGAAAGCGGGAATTTCATTCGGGATGACATCGACCATCTGGGGAACCGCAGGACCAGATCTTCCGGCGAGCAGATCCTGCGTGCATTCACCAGCGGGATGCGGGAGATGGAAAGGCAGACAGCAAAAAAGCTGGATTTCATCATCGATTCCGAAGAAGTAAAAGACATAGAAGATTATCTTGACGCGGCGCCTGTAAAATACGCCATGAGAAGTTTCTTCGCTTCATCGGAATTATGCCAGTTCATGGACCAGAACAATCCGCTTGCGGAACTCCGGCAGAAACGCACTGTTTCAGCGCTCGGGCCCAACGGCCTTGACCGCAGCCACGCTGGCTTTGATGTAAGGGACATCCATCATACCCATTACGGCCGGCTGTGCCCGGTTGAAACACCCGAAGGAAAGAATTCCAGCTTGATCAGCAGGCTTTCTATATACAGCCGGCGCAACGAATACGGTTTTCTTGAGACGCCTTACAGAGTCGTTTCTCGGAAAGCGGATTTCAAGTATGAATCTGTGACCGGACGGATCCCGCTGGAAGATGTAATTGATTCATCCGGAACCGTGATTTTCAAAGGCGGAGAAAGGATCACGGAAGAAAAAGCGTCAGAGGCGTACTTCACAAATTCTGAGATAACAGAATTTGCTGTCGTTCCTTTTGTGACAGACAAGATCATCTGGCTTGATGCCGAAGAGGAAGACCGTTATACAATCGCGCAGTCCACTTCCCGCCTGAACGAATTCGGCGAGTTTATTGAAAAACAGGTGAAATGCCGGCGCTATCCGGATTTCCTTGTCTGCCGTCCTTCGGAGATCGACCTGTTTGATATCTCGCCGCAGCAGGCGGCGGGAATATCGGCCGCCTGTATTCCCTTTCTGGAGCATGACGACGGGCACCGCGCCCTTATGGGAACCAATATGCTTTCGCAGGCTGTTCCGCTGCTGTACCCTGAAATTCCGCTGGTAATGACAGGCATGGAACGTTACGCGGCAATGGATTCCGCTCAGCTGCTGAGATCCGAATGGAACGGGGAAATCATCTATGCGGACGGAGCATGTATCGATCTGCGTACGGACATCGGTGCCGTATATGCATTGCGGATGAAGAAATTCCAGCGGTCAAATTACGGAACCTGTATCAGCCAGAAACCGGTGGTCAGAACCGAGCAGACCGTGCGGAAAGGCGATGTCCTTGCAGACGCAGCCTGCACAAAAGAAGGAATTCTTGCGCTGGGGCATAACCCGGTGATTGCCTTTATGTGCTGGGACGGATACAACTTTGAAGACGCGATCGCTGTTTCCGAAAAGCTGATCCGCGAGGATAAATTCACTTCTGTCGATATCATCCGGTTCGAAGCCAAGGCTTCATATACGGAAGCGGGACTGGAATATATTACCAGGGATATCCCGCGGACTGATCCGAAGAACCTTGCCCATCTGGATGACCGCGGGATCGCGAAGATAGGGAGAGTCCTGAAGGGCGGAGACGTTATTATCGGCAAGGTTTCGCCCCGGCGGGAGGATGATTATGACGATGAGATAACAGACGAGATCTCGCTGAAAGACATATTCGGGGAAAAGGCATCGAAATACAAGGATGCTTCCGTACGGCTGCCCAAATATATGAAGGCGACAGTGATCGACGTGAAGGTCTTTACCCATGAGAACATGCCTGACATGGATACGCTTACGGAAATGATCGTGAGGGTGACCGTCGCCAAAAAGAGAAAGCTTGAACCCGGGGATAAGATGTCGGGAAGGCACGGGAACAAGGGCGTGGTCGCTGTTGTCATCCCGGAAGAGGACATGCCGTATATGGAGGACGGCACTCCGGTTGATATCCTCCTGAATCCTCTCGGCGTCCCCGGCCGCATGAATGTCGGACAGATCCTTGAGGTATGGCTTGGCTGGGCAGCCTACAGGCTTGGAATGCGATGCGAGACGCCTGTATTTGACAGCGCGACGGTCCACGATATTGAGGCCGAACTGGCGAGGGCATGGCTTTCCGATGAAGCGGAAGAGGATTTCAGAAATGAAGCATGGGAAGCAATGATCGGATCCAAACCGTTTGTCAAAGCTGATAAATGGAATTTTTCGAGGAACACGAGATTATACAGAGTCCTTCATTCGCCTGTATGTTTCGAGCTTTCCGAGGAGGAACTGGTCAGGAAATATGAGGAAGCTTGCTTTGGAGACGCATGTCAGGACCTGAGAAAAAGTCGGGAAAGGATCACAGACAGATGGATCGAAAAAAACAGCCTTTCCGCGGAAGGAGTGTTTGACTGGAACGGCATTCCTGAGAATGCTCCTGCGGTATATCCCGGCAACTCCGCCGCGGTCATCACCTGCCTGAAGCTCTGGCTGAAAAAGAGCGGCTGGCCGTATGAACTTCCTGAAGGTGAAGATGAGCTGCGTCTTGCCGCCAGCTCTTGGGCAATGGAAATAAAGGAACCGCTGCCGATAACCGGAAAACAATGGCTCAGGGACGGGAGGACCGGTGAACGCTTCGAAAATCCCGTAAATGTGGGCGTCATGAACATGATAAAGCTGCACCACCTTGTCGAAGATAAGGTACAGGCACGCTCCACCGGAAATTACAGCATGATCACCCAGCAGCCGCTGGGCGGGAAACTGAACAACGGCGGTCAGCGCATTGGGGAAATGGAAGTCTGGGCGCTTGAGGCATACGGCTGCGCGAACCTGCTGCAGGAAATGCTGACGATCAAATCGGATGACACGGAAGGACGGAAAAAAGCGGGCTGGAACATGCAGCACGGGCTTCCCGTGGATGTCCCGGGCATCCCGGAATCCTTCCATGTCCTGGTGCATGAACTGATGGGGCTCGGGCTTACGCTCAGCGCGTATTACGATTCCGGCGAGTCGAAACCGCTCGGAATGGAAGAACCGTCTCCGGACGAGGATCCGGAGAAAACCGGAGATACCGGCGTCTGATTTTCAGAAAAACAAGCACAAAAAGGACAATATGTAAAAATAACTCGAATAATCTCAAACAGTGTTGGTTCGTGCAAAAAATCAGGGCGTTTTGTATTTATATGAATAGAGGGACATCACAAGTTATTTGGTGATAGTCAAAAAATGGAATCAAAGGAGAACCAGCATGAATATTCAGAATCCGCACAGAGTTATCAGTCTATCACAGATCATAAACAGAAACCAGGCAAGGTATAAGATACACTTTACTTCCGAAGAGGAGTTAGTAAATCAGGACTACTGGATGAAGATCATACGGAAAAGCGGGAGCTTTGCACATTTCGAGCCTACCGTTGTCGACGAGACGCCGGAAGAGGATATCGAAGGCCTGAAAAAATATTCGATCCTTTACGGGCTGAAATATCTTTTCGCGGCAGAAATGCTGAACCTGGAAACAATACCCGTAAAGGTGCTGATGTACAGTGACGAACTGGATACTTCTGTTGTTACGGAGTTCTTCAACGCCGATTATCTCAGCCTTACAGCATATGAAAAGGGTGAGTTCATTGACAGACTCATGATAAAAAGGAATATTGACCTTACGGAAATCTCGAAAAGAGCCGGCTTTTCCTACAATTCACTGCTGGGCATGTATTCCGCATACAATGTCTCAAAGATATGTCCGCCTCTTGAGACAGCCTACAAAGAATGCCGTATTACCGCTGCCAATGTGCTTCATTCAAAACCTTATTTTGAGGAGATCCCGCTTGGCTGCTACCAGGAACTGACGGATTATTTCGTCAGGAACGGCAATTACGCGGCAGGTTCACTAAAACAGGCTTTACAAAACCGGGATGAGAATTTAACAAATGCTCAGGCGATCCTGTTCGAGATCACATCTGTAAAGCAACCCGCATGTCACGTCAGTACGAAGAGTATAGACCGGATCAGCGCATCGCTGAAGGAAGACGGACTGATTCTTTCCGGCACGGATCAGAAGCAGATGAGTGAAAAAATGAAGACTGACAGAAAATATAATCAGCTGATTCTGTCATATCAGACGCTGCGGGATAAATGCTGTGAGGCCTATAAAAGTCTTTCCGCGGCACTTCCACAGGAACTTATTCTTGATTATGATACCGCGATCACACTGCCTGACCGTACTCAGTTTTCCTACGCGGTCCCGCCGCGTGCAAAAAAGGCTTGCAGGAACAGTATTCCTAAAGACATAAACGAGAAACGGTTGTTTGCCCGGATCATGGAGTATGTGGATAAAACCGAATCATGTCCCAACCCGAATGATCTGCTGCAAAAGGCACTTGAGCTGAATGGGAAACCTGAAATACAGATGCTGTTTTCCGAATTTTTCAAATTCAGTATTTTTTACAGGAACATGCGGTCCAGAGTGATTGCGGAAAACACTGCCATAATCGGGACAGATTCTGAATAATTAATGCTGACTTGAGTCAATAATGTATATTTGACAGCATGCAGCGAATAAAGTTGAAGATGAAATCACCCGGGAATGAGATACCCGGATGATTTCATTTTTACGTCAGGTTGTTACTGGTACGATTCCCGGAATTGCCGGATAATTTCATCCATCTCCTCTAAAAGCTGCTTGACGCGCTTAGGCGAGGTATGAAGAATTTTGGCAATAGCGCACTTTTTGTAACCCAGAAGATTCATCAATACAAAAACCTCAAAAAGACGTTTGTCTTTTTCGTCCATCATTGCTTTTAATTCCTGAAGTTCCAGCTTTTGACAGACCAGCTGATCCGCTGATTCCTCATAACAGGGTTCACGGTCGGCATCAACTAGTTCATCCAGAGAAACAATTAATGGCTGACGTTTCCAATACGGAATTCCGAACGGGCACGAATCGCACTTGTTTTTTTCCGGACACCGTATCAGTCCTTTTTGTTTGCCGGGTACCATGCAGCGGCTGTTCCGGTAATCCCGGGTCTGCTGCTGCCAGGAATCCCGCGCAAGCTGCCTGAATACATCTTCGCTGCAGGGCGTTAGATGAATGATTTTCAATTCACTACCGCACCTCCAGGTCCTGCACTGGTTCTGGTTGATGCCGAGCGTATCGAGCTGGCCCGGGTTCTGAATTTCGACAGGCAGGTAATAAACAGTTCCTCCATTTTTTTCAATAACGGACTTCGTCTCGATCTCTTCCTGGGAGAGATCTTTCAGTTCAACACATAATTTTGTAGCCATTTGGATTGGTTCCTTTCGCAGATCGCGAAACGGAGACAACCGTCATGGCTTTCCAGAGCTTCTTCATCGGTCACCTTCAGCGGAGATTGACTCCGTTTCCTTGTTGGTGACCAAGCGGCGTATGACACTGGTCTGTAATGATTACGCCCGCCTGTTTTGACCATACGCACATTTCCCGGCCGGAGAAACGCGTCGCAACAGGCGATTGATGATCAGATCCGGAGATCAGCCCGAATCTGGTTGACACATATTTCAGAAATAAAAAAAGCCGGAATCACCTATTAACCCCTTCACGGGTCTTTATAGATGACTCCGGCGTCAGCTCCTCGAGTGGTTACGGGGCTAGTTGCGGTAGTTCAAATCTATTTGATCTTATCTTCGATTATCTGGTCTTGACTTCTTTTTCTTCCTTTATTCCTTCCTGAATCTGTTTCTGTATTTCTTCACATGGCATCTGTTGGAAATTGTTCCTGCCGTATTTTATTTCCAGATTGATTTTCCCGTCTATTACAACGGCGTCACAAAACCGGGATGGACTTTTCTGCCCATCTTGATCATTCCATATAGTTATTCGCTGCATAACCGCCTCTTTCCTCTTGTTTTTCTATCGAATGAATCCGAAGTGCTGAAAAGTTTTGCCTTAGAGCATTGCGGATTTCAATAATTACCTTGTTGATCAGTAGTCAGGATCCGGTTCATAAATATTTCCCATCTGAGAAAAAAAGCTGTCTTTCCGGCATCCTGATTTGTATGACAGACGCAGACTCTTCAATCGAATGTCAGCTGATTCCTGTGATACGTGAAAGGTCTTTGACATCAGCCTGGCCAGTTCGTCATTTTCCCTGCCTACACAGTTCTCCCGGATATATTGCTTGACGAAAGGCTCGTGATAAATTTTGAAAACGGCCTTACGCGGCATCAGTATGGCTGCGCTGAAATACTTGGCCTGGTGCTCAATCCAGTCATGGTCTGAACTTAGCTGCCCCGGCACTGTGCGGCCGGTAATATTTTTCATATCGCACAATGTGTACGGCGGCCGCGGATTTTTGTATTGGAGTTTATCAATGGAATAATACAGCCTGTGATAAACCCAGTGAGCGCATTCATGCATAACGGTTGATCTGTAAACATGATCCATTTTTTCCGCCAAAAGGTTATTATCGATGACAATAGTTTCTTTTTCAACAGGCTCTTCATCAACCAGTCCCGTTTTAGGGTTGTAAATCAGGATCATGGCATTATGAAAAACCATCCGTCCACAGATAAATCCTTTGTGTGAAAGATACGTATAATGCATGTGCAGCCCGAGATAGTTTTCGGTAAAATCATCTACGTCAAGAGCTTTCGGCTGTTCCAATAAAGCCGGATTATAGTCAGCGATCAAAGCATCGACGTGATTCTCGATGTCATTGTGCCTCAGAACAGGAACTTTATTAGTGTCGAAGCTCAACCGCAGATCAATCACCGTTCTGCTCCCTTTTTCTTGCGATAAATTCTTCCACCATGCGTTTCCAGTCTTCCTGATCGGCATCCATGTCCTTCATGGTCCGCAGGGCTGCCATTACATAGTCCCTTTCGACAATGTAATCTGCGAAGTCCTGGGGAACCTGTTTATTCTTCCCCCTGTGTGCTTCAGCAGCTTTAGTGCTGATTGTCTGGTATTCCTCAGGAGTCAATTCCAGATAATCCCGTAGCTTTTCCAATCTTTCCGCACTCAGCACAGAACGGCGGGTTTTTTCCACCTCACTATAGTATTGAGGCGACACTCCAATTGCAATCGCAGTCTGCCGGAGTGATTTTCGTTTGCTTGTTCGGATAAATTCTAAATAATCTCCGAAATTCATTTCTTCTATCGACATATTACACTCCTTTGTTATCACCCGTCAACTTAAAAGGTGATAAAGATAAGTATACTCGAAATTTATCACCTGTCAACTTAAAAGATGATAATAGATTTATTTTTTTCTCAATAGGGAAAAACCATAATTAATTAACTCTTTTTGAATCTTACATATAACAAAAATCTTTTGAGTTTTTTTGAAAGGGTTTGGGTATAATGTTTTCTATTTATTAACAGAATCCTTGGAAAAGAGAATAATATTACATCGATAAGAAAGCTATTCGAAGACTTTTAGCTATAATAATAAAATGATTAATTTGTTAGTTGTAACGCGTATACATGTCTGCACAAAGACAAGTGGGCGTTTGGAGAGACTGAAATATGGCAAACGATAAAATCAGTGTTGTAGGGACAAATATTGCGGAAAAAGCTTCTATGATTTGGAATGTAGCAGATATGCTGCGTGGCCCATTTAAACCGCACGAATATGGCCTAGTTATTCTGCCGATGACAGTTGTGAAGCGTTTTCATGACTGCTTGCAACCGACCTGGCAAAATGTACAGGATACATACGAAAAAGTTAAGAAGTTGGCTGTTATCGATGGATTCCTAATGAATGCTTCAGGATATCAATTTTATAATACCAGTAAGTTCACTTTCGACAAGCTTCTCGCCGATCCTGATAATATTGAAGCCAATTTCCGTGATTACCTCTCTGGATTCTCTTCCAATGTCCAAGATGTCCTTTCCAAATTCGATTTCGATAACATAATAAAACGTCTCGTCGAAAGCAACACACTCTATCTTACGATTAAGGAATTCAACAGTCCTAAAGGATATTTGGGACCGGATAAGATTAGCGCCGTGGACTGCGGCTATATTTTTGAAGATCTGGTCCGTCGTTTCTCTGAATCTTTCGGAGAAGAAGCAGGAGCTCACTTCACTAGCCGCGACATCATTTACCTGATGACTGACCTGTTGCTCTCTGACGCCGACCTGGCTAAAGCCGGGAACGTCACTGTCTATGACATGACGATGGGAACAAGTCAAATGCTATCCTGCATGGAAGAGCGTATCCATGACCTGAATTCCGATATCGAAGTCACCTGCTTCGGCCAGGAGTTCAACCCGTCCACCTTCGCCATCGCCAAGGCGGATATGATGATCCGCGGCGGCGACCCGAACAACATGCGGTTCGGTGATACGCTCTCCGATGACCAGTTCAAGGGCTATACCTTCCAATACTGCATCTCAAACCCACCCTTCGGTATCGACTGGAAGCGGGAACAGAAAGCTGTGGAGAAGGAAGCCTCGCAAGGGGAAATGGGGCGCTTCTCTCCTGGCCTACCAAAGATCTCTGACGGGCAGCAGCTCTTTGTGCTGAATGGCCTTTCCAAACTGGCATCAAACGGAAAAATGGCGATCATTCAGAACGGTTCTCCGCTCTTTTCTGGAGACGCGGAAAGCGGTCCCAGCGAAATCCGCCGCTATATCCTAGAGAATGACTGGTTGGATGCTATTGTGCAGTTGTCTACCGACCAATTCATGAACACTGGCATCTCGACTTATATCTGGGTATGTTCTAAGGATAAACCAGCACACCGTGCGGGAAAAGTTCAGCTCATCGACGCCAGCCACTGTTTTGAACCGCGACGGAAGAGCATCGGCACCAAGCGCAATGACATCACCGATCACTGTCGAAGCCTCATCGTGCAGGCTTACGGTGAATTCCGCAACGATGCGATATACGGGGAGAAAGACGGCGTTTACTGCTGGAGCAAGATATTCGATACGGAAGACTTCGGCTACTATAAAATCACGGTCGAACGTCCCGAGCGGGATGAACAGGGGAACCCGGTAATGAAGAAAGGCAAACCTGTCCCTGACGCGAATCTGCGCGATACCGAAAATGTTCCGATGAAGGAAGACATCAGGGATTATTTTGAAAGGGAAGTGCTGCCCTATGCCCCGGATGCGTGGATTGATGAGAAGAAAACCAAAGTCGGATATGAAATCCCGATGACGCGCTATTTCTATGAATATCAGACTCCCGAACCAGCGGAAGACATCCTGGCACGCATCACCCAACTCGAAGCTGATATTTCTGCGAGCTTACAGGCACTCTTTCATAAGGAGCTATAAACATGGCGAGAGAAATGAAAGAGTCTGGAATTTCTTGGATTGGGAATATACCAAAAAGCTGGAATATCGTAAGAATAAAATACTTACCTAATAATGACATTGATTCTTTTCAGGATGGTGATTGGATTGAATCCCCTTATATTACTGATGCAGGAATCCGATATTTGACCACAGGAAATGTTGGGGATGGTATTTTTAAACGTCAAGGGATTGGGTATATAACTGATGAAACTTTTCGAGAGTTAAACTGTAAATATGCTTATCCTGACGATTTAGTGATTTCAAGATTAAATGCTCCATATGGAAGGGCATGCATATTACCATCTGATGAAGATAAATATGTTTTAGCTGTCGATATCGTAATTCTTAGAACGGACCATGAAAAACGATTTATTTGTTATTTGATGCAATGCGATGGGTATCAGAATATGGTACAGGATAATGCTAAGGGTACAACGATGAAAAGGATTAGCAGGTCAAACTTAGGTAATATTTCGCTCCCGATCGCACCGCTTCCTGAGCAACGAATAATAGCAGATTATCTTGACACCGAATGTGCTCGAATTGATGCTGTAATCGAGCAGACCCGAGCATCTATCGAAGAATATAAAAAGCTGAAGCAGGCTGTAATTACGGAAGCCGTTACCCAAGGTGTCCAACCTAACCGTCAAATGAAAGATAGTGGTGTTGATTGGATTGAGACAATACCTGAAGATTGGAAAATGATACGTGGAAAGGTATTATTTTTTGAAACAAATGCGAGATCTGTGGATGGCTCCGAAGAACTTCTTACTGTATCGCAGTATACAGGTGTAACTCCAAGAAGTCAAAAAAATGTAAATATGTTTGAAGCTGAGACATTAGAAGGATATAAGATTTGTGAAGTAGGTGATATTGCAGCGAACACTATGTGGATGTGGGCAGGTGCTATAGGTGTATCGCAGTATAGAGGTTTAATCAGTCCATCATATAACATATACAGACAAACAAGTAATGCTTTTGATGGACGATTCTTGGATTTCTTGTTACGTGCAGTACCTCTTGTTGAGCATTATGAATCATTATCAACAGGAATAAGAGCGTCACGTCTTCGTTTATATCCCCAACAATTTCTAAATATTCGTTTCCCTGTACCGCCACTTGAAGAGCAACAGAAAATTGTTAATTATCTTGAAAACACAGTTTCAGAAATTGACAAATTGACTGATCAGAAAGACAGATTTATTTCTGAACTCGAATCTTACAAGAAATCTCTCATCTATGAATATGTCACCGGGAAGAAAGAGGTTGCATAAATGATATCTATTCCTATAACTATTCATTCTGATGAAAAAGGGTATTTCGATCGGGAATGTCCTAACGAGGAATGTCTGTATTCGTTCAAAATATTGATGAAAGATTGGGAAGAAAAGGTGTCCGACGATGAAGTTCATTGCCCTCTATGTGGACATGTAGATACAGCTGATAAATGGTGGACACAAGATCAACTCGAAAAGATACGTGAAATCGAAGTAAATTGGGCTATGAATTTTATTCAGGGAACACTTGATAAATCTTTCAGGGAGCTTGAAAGATCTACCCGGCACAATAAATATATTCAAATTAAATATAAACCTGGATGTAGAGTTACCTTTGTAAATAATCCTATTGGTCAAAGAGAAGAATGGGAAACTGAAATCTGCTGTGAAAAATGTGGAACTCATTATAGCGTGATTGGATCTGCTTATTTCTGCCCGTGTTGCGGGTACAACTCTGCTGTCAATGCATTTGTTGATTCGCTTGACAGCATCAGGAAAATGCTAGAATCGTTGAGCGATATGAAATCAATGCTAACAGAGAAATACAATGTGGATTCCGCAGAATCAATGTGTCGGAATTTGCTTGAAAGCAGTATCGGTGATATGGTATCTGCTTTTCAAAAATTTGCCAGTTGTAAATTTGAAGAACTGAGTGGAAAGACATCCCGTGTCAATGATTTTCAAATAATTGAAAAAGGAAGTAATCTTTTTGAGCAAGAGACTGGGAAAAAATACAGTGACTTTCTATCTGAATCTGAACTCAACTTTATGCAATTACTGTTTCAGAGGCGACATATTCTGGAGCATAATAATGGTATAGTTGATCAGCAATACCTGAATAAGTCAGGTGATACAAGCTATACTCTCGGTCAAAGAATAATTGTCAAAGAAATGGATGCTTATAATTTGTTAGATATATTGACGAAATTAGGCCATGAACTAATGAAATTGCCTAATTAGGGAATGATTCTTGGAATGATCAATGCAGATAATTTATTTGCATAAGACAAGATACAGAGTCAACTAATCGCGATAGCAGGAGATTTCACTATGAAAATTGAAGGCGGACGAATCATCAATGATTTCATAGAACCGAATAAGCGCCAGTATGCTATTCCTGTATACCAGCGAAATTATGAATGGTCACGGGAACAGTGTGTTAAATTATTTATAGATATAGTGGAAGCATACCGAAAAGATAAGCTCCATTTTTGTGGTTCTGTAGTATACGCACTGCTAAAGGAAGAACATAATATAAATTACTATGTTATCGTTGACGGGCAGCAGCGTCTGACTACGATTTATCTTTTGTTGAAGGCATTGATCGATTGCGCTGAGACCGAAAAGGCACGGGAATCTCTTGAAGAAACAGTATTCAACCGAGATAAATGGGATACCTATGACGTCGATACTGCCAGCAAACTGAAGCTAAAGCCAATCAAAAGCGATAATAAACAGCTTTATCTCCTGATGGAAAACAAATTCAATGAGGTAGATAAAAGCAGCGGTATCTGGATCAATTATTCACTTTTCATGGAAATGATCCAACAGTTACTTGCCGAAGATGAAAATATGTCGGTTAAAGCTATCTATCGCGGCATTGAAAATCTCACTTGTGCAAAGATCAAGTTAGATGAAGATGACAATGCACAGGAAATATTTGAACGTATCAATTCCACCGGAGTACCGCTGAGTCTTGCAGACCAGATACGAAACTTTGTGTTGATGACTGATGCTGATCAGGAACAACTCTATGAAGATTACTGGCTGAAAATCGAACAGCTTGTATTGAAAGATCAGATGTCTGAATTCTTTTTGGATTATCTGAATTTTAAGTTAGACAGCTTTGCAAAAGAAAGCACTGCGTACGAGGAGTTTAAAAAATTATATCGTTCCGGAAATTTCACAAACCAAGTTATGCTCGAAGAACTACTGCATTACGCGGAACTATACAATGTTTTCATGAATGGTAGCCCGGAGTATAGTGAAACAGTAAATGAGTATCTTTCCGGTCTCAGACAGCTGAAACAAGGGACAGTTTTTCTTTTCCTGTTCAGAGTGTTTGATGATTATAACAAAGGAAATGGATGTATCACTCAGACGGAAGTTGAAAAGATATTGCAAATGCTGTTGAGTTACAGTATTCGGCGAATCATGTGTGAAATCTCATCTAATTCCCTGCGTGGTTTATACAAAACGATGTATAACCGTATTTTTCTTAATCCCGAGAACAAAAATTACTATTATGATTCAATTATTTCATTTCTTACCCAGATTACATCCAGGGATGTTATGCCGGCAGATACTGATTTTCTGTTCGCGCTCAAGAACTATAATCTTTACGGGAAACACGCACTATGTCGATATTTGCTTATTGCAATAGAAAATCAGGGAAAAGAGAAAATCCGAACGGATAATTTAAGTATTGAGCATGTCATGCCGCAGAATAAGAATCTGTCAAGCAATTGGCAGAATATGCTTGGTGAAAACTGGATGAATGATCGGGATCGTTGGCTGCATACACTTGGAAATCTTACTCTTACTGGCTACAATAGCGAATTAGGGGATCGCCCATTTTCTGAAAAAAAATCTTTGATTGAAGATAATCAGACAAAGGCAGTTATTCTATATCAGGATATCAAGGATAAAGAAAGCTGGAATGCGAAGACAATTCAGGATAGAGGAGAACGACTAGCAAATATTATTCTGAAACTTTTCCCTGTCATAAAACCGGATGTTTCCATATCTTTTTCCGACCCTCGATACAAAGAATATACTTGTGCCGACCCACGGAATGCTACATATAAATTTGTGAGCTATTATGTGCTTCTAGGCGAAAGGGTTGCCGTAGACAGTTTCGCAGAAATGGTTAGATCCGTTGCTGGAAAACTATATGATTTAGATAGCACTGTAATTGAAAGAATGGCTCGTAATAATGAGCATTTTCCAGATTGGATCAATCCGGTTTTTTCATACGATCCTTCAAAGGTTCGAAAAGGCATGAAACTTTCCGGAACGGACATATATATTGCGACAGGTTACTCAGCATCTGATTGCATCTGGTTCATCAAGGCATTATTGAAAAAATATGATTTGGACATTGAAGAAGATTTTGTTTACAGTGCTAGATCCTCAAAATCTCAATCGGAGGCTGAATAATGGCGATTGATATGACAAATGAAAAACGATTTGAATCGGATATTGAGGCATCATTTCTGTCTCCTTCCGGTGGTTATTCCAAAGGGACTGACACATATGATCCGAAGCTGGGACTGTATACTAATACATTGATCGATTTCATTCAGAGAACCCAGCCAAAAGAGTGGGCACGATTTGAAAACGCCAACAAAATCGATACTGTAAGAAAGTTCTGCGTAGCATTCAACAACGCATGCGATATGTTTGGACTATTGGATGTGTTACGCCATGGTTTTAAACATAAAGGCATCACTTTCCGGGTCTGCTACTTCAAACCAGAATCATCGCTAAATCAGACAGCAGCAATACAGTACGAAAAAAACCATTTTGACTGCTACCGACAGTGGTTTTACAGTGCTGATTCCAATAAAAGTGTAGACATGGTATTGTCTTTGAACGGAATTCCTGTTTTTGCATTTGAATTAAAAAATCAATACACAGGCCAGAATGTGGATAATGCAAAGACACAATGGATGTATGACCGTGATCCGCGGGAAGTATGTTTCCAATTTAATAAGCGCATTCTAGGGTTTTTTGCTGTTGATCATACTGAAGTGTGGATGACAACTGAACTTCGTGGTAAAGATACTTTCTTCTTACCTTTCAATCAGGGCAGCAATGGCGCTGGTCGAGACGGAGGGAAGGGAAATCCACCGAATCCGAATGGATATCCCACAACGTATCTCTGGGAAGAGGTTTTTCAGAAAGACAGTATGATGGATATCTTGCAGAAATTCATACATCTGCAAAAAAATGAAGAGAAGAAAATCCAACCGGATGGCAAAGAAAAAGTAATTAGAAAACAGCGACTAATCTTTCCACGCTACCATCAGCTGGATGTAGTTCGGAAGCTGATAGCAGATGTTTCCGTAAACGGTGCTGGACAGAACTATTTGATCCAGCATTCTGCTGGGTCTGGTAAATCCAATTCTATCGCCTGGACGGCTTATCGTCTCGCTTCACTGCATGACAATGAAAATAATGCAATTTTCTCCAGTGTCATTGTAGTTACCGACCGGACTGTACTGGATGCTCAGCTTCAAGAGACTATATCCGGTTTTGACCATACGCTGGGTGCAGTAGAGACCATCGGTGAAGATAAAAACAGCCGTGACCTGCGGGACGCAATCAATGCCGGCACACGCATTATTGTCACCACGCTGCAGAAATTCCCGGTGATCTATCAAGAAGTGGACAGTGTCAAGGGGCGGAATTTTGCCGTCATTGTAGACGAAGCCCATTCCTCACAGACCGGTTCTTCCGCCATGAAGCTAAAAGCAGCACTAGCAGATACGGAAGAAGCTTTGCGCGAATATGCCGAAATCGAAGGGAAGGAAGAGGATGAAATCGACCCGACAGATAAGCTTGTCGCGGAAATGATCACTCACGGCCGACATAAGAACCTCTCGTTCTTTGCTTTTACCGCAACGCCGAAAGGTACGACGCTTGAGATGTTCGGTAATGAATATGAGGATGGCAGCTTCCACCCGTTTCATATCTATTCCATGAGGCAAGCAATCGAGGAAGGGTTCATCTTGGATGTCTTGCAAAACTACATGACTTACGATACCTGCTTCAAGATTGCCAAAACCATTGAAGACAATCCGGAAGTTCCCAGCAGCCGTGCATCCAAAGTCATTAAGCGCTTTGAACAGTTACATCCATATAATATAAGCCAAAAAGCCCAGATCATCGTTGAGACATTCCTTTGTACAACAGCACATAAAATCAATGGCCGGGGTAAGATGATGGTCGTAACATCTTCGCGTCTGGCTGCAGTGCGATACTTCCATGAATGTAAGCGCTATATTGAAGAAAAAGGGTATAAGGATGTCGGTGTTCTGGTAGCATTCTCCGGCACAGTGCTGGATGGCGAAGAAGAATATACCGAGTCGAAGCTGAACGTCCGTAAAGACGGCAGTCATATCGGAGAAGCTCAGACAAAGGCCGAATTTCATGAGAATTTCAATGTTTTAATTGTGGCAGAAAAATATCAAACTGGCTTTGACGAACCACTTCTTCACACTATGATAGTAGATAAAAAATTGCGCGGAGTTAAAGCAGTTCAAACTCTTTCCCGCCTGAATCGGACTTGTCCTGGGAAAACTGACACTTTTATTCTTGATTTTGCCAATACTAAGGAAGATATTCAGGAAGCATTCCAACCCTTCTATCAGGAAACTATGCTCGATAGTGAGGTAAACACTGATCTGTTGTATCAGGTTCAAAATGAACTACGTGGATATGGTATTTACTCCGAAAATGACATTGATGCTTTCGCTTCAGAATATTTCAGTAACAGTAAACAGGATGCCCGTTCCATGGGTCGTATGACAAGTATTCTGAAACCTGTCGCTGATCGCTACAATCAGCTGGATACGGATGAACGCTATCAGTTCCGTCGTCTTTGCAGGTCCATGATCAAATGGTACAGTTATATCTCCCAAGTCGCAAGAATGTTCGACACAGAATTACATAAGGAATATGTTTTTCTTAGCTATCTGTTAGGACTTATTCCTCCGGAATCGACTCAGATGATCGATCTCGAAGGTAAGCTTCGACTTGAATATTATAGACTTCAGAAATCTTTTGAAGGGTCGGTCATACTACAAAAAGAGCCGGGAATCTATTTTCCTGCAGGAACAAAAAGTACCGCACTGCCTGAAGAGAAGGAACCTCTCGATGAAATCATCGAAAGGATAAATGAGCAATTCAAAGGAGCCTTCACAGATGGCGACCGTGTGATGCTGGCAGCTTTGCGTGACAAACTCATGAATGATCCAAAACTGATGAAGATGGCTCAGACCAGTGATCCACAAATCTTTGCCGAAAGCATTTTTCCTAAAGCATTCGGAACGGCTGCACAGACCAGCTATATGGAATCCCAAGAAACCTATTCCACTTTATTTGAGGATCAGTCAAAATATAACGCGATTATGCGTGCTCTGAGTGCTATTATTTATCGTGAGATGCGGAAGGTATCTCTTCCAGATTGAGATTCATATATTCTGTTGTTTAGGAGATATGATGGGAAAATATAAAATTTGTCCAAGCTGCGGAGAAAAAAATGATCCATCTCTGATGGAATGCAGCAATTGTGGAGAAGAACTTTTTCAGGTCGGGATTACCGATGAGGGAACGGAAAACAATCCCATTTCGGAACCAGTTCGTAAACTGGTAAAGTATTGTGATTGCGGCGCCACAAATCCTCCAAATGCACGAAAATGCGAAGCCTGTGGAGAGGATATTTCAGATATTTCACCGGAACCCGAAAGAATTACCGTTTCTGAAGAAAAGTCTATCAGACTATTCGATACAGACGGAAATGAACTATATATGATGAATAAAGGCAATTTTGTAATCGGAAGAAGCAATGGTTTGAGTGAGTATCTCTTTGAGAAGACGTATGTCAGCAATTCCCATTGCCGCTTGTTTTCTGAAGGAGAAGGCTATTTTATTGAGGACTTGAATTCGACAAATTCAACTTTTTTAAATAGTAAAAAAATAATCGGCCGAACGATTCTGTCCAATGGGGATGAAATCGCGCTGGGTGGGATAATCGTAAATGGCGAGCCTCAAAAGAAAGCAGCCTATTTTAGTGTAAAAATAGAATAACGGTGTAGGCATGCTCCGGATTTATTGAAATTGGACGGTTTATATGAAAGAATTCATTCCAAAGTGGCATAAAGAATTAGAGATATTTTCCAGAATTAAACCTCTGATTATTCTCGAAGGCAATGTTTTGGATTCATACCAGTATCCTGAGGATGGGAGCGAAGTAGCAGGATCAATTCTTCCATTAACGTATTACATTCATTATTTTTATAAGAGAAAAGGATACAAGAATATTGTATTTTTCGATAGCCTGCGCGGTTTTTACAATAATTGTGAAAAAGGCTATCTCCAATCATTTGCGAAATTGACAAATACCGATGTAAAAGATGATGTAATTGATTCTAAATTTAAAGGAAATTCATCTACAGCCCCTACAATTGTTCGCCGTGCACTAGCTCAGACCCAGGAAGCAACAGTTGTCATTATGAACTTCGCTTCACGATACATTGTTTCCCCAGATAATTTACAGCAAAATGAAGTTGACAGTTTTACGGTTTTATTACAGGCTTCTCTTGAAGCCAAAGATGCCCAAAGGGAAAACAGTTCCGAAAGAATAAAGAATATATTAGTGCTTATAGTTAATAAAATAAATGATATTCCGACTTGGTTTTATTTACAGAATCCTAATGTAAAATCAATCACTCTTAACTATCCGGCAAAAGAGGAACGAGAAAAGCTGGTCAAAGGCAAAAATTTCCCATTATTTTTTTCCTCCGAGATTTTTAGAGAGGATCAAGCATTTTATAACGATCATCCAAATGAACTCGAAAAGATCCAGGATCGTTTTATCGCGTTAACTGAAGGATTTAGTTTTACCGAATTAAATGGGCTTCGCCGATTATGCAAAAACGAAAAATACCATATTCATGAATTATGTAATGTGGTTGATCTATATAAATACGGTATAAAAGAAAATCCATGGAACAAACTGAATTTTGAAGACATAAAAAACGGCGAAATGATTTTTCAGCGGCGTGTTAAAGGTCAGGATCTGGCAGTATCCAGAACCTTGGATGTAATAAAAAGAGCAATTACCGGTTTGTCCGGTTTACAAGGATCATCACAAGGGCGGCCAAAAGGCGTTCTGTTTTTTGCCGGACCAACAGGCACTGGAAAAACTGAAACTGCGAAGACACTGGCCGAAATGTTGTTTGGCGATGAAAGCGCCTGTATCAGATTTGATATGAGTGAATACGGGCAGAGTCATAGTGACCAGAAATTATTAGGTGCCCCTCCAGGATATGTAGGTTATGAAGCTGGAGGTCAACTTACAAATGCAGTTAAGAAAAATCCTTTTTCAATTCTTTTATTTGATGAAATTGAAAAAGCACATCCATCTATCCTCGATAAATTTCTTCAAATTCTGGAAGACGGCCGAATGACAGATGGGCAAGGAAATACGGTTTACTTTTCCGAAACGATTATTATTTTTACAAGCAATCTTGGTATCTACAAAAGAAATCAGGAAGGTGTACGAGAAGAAAATGTAAATCAGACCATGAATTATGAGGAGATTTCTTTCAAAGTACGGCAGTCGATAGAAGATTATTTCAAGCTTGAACTTGGAAGGCCTGAAATACTAAACCGTATTGGAGAAAACATTATTGTATTCGATTTTATACGTCCGGAAATTGCAAAAACGATATTGCGTGCTCAAATAAAGAAAATTGTTTCCAATTTGGAATCTGAGAAACATATTACCATAGAAGTATCGGATGCTGCATATCAGATATTGGAAGAAAAAGCATTAGGGAATCTCTCTAATGGTGGCCGCGGTATTGGTAATGTAGTGGAAAGTCTGTTTATTAATCCATTGGCTCGTTTCTTATTTGAACATGAATTGTTCAGCGAGGCAAAAATCCGAATAGAAAATATTCATACTGATCAAATGTTACCAGAACTTGAATGTTCAATAAACAAATAACAGAATTACGAAGACGAATGGAAAAAGACAGTATTTTCTTGCAAATGCTGTCTTTTTTATTTCAGTTGGATTGCACTAGCGAGTATCCAACCCTCCAATCCGTTTGAATCTTTGACCTTATACCAATACGAATTGTGTTGGAGAATAGGCCCAGAAAGGATCTCGACTTCTTCGTCATTCCGTATTGTTCTTCTTACAGCTCCATTTATATCTGGTTCGAAATAGAAAACAGATCCAATTTGTCCTTCGACATAAATGATTCCAATGTTGGACGCAGTTTCTGTTGGAATAGGTGTACCTGTAGGAATTTTGGTTGGAGCGGTTGTTGATGTTGCTACTATTGGTTCAATTAATAGGGCGGTTGTATTTGTAGGATAAATTGTAGGTAAAGTCTCCTTAATTTCAATAGTCGGTGTTATTTTAGGAGTCGAAGAAGGTACATTCTTATCCAGCGTAAACCATTTATCGTCAGTCGTTTGCGTGACAGAAGGCGTGTACTTGACAATTTCTTTAGTGTTAGTTGGCTTTTGATGACTCAAATTTTTACCAGTACCATTTGTAATAAACAACCATCCCAAAACAATAATAAGAATTATTACGCCGGAAATATATAGAACTTTTAAATACGATTTAGGCTTCTGTGTGGATATAGGAAGTGTCTCCAGCGGATTGTCTTCTTTATGTGGTTCTTCTTTTTGAGGTAGAAAAACATGGAGGTTTCGATCAACTTTGAATAGATCCTTTTCTGAAACATCAATTTTCAAAGATTCGATTTTATTGATGGCATTATGTGATTCACATATGCTGCCGTCGATTATCCCTTGCAGAAAGAGTTCAGAAGACTGTATATCTGATTTGCTGTTATTATCTACAGAAAAACTGTCTGGAAAAACATTCCCGCATATATGCCCTTCATTTATCGTTTTTATTTGAATAATGGTTGACTGACTATTACCTACTAGATATGAACCATTATGAATTTCCTTTATAATTTCCCCTGTGTTGGAAATATAGATCTCCGAAGAATCCGTAACTTGGACCATACCACCCGAGACTGCGAAACCGCCCCCAAACAAGAAGTTCGCATGACCGTTTATTATTACTTTAGAATTATTAATCGCTGAAATGCTTCCAATCCCAGATGCAAATCCACTGCAGAAGACATAATCAGCAGAACCGTTTATTGTGATTCCACCATTCGTTATGTACTGCTTTTCTCCATTTACTGAGCAACAACCTGCATACAAAAAGCAATTTTTTAACACCACATTTTCACTAATTGTGATATACACTCCAGCCGCATAAAGAGAAGCGTTTTGAAAATCAATGATAATTGGGCCGGAGGTCGAGGATGTAATCGTAAGCGTCTGTAATTGCGGTTGTCTTTCTCTGAGATTTATTGACACGGGCTGAATGATATCACATTCCACAATAATCATTAGATTACTTACAGATGAAGGAATATGATTCAATAATCCACTTATAGAGGAATATTTGCTGTTTTTCTTAATATGATAAGTGGATTGATTTTCTGATGTCTCTACCATAACAAACAAATAACCATGCGGATGTTTTACCCGGATTCTCTACAATCATGATAAAATTTTATCGATAAAAGGTTTGTAAATCGTTTACTTACCTTCTATATTATTTTAACCTGTTTTAAGAGGAGATATTCGATGGAATACAATTATCAGGCACCTGAAAGCAAGTTGATGTCGGATAAGTATAACGATTCTGCCGTAATTGGTAACATAATTGATCTTTCCTCTTTAGGCTTTACTGACATAGAATACGAAGAATTGAAATCTGCCGGTTATCATAATGTATCAGACATATTAAATAATTCTGATGCTGAATTACAAGACAGAATAAGTAATGAAAAGATTTTTACTGAGATACAACGTATAAAAACAGATTTACGACTTCCGCTTATTGGAAAAAGGATTTTCTCTAATAAGGTCTTGAATATTCTCTTTATTGGGAACATCACAAATCTGGAACAACTAATGAATACTTCTTTTCGTTACCTTTATTCAATTCCAAATTTTGGGTGGTCAGATTTGTTTGAAATTATCCAACGATTGGATATTCTTTTTTGTTTTAACTAAGTAAGGTCCATATAAAATGGAAAACAATAATACAAATAGGCCAATAGAAGATAAAATTGATGTCTGGAAGGCATCGTTGCTTGATTTAAGTAAGCGAAACAGAATGATCAATTTTCGCAAAACTAAATCGAGCACATTGAAAATTCTTGAGCCGAATATTTATACTTTATTTGACAATCTCGCAAATCAAAACAAACTGCTAACATTTAAACGGCCAGTAGACAAAGACACTGATGTTCAGGTTTATTCAATGATATCCCTGTTAGAAGCTCTTTCATATGAACTTCCTGTACAATTGGGAGACATAAAAACAGATGAAACATATCTCAACTATCAAAGGACAGTTAAAAATTTACGTGCAAAGTCACGTCTGGCTTTAGAAGAGCAAGGTATCAATATACTATATCTTTCTTTTGGTTTTATCAAATGGTACTCAAAAGAAGATAAAGAAAATTTGACATCGCCATTGGTGTTAATGCCGGTGACATTGATTCAGGACAACCTGTCATCGCCTTATAAATTGAAGAAAACTGAAGATGATATCGAAGTAAATCCAACGCTTTCATATTTATTTAAGACCAGAGATAACATTCAGCTTCCGCCTTTTGAATTAAAAGATAAGTCTTCTCTTTCATCGTATCTGGAAATCATCAAAAAGATGGCTCTAGAAAACAACTGGGAAGTAATTGAAGAATGTAGCTTAGGATTGCTTTCATTTCTTAAAATCAGCATGTATGAGGATTTAGAAAAAAACCGTGAAAGAATTGTCACACATCCAGTTTTGAGAACTATATGCGGAGATATCAGCGGAATAACAGAACAAAACATAAATGCAAGTGTTGATCTTGATGCTATTGAATCAAAAGAATTCCATTGTGTTCTTAATTCGGATTCCAGCCAACAAAAAGCAATTCAGTTATCAAAACAAGGACACAGTTTTGTACTTCAAGGGCCTCCTGGAACCGGAAAAAGCCAAACCATCGCAAATATTATTGCAGAAGCATTATGGGATGGGAAAAAAGTATTATTTGTATCTGAAAAATTGGCTGCCCTTGAGGTTGTACTTAAACGATTATCAGAAGTAAACCTTGCCGATTTTTGCCTACCGCTACACAACTACAAAGCAAATAAAAAAGAAATATTAGAGAGTATTGGAAGAAATTGGGATCTAATTAAAGAACAAGTTAAAAGTGATGCTTTTTATAAACTTGATGAGTTAGATCGATTGAAGTCGAGTTTGAATCAATACGCTACGACAGTCAATACAATAGTAGAGCCATTTGGTGAAACTGTATATTCTGTATACGGGAAACTTGCAGAATATATAGATTATCCAATAAAACAAATTCATTTCAATAACATTGGCAATATTTCTTCAACCGATTTTTCCAAATTACGGTCACTCATAAGGGCATATCAAAAAGCCTTAGATAATCTTCCGGGAAAGATTGATAATAATCCATGGTATGGAGCTGTTGTTGAGCATTATGAACAGGAACAAAAAAGTTATTTCAATTCTTTTATCGGAGGATTGGATAATGATCTAACAATTCTGGAATCAAAAATCAACAGTTATTATCAGAATACAGGTTTTCAAAAAGAAAAATCCTTTGAAAATATCTGCCAAATCATCAATTTTTTAGGTAATGCGATAAAGATAGAAAATGCAAACCCCACCTGGTTTGATAAAAGGAAAATCGGCGATCTAATAAAATTTGCTGAGAGGGAAGAAAAGACACTTGGCAATTATCGGCAGCAGCAGGAAACGGTTGATAACATTTTTAATGCAGAAATAGAAAAAATAGATATTCCATCATGGTTATCTGAAGTTCGGGATTGTCTGCAAAATCTGAAAAAAACAAATTATTGTTCACGATTCGATGAATCAGATCTTCTGAAACACCGTAAGACTGTTCTTGAAATAGTAAATAATCATCTTGAAAAAGTGCAATTATTATTGCACTCATTTACTCAAGCCAAAATAACACTGGGCATTGAGTGCGAAGATACCAGTAATAACTTATTTTGGATGGGACACGTTATAGATGCAGTTTTATCAGAGTTACCTGATAATCCCATATGGTATTCCAAGAGTAATCATAGTCAGATCCTCAATAATTTAAGCGAAATAAATAAACATCTCGAACTCTTGAATCAGAAAAAAAAGACGGTTTCTTATAACTTTACTTCAGAAATATTGAAAATTAGTGTGAAATCAATCTATCAGCGATTTAAAAACGAATATAAAGGCTTCACCAAAATCTTTAAACAATCATATCGCAATGATGTAGCTTTTATCCAAAATTGTTTGATTGATAAGCAAAGAAAAGTATCAGATGAAGAAATAATTCTTTTACTTGCAGATGTTATAGATCTAGAAGATGAACAAATGTGGTTTGATTCAAATCTGGAGCATTACAGGACGATATTTGGTTCTTCGTTTAATTATACAGAGCAGGATTGTGTAAAGATTCAACAGAATATTGTTTCCGCATCCAATTTTTTGGCATTATTTAGTGGCGGAACTGTTCCAGAAAAGATACTAAATCTAATAACAAACAAAAAATCCTATACAACAGAGATTTCCAATTTGCATGATATTAGGAAGTTATTACTGGAATATAACTCTGTATCTGTTTTTGCAAAAGTTCAGAATTTGCTTGAAAGTTATATTGATGTTAGAGTTGCTTCCGTTTCAACAATAATTCTTCCCGGGTTACTGAAAGTGCAATCTGATTGTTTACGCTTAGAAAATCAGTTGAAAGTTATATATCCGACGGTAAAAGATAAAAGTATTTTATCTAATATTCTATTCTGGGCGGATTATGCATATAAAACGAGAAATATAAGAAACGAGATAACAGAGAATAGTAGTTATAAGCAATTTGAACCATATTCCAAAGGTTTGGAAACTGATTGGAATTCTATTAGCATAATTCTCTTGGCTATTCAATCTGTAATTTCTGATCCGTTATGTAACACGAAATCAATTGAATATTGCAAGTCTATCAGTTCTGATAATGGTTTAAGAAACTCAATTAAAGATTCAGTCGCTGAAATAAACGATGTCTTACCAATAATAAAAAACAAAATAATTACATTTAACGCTTATTTTCCCAAACTGAATTTTATGAAGATGCATATTCAAGATCTTTCGGAAAAATATGAACTATGTTCTGATAATTTTGATGCCCTTGAATATTGGCGAAATTATTCCGTTGCAAGAAACAATTGTGACAATAATGGGTTATCAGACTTTACTAGAACAATTGAAACGGAAGGAGTTTCCCCTAAAGATGTTGAAAAGTATTTTCTGAATGCCTTCTATCAAGGATGGATTAATGATGTCATAACAAGACATCAAGAACTCAGAATGTTTCATAGGACTGAGCATGAACAAAATATTAATGATTTTTGTTATTTGGATGATATGCAATTAGGTATTGCTCAAAAGCGAATAAGAGAAAAAATAATCCGCAATTTTCCAGATAAAAATTTTTCCGTTGGTGAAGCAGCTACCCTAAAAAAGGAGCTGATGAAAAAAGCGAGAATTAAACCATTGCGAAAATTATTCTCAGAAATCCCAAATGTACTTCTTGCTTTAAAGCCTTGCATGATGATGTCACCTCTTTCTGTAGCATATTTTCTGAATAATGAAACATTCAGTAATTTTGACCTTGTTATCTTTGACGAAGCATCGCAAATTTTTCCTCAGGATGCGATTGGTGCAATTTGTAGAGGGAAACAAGCAATTATCGCTGGAGACATGAATCAACTTCCTCCGACAAACTTTTTTATGAAAAGTACAAGTACTGCTGATAACGATTTGGATTCAGATGATTACTACGACGAGGACTTATCAGCCTCTATTTTGGAAGCTGCTTCGGGATCTCTTCCAACAAACACTCTATTATGGCATTATAGGAGCCGGGATGAGCGATTAATTGCTTTCTCAAACAGGAATATCTATAAAAATGAGCTGCATACTTTTCCGACCAACAATGAGAGTAGAAATGAATGTGGATTGGAATTCATATACGTTGAAGATGGTTATTATGAAAGTGGGGCAAAAAGGCGGAATCTTGGTGAAGCGAAAAAATGTGTTGAGCTTGTTAAAGAACATATATTAAATCACCCGGAGAGATCATTAGGCATTATTGCTTTCAGCGAATCTCAACAGCAAACTATTTCAGAAGCAATCAACACCTTTATTATTGAAAACCCCGGATACCAAGATTTTTTCGATCCGGAAAAAGAAGAAAGCTTTTTCGTAAAGAATCTGGAAAGTGTACAGGGAGACGAAAGGGATACAATAATTTTTAGTGTTGGTTATGGGAAAACTGAGGAACAAAAGAAAAATGGGAAACCCATGACCATGAGATTTGGCCCTTTGGCAAATTCTGGCGGAGAAAGAAGATTAAATGTTGCTGTAACCAGGGCAAAATATAATATTAAACTTGTGTCTTCGATAATGCCTGATGATATCGATTTATCTCGAACAATATCCCAGGGTGTCAGATTATTGCGAAGATATATGGAATACGCTATGAATCCAGAACGTCAGGGATATAGAAATAACTCAATTACTTCTGATGAATTTGCAGATGTTATAGCAAAAAAAATAATTAATAAAGGATATTCCGTCGAACAAGACGTTGGCTATTCAAACTATCGAATAAATATAGCAGTTAAACATCCAGATAAAGATGTTTTTGTTGCGGGAATCGAATGTGATGGCCCAATGTATTATTCATCAGAAACAGCACATGATCGTGATCATTTATGTAATAACGTGCTGACAAGAATGGGGTGGAATTTAATCCGAATCTGGTCCACTGAATGGAATAAAAATCCAGATAAGGAAATAGATAGATTGTGTTCTTTTCTTGAAAAATCGATTCTTGAATATGATGCTCTTGAAAAAGAAAGAGAAAAAAAGAACTCTAGGTTGGAAAAAGAAATCGGTTCACTAGTGGAAACAGTCGAGCTAGAAAAACCTCAGGCTAAAACCGCAGAATTCGGTTTTATTCCTTACAAAAAAACATCTTACCATTCTTCAAATCCTGATGATATAACATTGGTTTCATTAATCATTAGTATTGAACAACCGATTCATATAAATAAAATAATCAGTCGTATCAATGAAATAACGGGAAAACTATTTTCAAAGCAGAAAGTTGAAGATTATCTAAGACCATCGATAATTACTAGACGGTTTATTAGAGAAAATGATTTTATATATATGCCAAATTGGAAACTTGAAAATGTTCGTATTCCTGGAAATGATGGCGAAAGAAGAGAAATTGAAGAAATATATCCGGGAGAAATAAAGTTGGCCATGTTGACCATTACAGAAAAATCCATTGGAATAACTAAAGAAGAATTATTTGAAATTACACGGAAATCATTCGGCTTCGATCGAACAGGTCCCAAAATAAGAAAATGTTTTGATCATGCTTATGATGATCTGACTAAGAAGGGGTTATTGATCGAAATTGATGGGAAAATCCATGCAGCAAAAGGGTAAACAAAATGGCTGAAGAGAAGACCACAATCAACGAAATGATTCATTTGCCTGTACCAACAGAAATAAATGAGGCGGTTCATGAGAAAAGACCGCAAAACAGTCTCTTACAAAATGGAACAGAGCTGTCAGAAGATTGTACGATTATTTCTCATTGGGATGTGGAATCTGGTGAGGCTGATCTCTATTTTTGTAATTATAAGAATGTCCGACATATTGCCAAAATATATCGCAGAGATAATTCTATTAAAGAAGATGTCCTTGAACGCATTTCTTCGGTTGACTCACCTTATATCATAAAACCGGTCACCTATTTTAAATATCATGATTCCATGGTTGAGGTTTTACCTTTCATGGAAAATGGAAATCTAAGCGGAAAAACATTCTCAGAAGAAGAGCTTCAAGAAAGAATTATTCCTGACATAAATGAAGGATTGAAGGTTCTTCATGAAGTGTCAATTATTCATAAAGATATAAAACCCTCTAATATCGTTTTGAATAATGATGGAAAAACAATTTCCCTTATTGATTTTGGCATCAGTTCAGTTCTTGATAGTAATAGTACTGTGATGATGACAAAAATCGGAATGACGCCGATTTACTCAGCGCCAGAAACTTTCAGAGGGATTTATTATAAGGGCTCTGATTATTACTCGCTAGGAATTGTAATCTACGAATTGTATTGTGGTTATTTACCATATAGTGGTAGTTCTGGAGAGGAAATTCAACAATATCAATCTATACAGAGAATTCCTTTGCCTGATGATATGCCAGAACGCTTGAAAAATTTGATAATTGGGCTTACTTATCCTGATATTACTAATCGTGATGTTCCAGACAATCCTAACAAGCGATGGGGGTATGATGAAGTATTGCGATGGTGTCTCGGCGAAAACCCTTCAATTCCGGGAGAAACAGGCCCTAATTTATACGATATACCAGCCTTTACATTCTGCGATGAAGAATATAACGATATTCCAAGTCTTACTCATGCATTGGCAGAAAATTGGACTGAAGGGAAGAAAGAATTATACAGAGGTAATCTCTGGGCATATTTTTCACGATTTGATATGAAACGCGCAAATATTTGTAGAGAATCCGAAGAAGCTGCTCGGAAATCATCTAATTCAGACGACATTCAGTATTTCAAAATGTTGTATGGAATCTATCCCGAAATGAGAGGATTATACTGGAAAGGAAAAATCTTTGAAAGTCTTTCTGGCCTTGGAAGATGCATCCTAGAAGAGTTAGGCAATCAGGATATGGACAATAAAAAATATTACGAAGGTATCCTCTCAGAAAAGGTAATATCACAATATTTACAATTATCTGATCCTCAGGAAGACAGAATAGAGGCAGTTGAAGAGATTGAGGATTTATATCGGTTATCTGAGAATTCACAGCAGCGTTTACATGCTGTATTTCGAATCGGTTATCTTCTTTCAGGGCTAAAGACTTATCAAATAAATGGAGTAATTCTTGGCACAATTAGAGAATTTTATGATTATCTAAAATCCATGCTTGATTCCAAATATGAATACTTCAGAGATATTTGTCACAATTTAATCGGTTATGAAGGGGATTTGGATCCACAGTTAGAGGCATGGCTGGAAGTTCAAGGAAAAACACAAGAATTGCTAAATTGGCGTGAAATGCTGAATGAATAATTCATTGGGGGGAAAATGAGTGGTCCAAAGATTTCTGTTTATTCATTGGAACGAGAACGTCAACGGCTGCTTGCTGCAATTCGTAAATGCGATCAACAAAGGACTGAATTCATTATAGAAAACAGTCAATTGTTATCAGACTTGTCACAATTGTTAGATGATATTTGTAAAGACAAAGAAAAAATAATGGGGTTGCATTGCAAATCTGAGAACAATGAAGAAAATGTTCAATCTTTCTCGGAAATGGAATCGATCCTTTCTGAATTTCTTCAAGATGCAACCTCACTGCAATCAATAAACAGACCAGCTAAAAACGGAAAAGTAACACTTACACGCGAAGAATTGAGAAAGCATGAAGAATCGCTACAACAATTGAAACTATTGAATCAAAAAGTTAAGAAAATTGATGATCAAATTCGCGATAAATATAAGATTTTGCATGAATATAGCTTTTCCGTTCTTAAAAAAGATATTCACAACCGGCCTGCTGTTACTTCAATTGATTTTACTCATCCGGCTGATAGAGCAAAGAATGAATTACAGAACTTGAAGAACGATATGTTATCTGAACTTAATTTACGGGTATGCTCAGGAAAATATTCGATAGATATATTATCCCTTGCAGAAAAAATTCGATTGGATATTCAAAAACAGCCCAGTATTTCTTCATTGAAAAGTTATGAAAAAATCACATTGAAACAATTCTATTCCAGGCTTGAATCAGAAACTGACGAACTGACAAGGTGTAAAGTATTACGAGAAGCATATATTCAGGCATGTGATGAGGCTGGAATTTCACCAGATCCTGTTATTCCAGATTGTGGAAATGCAGTAAGAATAGAAGAAGCTATAGAAAAAATAAATCAGATGATGATTCAGAAAGATGCCCGCTCATATATTATGGATACTGTAGATGATGTGATGAGTGAGATGGGGTATGAAGTCATCGGTTCAAGAGATGTGACCAAGAAAAATGGCAGGCGTTTTCATGATGAGTTATTTTCTTATTCATCTGGAACAGCAATTAATGTAATTTATAGCTCGGATGGGCAAATCACCATGGAATTAGGCGGTTTGTCTCATGATGATGACCTGCCAAATCAAAGTGAAACGGAATTACTGACAGAAGAGATGCACACTTTTTGCTCATCGTTCTCTACAATCGAAAAAAAATTAGCTGAACGAGGAGTTTTAGTTGGAACCAGAATTGCTTTAGCACCTCCTGATGCTGAGTATGCTATGAAAATAAACTTGAATGATTATCAACTGAGAAAGGATAATGTTGAAACCTTGCATGATATTTTGGACCAGGATGAATTTGGGAAGAAATCAACTGGTAGGCCTGCAAATAGAATGTCCTTGGAATAATTATTATGAATGTTGCAAGAATTCTTTATCCTGTCAGAGTTCTAGGTCCGGGAAATAGAATCGGTATATGGTTATGTGGATGCAATAGAAAATGTCCTGGATGTAGCAATCCGGAGTTATGGAAGCCCCAAAAAAAGTATGAAATACAAGTGGATCATTTATTGGAATTAATAAATCAGGTTTGGTCTGCTAACAGAATTGATGGCTTCACAATTTCTGGCGGTGAGCCATTTCTTCAATCAGAAGAATTATCTTCTTTTATTGAAAGAATTCATCATATTTCTTGTGATATTCTGGTTTACACTGGCTTTACTCTTCAAGAATTACGACAAAAAAAAGATCCTTTTGTTGAAAGAATTATCTCTTCGATAAGTGTACTAGTAGATGGTCCATATCTACAAGATCAAAATGAAAATGTATTTCTTCGAGGCTCAAAGAACCAATGTGTTTATATTTTAAATGAAAAATACAGAATGAAGTATGACAATTATTTAGAAAACGGAAAAAATGAAATTCAAAATTTCATTTCCAAAGATGGCGTGATTTCTGTTGGTATTCACAGAAAAGATTTTTGATAAAACTAATAATTTATTATCTATTTCGGGAAGCTATAGCGAAGGTTCTTCTTTGCTGACATTTTTAGAAATCCGCAGAGAGATAATGCTGAGAATTTCGATTCTCAATATATTTGGCTGGACCAATGCGTTTTATGCTTATCCATGAAAAATAATCACTCCCCAAAAAATAGTTGATTATGCTCAATCGAATTAATTTCAAAAAGCTGTCTTTCATAAGCAAGAACTGTATTTACCCGCCATCCGGTTTCGATCGCCAGCTCACTTACAGACGGCTTTCGTCCCAGTTTCTGTTCAAGCTCTTTTTTTGTTTTTCTGTATTTTTGCATTCTGGAATCAGTAAATGCTTTGGATTTTCCTCCGACATTCACTTCACGGATTCCCTGACAAACAGCTTTCCTGACACAGTTGAAAGCATATGTAAGGAACTTCGTATCCTTTTCCGGATCATAAGACCGCAATGCTTGCAGCAGCCCCTGGTAGCCGTCCTGGATCCTGTCATCATTCGCTGAAATAGAATAAGCTCCGGAGTTACGGTATTTATCCGCTATCTTATGAACCAGCGGAGTATACATATCACAGATCTGTTCTTCTATCCGTCTCCGGTCGTCGCCTTTGGAGTTCCGGTACAAATCCATAAGATTGTCAATGGAAAATTCGCTGCTCATCATATCAGGCTCCGAAAATCTTGCCGGAAACGAATTTCACAAGCGGCAGCAAGAGAATAACGAGGACAGCAAATAACACTGTTCCGAGGACATTGGCAGACTGTCTGCTTGCCCTGTTTTCCTCACCTGCTTTGCTGAACAGCTGATAATACGCACCTCTCCTGAACAGGTTTAACCCGAGTAGAATTGCAAACACGATATAAACGGTTTCAACAACCAGGACACCTAAACCGGAAAGAACACCGGAGATAGCGTCCTTCTGCTTAACTGCCAGATTCGTCATAATAAGTCTGTTCATAATATTCCCCTTCAAAAATTGATATAAGCGAGATCACAGACGCCGAACAGATACCAGCACATGCAGAGAAAGGCTCCTGTAAAACAGATTCCGTAAAGGATATCCGGAAGGATTCGGAATAACTTTTTCGCGCCGGCCATAATTTTTTTCGTCATAAGTGATCTCCTGCGAACTCAGTTTACAAAGCCGCCCGCACGCCATAAAAAGGGCGGTCCCGGCAATACTGTGGATATGCCGGGACCATATAAAGGAGAATTTAATGGAATTTGAATCTGAAAAATAATATACAAAAACTATTCTTCGGAACCTTTTTCTCCTGTTTCAGCTTTCTTTTTCCGCAGGATCACGAAGGAGCTGGCTCCACCGCAGATAACAAAGAGGGAGAACAGCCCGATCAGCACAGGCATGTTGGTATCGTCGCCCGTATACGGCAGCTGCGTCGTATGTGTATAGACACACTGCTGGGAGCCTGTAACCGTGTTCGATTCGATCCGGTATTCCGCTGCGTTTCCGGCCGGCTTCACCACCGCGGACGCGCTGAATGACAGTGTTTGCCCGTTCCGCTTCTGCTCATTATCCGCAGTTTTTACTTCACAGACAAACCCCGCAGCACCTGCTCCGCGGCCGAAATTCTCAAACGTATAGGAAGTGCCCCGTTCATCAGAAGGAAGAGAAGCAAAATCTGTATCCGCAGATTTTTTGACTGAAACGATCTCGCAGTCATATGAGCTTCCGCCCCAGCTGATCTTTCCGGTATTCACGGTGATCTGCTTTGCGCTGGAATGCTCATCAACATCAATCAGGCCTTTGAATTTCAGCGTATCTCCTGCGTCGATACAGGCGGGATTCAGATTTACCGCAGTGATAACAGGTTTGATATCCGAACAAATAGGTTTATACGCAATATCCGATGCCGTGACCGCAGGCTGATCGGGGCAGATGCCACCCGGCTGAACGGTGTTTGCCGAAGCTGTGATACGGACGGAGTAGGCCCCGCCAGGGAGGATCTCCGGAATATCTTCGGGAAATACTTCATATTTATCATGAAGGCTGCTTCCCGCGGGGATCAGGGACGGATCAACCTCGATGGTTTCAGTCCGGACAATCTGCCCGTTTACGATCACATCGAATTTCAATGTGATCCGGCAGTAGTCAATATTTCCCGGATTCGATACCGAATAATCGAAACTGTCGGGAAAAGGATCGCCGGAATAGATATGACATTCAGCGGATGTATCGATGTCTGCGCTGATCTCCGGCGTGTATTCACAAACGGGAACTGCAACATCTGCCTCCGCTTCCGCGGACGGTTCATCGGCACAGTTCTGACCGTCAGCAAGGATCCCTTCGGCTTTGAAGCTGACAGTATAAGTTCCTGACTCCGCCGCGGGTTTATACAGAGCCGTGATCATTGCCGACTGTCCCGATCGCAGACCGCTGACGGTCATCACATTCCCGTCCATGTTTTCGCCTTCATACAGGAAAACAGACCCCGCGGATCCAAACACATTGACTGTGCAGAAATCGGTATCGCCCGTATTGGTTACCGTAAGCGTGAATACATCGGGATTGTCGGAAAGAGGATCGGAACATTCAGCAGGAGCCGTAATGTCAAGATCAAGGCTGCCGGTCTTCTTATCGCAGATATCCATTTCCGCAGAAGCATCCGTGCTGACAGCTTCAACGCAGCTGCCGCCTTCCTGCACAAAGCCTTTCGCCGTGAAACTTACGGTATAGGTTCCGCTGGTCATATCTTCCGGTTTGTAACCGAAAACGATCACCGCGCTTTGGCCCCTGGCGAGCGGCCCGAGCACGATTCTGCTGCCGGTGCCGGTATACTGGACGTTCGCGGATAAAACTGTGCTTCCGGCCGGTCCTTCCACCTCAACCTTGCAGAAATCGGTTTCTCCGGTATTTGTTACCGTAACCGTAAAATGATCCTGTTCATCAGAATCCGGATCGGAACAATCCGCGGGAGTTTCGATATCCAGTTCAATATCGGGAACGGGAACCGCAGTCGCGGTCGGAGTTGCCGTAGACGTAGGGGTAAAGGAAGGAATCAGCGTCGCTGTAGGCGTATTCGTCGGCCGGGCTGTTGCCGTCGGTGTATTTGTCGGACGTGCTGTAGCCGTGGGCGTGTTCGTCGGCCTGGTTGTCGGAGTCGGAGTATTCGTCGGACGTGACGTTGCTGTCGGGGTTGGCGTAGGCTCCGAACAGATTTCGATCTGCCCGAAAACAGATGCCTGCGCGGAACCTCCGCCGGAAGCGCAGGATTCCGCGTTCACAGTGAAATTCACCCTGTGGGATCCTCCCGCTGTCAGGGACGCGTTTGAAAGGTCTTCCTCAAAGATCAGCGTGATGTAATCCTCTGTGTAGATCGTCTGGCTGTAAACAAAGGGAGCCGTGGAAGCGGTGCTGTTTTTCAGATGGAACTTTCCCGGTTTATCCGCGGAAACAGTGGTACGGCAGATATCCGATGTCCCGTCATTGCTGATACGAAGCTCATAGGATGCCGTCCGCGCGTTTTTGCTGACGCAGGAAGTTCCTGTTTTTATTGACGCACTGACAGCGGGTCCGCCTGAAGGCGCGTAGCATCCGTATTTATCCGCGTATGCCGAAGTTGACTGGATCTGGTTCCCGTTGTCGGCGGTCAGCTTGAATTCAAAACGCTTATATTGGGTGTAATCGGCAGGGGGCGTGTCGAATTCGGATTCAAATACAGCCGTAACGCAGGTATGGATCGGGACCGGGCCAAAATTAAATGAGGAGGAAGGATTCGGGATCGCTGAAGCGTTTCCGCTTCCAAGGGACGGACTGTCTCCGGAAGTAACATAATAGCTGACAAACTTCCCCGTATGTCCGACAGGCGTGAATTCTATGCTCCGGTATTCTCCCCCTCCGTCATTGCACGCTGAAACATACATTCCGGCGGATCTGTCGCTGAGGGCAATGCAGCCGGATGAAACACAGTCCACGCTGAAGTTCATGTGCCAGGTTACATCGGAAGATAGCAGCTGGCGGCTTTTCTGCTGAACGCTATCGGTTTCATTCGGGGTTTCCTGTTCACCGTTACGGTTGGCTTCAGAATCGTCTTCCTTTGAAGAATCCTCTGTTTCCGCATCCGGATCAGACGGTTTCTGCCCGCATACGAGTTCTTCCGGATCACAGGCAGATCCTTCATCTTTGTATGATTCATGATCATCCGGAACAGCGGACAGGTCTGTATCTTCCGGTACGGAGCTATCGGATGCCGCGGGATCCATGTCTTCCCCGTCTTCTGCGATGTTTTCCTCTGCGGCAGTTGAAACAACCGGTACGGCGGATTCATCCCCTGTCTGGGCAAAGGAAACCAGAGCCGTCAGCATCAGGGTCAGAATGAACATGATAAGTAATACTGATAATCTTTTTCTCATGACTTTTCCCTTTCTTGTTGAGATTCCTCACAGGATACAAAGAAGAAACGGAAAAGCGGCAGGTTGTAAACACTGTTTGAGATTATTCTAGTTATTTTTACATATTGTCCTTTTTGAGCCTATGGATCCTGTTTGTATTCTTGAGTATATGTTTGGAGGAGGGAAAATCAGATGAGAAAAAGCATGGGACCGGCTGAAAGGCTGCTCACTGTATCCGCGGCAGTTATGGCGGTATTAGTTACTGCAGTTCCCGCAAACGCGGAAAACGTCCTTGTAACCAAGGTTCTGTCGGCTATTTCCAGGGTTTCCGATTCCATAATCACGATTCTGCTCGGGCTGATCATTCTCATTACAGTGATTTCCCTCGTCAGGAGCGGCCTGTCCGCGCAGATCGATACACAGCTGCAGAGGAGGTTCGGGCTTTCACGCGAAATCATTATGGCCCTGGAAACTGTAACAATTTTTGTGCTTGCGATGATTACACTTCCGGTCCTGAAAACCATAATGAAGACAGCAATCACAAAAGCCGGATCACAATCGGTCATGCTTGGGGGAGACTTTCATTTGCCTGATTACTAGCAATTCGGATTCCTGCCGGCTGTAAAAAAAATTTCTCCGGGCACTTATCCGCACAAGGAGAAATTAGTTTTTTGATTACAGGACCAGCCGAACGTATAAGGCCGGTCATATCTTTCCTCTCAGATCATACGCACTTTTCTATCTGTACTGAAGGAGCTGGGATAAATCAAATCTTCCGGAGACAAATACGTGATGTCACGCCGTGTCTGCCGCCGAGAAAGGCATAAAGCACATATCCCGCATTTCTTACAGATTCTGTCGGATTGGCTCCGATTCGGTTGTTTATGGAAAGCAGCGCCGCATATATATCGGCTATCCTTTCACTGCGCCGGAAGTCAGTCCCTGAACGAAATACTTCTGCAGGAACACATACAAGAGCAAAGCCGGCAAAGATGCGATCAGTGCGCCTGCCATCAGTTCATTCCAAGCAACACGAAATTCTCCGTTCAGTGAAGCGATCCCAACCGGAAGGGTAAACATAGACGGTGAGGTAGTCAATCCCATCGCGAACAGGTAATGATTCCATGCTACGAGAAAACCAAACAGTGCTGTTGCCGCGATTCCAGGCAGGGCTAACGGAAAGATGACCTGGACCAGAATCTGAGTCCTGTTCGCTCCATCGATCATCGCAGCCTCGTCAAGATCTTTGGGAATCGAATCGATAAAGCTTCTCAGCATATATGTACAGAAAGGCAGTGAAAATGAAACATAGGCCAAAATCAGAGAAAAATGTGTATTAATCAGTTTCAGTTTGCTCATGAAGATAAAATACGGAAGCAGCAGTAAGATCGCCGGAACCATCTGTGTAAACAGGAAAAGGAATTGGACAAATTTGTTACCTTTGAATTTGAACCGTGAAAAACCATAAGCCGCGAAACTTGCAAACAATGCGCAGACAACTGTAGAGATTACAGATACGATAACAGAATTCCTGAACATCGTTCCAAAATCACGGAACTTCCAGACATTGATATATCCTTCCCATGTAGCTTCTTTTGGCCAATACGTCGGTGGCCAGAGATAAGCCTCCGGAACGGTTTTGAAAGAAGTAATCGCTGCCCAGACCAGAGGAAGGAGGAAAATGAGGAGCGCGATTACGAGAAAAAGGATTACGAGTCCTCGGCCAATTATTGTAGAAGTCTTCATTTTTTTCATACGTGAGGATCCCTTTCCATTTATTGATTCTGTCTTTCCAGAAGTTTGGAATACAGAATTGTCAGAAGCAGGACGATTATCAGCATCAGAACCGAAATTGCTGCACCATTTCCAAATTCATAATATTTAAACGAATTAGCGTAGATCAGATTCGACAGAAGTTCTGTCGCATGGTTCGGGCCGCCGCCCTGGGTCAGAACCTGGGTAAGGTCAAACTGGATGAAGGTCCAGATAATATTCAGGATCGTAGTGGTTGATATAACTCCGCTAAGATGCGGTAGTGTAACAAAAACGTAGCTTTGAACCTTGGATGCCCCGTCAACCAGCGAGGCTTCAATCTGGTCGGAAGGAACCAGCTGCAAACCGGCGTAAAGCATAACGATCGTAAAAGGTACGTTGCGCCAGACATTCACGAAAATGACCATCGGCAGCGCATACCTGGGATCGCCTAAGAATGAAATATTCTGAGAGGTGATGTTCAGAGACTGCAGGATCGCATTAATTACGCCATAAGAGGAATTCAGTATCCATCTCCAGAGAGTGCCTATTACCACATAGGACAGGGTCCACGGTACCAGAAACAGCATATGAAAGAGCTTGCGGAACTTCAGCCAGCGCGCATTCAGCGCGGTTGCGATGGCGAGTCCGAAAAGAAGAGTCAGGGATACGCTTGAAAATGTATAAATCAGCGTTATCTTCAATGAATTCCAGAACCATTTATCGTGCAATATAGATGCAAAGTTTTTCAGTCCGACAAATTTTTCCGAATAATCCAGCGCAACATCATAAAAACTGAGTTTTATTGCATAAAGAATCGGATATCCCAGCGTAATAATGAAAAGGACCAACGATGGAGCGACAAAAAGCCATCCCAACCGTTCGCCTCCGAATATTCTGGCAAACAATGTCTTTTTGGGTTTATTAGATAAATTTACAGTCTCCACCATAAACCTTCCTTTTTTATATTATGTCGATATAATAATAGATGGGGCGGAGAGTCATACCTTTACGGTATGGCTCTCCTCTGATTTGGTCATCAGACCAAATTGTTATTGATTACAAAAGTCCGCGAATCGCTTCAGTAGCTTCACGCAGGTTGGTTTCAGGATCTCCCTGGCCAAGCAGAGACGCGGCAATGGCATCGTTGAGGATAACCTGCCCCTTGCCCCAAGCCGGGAAGGCAGGATACGGTTCGCCGGTGTTCGGAACGGCTTCCTCAATCATCATGCGGGCTTCAGGATATTCATCCAGATCGATCATAGCAAGAGCTGATGCGCGGGTAGGCAGCATGGAACCATTCTTGAAGAATTCGAATTCCATATCAGCGCTAGTCAGCCATTTCAGCAGTTCCCAGGCTTCTTCCGGATGCTTGGATCCCTTGCCGATTGCGAATTCGGTACCGCGGCCAGCGGTCTGACCGGTGCCGGGGAACGGGATGGCAATCAGATCTTCCTTGATTTCAGGATTCGCATCAATAATGTTGCCCCATGTCGCAAAAGGCCCCTGGATGTATGCGACCTGCTTCTGGGCGAGCAGAGCGACCTGATCGCCATAGGAAACTTCCGTTGCTCCCGGAGGAACTTCGCCGTCGCGATACATGTTGATGTAGAACTTGAAGGCTTCGATTGACTCAGGAGAATCCAGGTAGGTTTCGGTATAATCATCATTGAAATAACGGCCGCCGCCTGCAAGGATCCAGCTCTGGAGCCACTGGAAATTCGGATACATACCGAAAGCGTACTGGTTCTTGGAGGGATCGGTCAGTTTCGCGTTCGCCGCTTTCAATTCCTCGAAAGTCTTCGGAGGATTATTGACGGGATCCAGACCGGCTTCTTCCCACATCGCCTTGTTCAGGTAAAGAAGAAACGAGTCACCTTCATGCGGGACAGCATAAGCATGGCCGTCGGAAATCGCGGGGCCGACCAGGAACTGTGCAAAATCCGCATAAAAAGCTTCGATGCCGCCTTCGGCTTCCATGAACTTGTCCAATTCTTCAAAAGCTCCCATGCTGATCTCAGTCGGAACCTCGGTGACATTGAAGCGGACGACGTCCGGAGCTTCACCGGCGCGAACCTGATTGTTGAACTTTTCAACACGTTCAGCATTTGTAACAGGTTCCAGTTCGACCTTGATGTTCGGGTGAGCTTCTTCAAATGCATCAATAATAGCTTTCAACGCAGAAGCAGACGGTTCTTCCGCCAAACGCCAGTCCTGAAAACGGAGGGTTACCACATCATCGGCAAAAACGCTGTTAACACTAGCCAGGATAACCACAAGTGCCAGGAGGCAATACAATAAAGCATTTTTTTTCATAAGACGCTCCTTTATTAAATCTCCTCGTGGGAGAGGAGTTTGCTCACAGATTATTTGAATACATCCGGTTTCCAGGTTTCACCGAACACACGGAGGAAGTTCCCGCCCATGATTTTTTTAATCTCTTCTTCACCGTATCCACGTTCGGCAAGTCCAACGGCAATATTGGGGATACCCTCTTCGCCTTCAAGGCCGATCGTCGTACGCCATCCACCATCAAGCAGATAACCGCCGACATGCCATCGTTCCTCTTCCCAGCGAGTAAAGCCATGGAAAAGATCCGGACCAATTCCGACATGATCAATACCTGCAATCTGGATCATATATTCCATCGCATCAAGATAATCAGACATGTCGGGCCGTACGTTGCGCGGCTTTGTTGAACAGATCATCGGATGTCCGTTGATCCCGAGGACGCCTCCGGTTTCCGCGATCCCTTTGATGATTTCATCAGGAAGATTCCTGCGCCCGGAATTCTTGCATACCGCGTACGGATTTGAATGGCTGCAGATCACCGGTCTGTCGGTATATTTCAAGGCGTCTTCTGCTGTCTTCCAGCCACAGTGGGAAAGATCCAGCGTAACGCCCACCTGGTTCATGACGCGGATCATCTGCTGACCGAAACGGGTCAGGCCCATATCATTGACTTCCTGGCACCCGTCACCGCATGCGGTCCTGTTCATATAGGTAAGCTGCATAATACGGAGACCGAGTTTGTACATGATCCAGAGGTTGGTCCAGTCCATCCCAATCGGAGTGGCGGTCTGGAAACCGAAAATCATCCCGAACTTGTTCTCCTTTTTCGCGCGGATAATATCATCCACGGATTCGACCAGGATCATTTTGTCGTGGTTTGCAATAAGAGCGGCCATATAATTCTTGAACAGCTCCATTGCCCGGTTCCAATCCTCGTTATGCGCGGCAAGGGTAAATACCGCGGCAGTCTGATTGGTTTTTTCAAAAACATCAAAAGCATAAGTCGTTCCGACCATACCATTGATTACGATCGACTCGTTGTATACGCGTCTGGCTTCGGCTTCAGTTAACTTTGCCATTTGTTTTTCTCCTTTTTTATCAACGGATCTGTATTGAATTCCGTTCGTAATTCACGATTCCGTGAATAACATCCTTTGTACTGTCATAAAGTTTGCAGTATTCACCATAGTAAAAGTCGTATATATCCTTTTTCCCGGTATCCGGCATTATCGGAGTTGAGAATTGAACCATGTTTTCAATCCCTGCTGAGACATTTTCAAATAACCCTGCTCCTGCTCCGGCAAGTATCGCTGCTCCAAGGGCGCCGTGTTCCTTCTCTTTTACACGGTATACAGGTCTCTGTATAACGTCGGAAAGGATCTGAATGCAGCAGCAGCTGTTCGTCAATCCTCCGCCGACAGTTATTTTTTTGAGGGGATAATCACATGCCGACAACTGATCCAGAAACCGTCTTGTGCCGAAAGCAATACTTTCATATATAGCACGGAGAATATGCGCCGATGTGTGGTATAGGGTCAGTCCGCAGATAACACCACGGGAATCCTGGTCGGGTATTGTCCTCGAACCCTGAAAATGCTCCTGTATTACCAACCCCTCACTACCGGCGGGTATCTCCATGACCTGGGATTCAAGATATGAATAATAGTTATCGTACGATATTTTTGAGTTATTCGCCAGCTGTTTTACCCACCACTGCGCGACAGCACCGGTCGATGTTTCCCCGCCGCCTATCAGGTACAGTCCTTTTGAAAGAGCATCCGGACGGCCTCTCAGTCCCGGAACAAAACGGTCAAACTGGCATTGCAGCACCGTCGATGTTCCGTGGCTCATTCCTATCTCGCCAACTGCGAAAGCCCCAAGTCCAATCATTCCTGTCGTAGAATCCATACCACCCTGTACGACAAGCGTATCTTCCGGCAAGCCGGTCACTGCGGCAGCCTCAGGAGAAATCCTGCCGACAGGCTCCCCCATGAAACAGATCCTCTGCGGGAACTTCTCACGAAGGTCTGCAAGGCCTAAACCCTCCAGAAAGCCTTCGGGCCATCCCCCGGCCGGGATCGCATAATTCCATTTGGCGACCAGATGGTTGTACCCGATCGTGAAATTTCCGGTCAGTTTGTACGTAAAATAATCTGTCTGTTCAAGAATATGTGCTGCCTTTTCAAGAGCTTCCGGCTCATGTTTTTTCAGCCACATCAGCTTGGGAAGCATCCATTCAGATGAAACATTCCCTCCTGCGTAGGGCAGAACAGGGCTGCCGGTTTCATATATTGTTTTTGCCTCTTCCACCGACCTGTGATCCATCCACATCAGCGCCGGACGAACTGATATTCCGTCTTCATCCAGTAATACTGCCGTGCAGGAAGTACATCCATATGAAATTGCTTTGATTTTATGGTCAGACAATAATTGGGAAGTCGTGATGTGTTTCAGGGCATTGACTGCAGCATCCCACCATTCCTCCGGCGATTGTTCGGCGAAAGACGGGGCGGGTTCGCGCATGCTCCTGAAAGGGATCACTTCTTCTGCAATCCGGACTCCGCTTGTATCGAAAGCACAGATGCGAATACTTTGAGTACCGACGTCCATTCCTAATAAAACATCCATATGGTTACCTCTCTTTGCGATAACTTGACTTGTGGTTTTCGGAACAACTATGGATGTGCTTTATAAACAGGAACGGTATATTTTCATGAATTCCTGTACGCGTTGAGGATCTACAGGATTCAGGAGTTTTCCTTCCGTGCGGAGGCAGGTAGCGACGATCGTGCCGTCACAGACTTCCAGAAGCTGGCGGAGGTTCTGATGGTTTGTACCGGTTCCGACAACCAGAGGCATATCAGGTGCGGTCTGTTTTACTTTCCTGAACATTTCGATATCTTTTGCAGGCAGGGTATAACCGTCTACAGGAATATCCAGTGAAATTGATTTCGCTTCTTCTACAGCATCACGCTGTATCATCGGAGTGCCGATAGGAGTGGCAAGATTATGAAAGAAATAAGGGAGATTTGTACCGAGGTTCGCTCTTTCCCGGAAAACCTTTGCGCCCTGGTTTTCAATTATGCCGTTATCCGTAATATAAACACCTGAGAATAAACCGCGGATGAAAGAAGCACCGGTGGCGTGTGCTATGCAGAAAGCCGCATATACATCCACCAGAACATTTACGCCGTATGGAATTGTGTTTTCAGCCATAACTTCGCTGACAACAGCTGAAAACGCCGCCACACCTTCCTGCGGCATTCTGAATACATAGGGAAAATCTGCTTCATTTGTGAACAGGAATGACTGTACGCCATTGTCGGCCAAAATCTTTGCATCGCTCTTCGCACGTGCAATGATTTTTTTCATTCCGCCTTCACGGTCATAGTAAGGGCTTCCCGGCAGAGGAAGCGTATGAACAGCGGCAATGATATATTTATCACTGCCCATTAAATCACGTATCGGCCCTAACATAGTTGTTCTCCTTATTTCATGTTGTTATCGGCAGGTCATTGAACAACGCTCTGCCATGTTCACCCATCTTCTTTGCTGCATTTTCACTGTCATGCAACCTCAGTAGATCTATTATTTCGCGATGTCCTTTCAATGAAATACTCATTGTTCCATGCTGATATGAATATCTCCGCAGTTTTGATAATTTCGCCCTGTCATTGACAGAATGAATCATCTCTATCAGAAAATTGTTGCCGCTGCTCTGATTGATGATTTCATGAAAAGCCTCGTCAGCTTTTGCATATTTTTCACCGTCGTTATCTTCGACCATCTGTTTCATCTCTGTATAAAGTTCTTCAAGTTTTTCGATAGACTCAGATGAGATCCTTGAGGCAGCAAGTCCGGCGGCAAAGACTTCCAGTCCCTGACGGACTTCAAAAACTTCCGTAGCGTCTTCCCAAGTAAAGGCGCCGACAAAAGCTCCGGAATTGGGAATTATTCGAATCAGTTTTTCAACAGCAAGCTGATGAAGAACTTCACGAATCGGTGTTCTGCTTACCTCGAAACGATTCGCGAGATCAATTTCACGGAGAGGCATGTCACTCGGCAAAACTCCGCTGATTATTTCATCTTTTAGCGTTGTGTAAATAAAATCTTGTTTTTTCATTGTATTCATATTGTATACAATCTGTATACTTTCCCCTATCTTATCATAAAAATTGAGTTTAGTCAATGACTTTTTACCTGATAATTATGGATGTTTATCAGGTTTATATTTCTTTTTCCTTTGTTTACTCCTTTCAATTATTTATGTTATTTTTTTTGTGTTTCGGAAGGGCCATTCCGTAATAACAACCGATATTATAATAATTTTTCCCGTTTTTGGAAATTGTCAGGCGGAATGGTATTTACAGATTGATTTAATTTGCTGATTCTCAAAAATAACGCCTTACCATTATGCCAGGTTACAGATGCTATGAACGCGCTGTTTATAAATTCGCTTGTTTGTTTCTCCAACTGGCCAATCCGAGAATCCCACCATCTTCTGTCATGTTGACATCTTTCAGAATGAGATCAAGCATTATTCGCAATCTCATTCTGAAAGATAGACGGTTTCCATATTCACCATTCTGGGGGTGTCATGAGCACCATACTATCCAAATACAACACAAGAGATTCTTTCAGGGAAGTCCTATACTTGATTACTAATTCTGTAATAATTCAGTTCTCTGTTTTGTATCCTTCTGCGAGCGCCGGAAAACCGGCAGAAAATACGAAAGGAATTTGTATGAAGAGCAACAAAATCGTGATCGTGGCCGGCATCCTGCTGCTGGTCGTAACATTCTTCGGGATTCTGGCGTACGGCAGACTGATGAATCCGGATCCGGTGTATATCCTTACCGCGAAATCGGATATCAATCAGGGAACCAGCCTTGTTTCGCTCACCCAGGAGAATTTCAACATTGTGGATATTTCTTCCAACGCCGCGATGGTCGGAACATTCGTGACACCGTCAGACTTCGCGAAAATGCAGCAGGCGGGCGGGCAGTTTATTAATCTCGTTTCCCGCAATGAGCCGGTGAAATATACCGATATCATGTCTTCCGCTAATCCGCTTTCATCCCGGATCGTCTCGCTTGGACAGGATGATCCGAATAAGGTCGTCATGACCATCAATGTGTCAGGGTATGCGCCTGTTGGGATTCGGGAAGGTGATTATATCGATATCATCGGCACCGTCTCCAATTACGATACATCCGATGCCTATGCAAACTCTCTTGCCAACATCCTGACGGATGCCCGTAAGAAGGCCCTCGAAGGAATCGACGCGGATGATCTTTCAAAGAAGATCTCTGACGCGGATTTCGGATACGCTGACGATGTGTCTTTCGGAGATGCTTATTATGACGCGGTTTCCGGCGGTTTCGGAAGCTCACAGACAGAAACCAATGTGTTCTCCGTTACCACTCCGTCCATTACCGACGAGATCATGGAAAAGGCGGATCTGCTTCAGGAAAAGACCGATGAACTTTCCAAGATGCTCGCTGAGTGGAAGGAATTTGTGGATCTCTGGGGTACGGCGGATCCCGTAAAGCTTTCCGAACTGCTTGAAGCCGGATACTATATGGCTCCCATTTCCAAGGTGCTTGTCAACGGCGCGAAGGTCATCAACGTAAACCGCACGGAAGACAGCTATGCTGCCGGTGTGGATTCTCTGGATGTGCTTGTTCCCCGGGACGCCATCGAATGGGTTGCCATGGCTGAACAAGGCGGCACTCTCCGGGTCGCCATTCTCTCCGCCAATGCCAACCCGAACGGTTCCGGTCCGACGGAAGGCGCGTCCATGCAGGACTTCATCGAATCTTTTGTCGGCGACCGCGGCGACAAAACCGAATACTCGGTCATTCCGTCCAGCCGCTGACCGTCATCAAATCTCACGGGGACACATAATGTGTCTCCGTGAGAAATCACAGGAAAGAAGATATGGAAGATAAAGAAAAAACTCGTCTGAATGTACTGGCTT
>CADACE010000022.1 GCA_902786265.1 uncultured Chloroflexota bacterium | reverse complement strand
GATCATTTTTTTCATCATGTTGTCCCCTTAATGTCATTCTTATAAAAATAGATTATTTCGTCAGAGCCGCTCCCAATGCTTTACAGGCAGAAACAGCATCTTCATTGGGAGCTTCATTACAGATCACATATTCACATGCGAACACTGCGCCATCTTCTTTACATCGGTTTTCCCAGGTGCGCATCCATTCGCCATCACCCCATCCATAAGAGCCGAACAGGGCGATTTTTTCCCCGTTCAAACTCCCTTCCAATGCGGAAAACATTGGTTCAAATTCGCTGTCTTCCAATTCCTCAGCACCCATCGCGGGACATCCGAAGGCTATGGCATCATAGCTGCTGAGATCATTGACACTTATGGCGGTCAGCAGAACAGCTTCAGAACCACTCTCTGTGACGCCCCGGGCGACTGCATCGGCCATGGCTTCGGTATTGCCTGTTCCGCTCCAATAAACAACTGCAATTTTCATAATAGACTCCTTTTTATTTTTTGTTACACAGCAAATTGGCTGTTCAAATTCCTGCAAACGTTTATGCATAATGACGTCTGACATTCTGTCTTCGGAAATTGTCTCCTGAATATTAAAGTTAGTATTTACAAACTATATTAGTTAGTATATATAAACTTATTGATATGTCAAGATTATTTTTTATTTTTATGATCGTTTCGAAGGAAAATAAAAAAATGGAGTGATGCCTAATATGAAAGAATATCCCGTAAATATTCTTTTACTGACTGATAAAAAAACGAGTAATTATGCTTTAAATAACAATCCGGGCCTGTCCTTTGACAGGCCCGGATCCTAACGTTTCGGCATGAGGTCAGTCATGCAGTCAAGACTTAATAATAGTGTAGATGTGTTATGCAGCAGTGCTGATGCAGACGGGGCCAGGATCCCGAAAGCCCCAAACAGGATCAGCAATCCGTTGAAGCCCAGCACAAACCGATAATTCCGGTCGATGCGTTTCATCAGCTTTTCGGAAAGTTTCCGGACCAGGACGAGCTCCTGCAGATCTTCGGCGGCTATGACGATGTCGGAAACTTCTCTGGCAATAGACGCGCCGCTTCCAATCGCGATTCCGATGTCTGCCCGGGAAAGAGCCGGTGCATCATTGATCCCGTCTCCGACCATTACAACCGTGTGATCCTGCTGCTGTTCCTGCTGAATGTAAACAGCCTTGTCTTCCGGGAGAACTTCCGCACGGAAATCATCAAGACCCAGCTGAGAAGCAATTGCCGATGCTGTATTGCGGCTGTCTCCTGTGAGCATCACGATCCGGCTGAAACCCGATTCATGCAGGCTCTTTACTGCCTCAACGGCTTCCGGACGCAGCGGATCAAGGATGCCTATTGCGGCCGAAAGGATCCCTCCGATCGCAAGGTACAGCCAGGAATACCGCTGATCCAGAGACTCAAACAGTGCCTGATCTTCCAGGGCTATAGAAACATTTTCATCATCGAATATGAAATGACGACTGCCGATGATTACCCGATCAGAACCAATCCTTGTTGCGATCCCATGGGCGACCACATATTCCACCTCGCTGTGCATTTCTTCATGGTCCAGACCGCGCTCGCGGGCTGCAGAAACGACCGCATTTGCCACCGAATGGGGAAAATGCTCTTCCAGACAGGCTGCCGTACGCAGCATCTCCGCCGCGTTATTCCCGTTGAATGGCACAACGCTCCCGACAGTCGGACAGGCATGAGTCAGTGTTCCGGTTTTATCAAAAATTATGCTGTCTGCCTGACTGAGTTTCTCCAGGAACCTGCCGCCTTTAACCGTGATTTTGTGATTTCCCGCTTCACGCATGGCGGAAAGTACGCTGAGCGGCATGGAAAGCTTGAGGGCACAGGAAAAGTCCACCATCAATACGGAAACAGCGCGGGTCGTATTTCCTGTCAGCGCCAGGGTAAGCAGACTTCCGCCCAGGCACCACGGTACAAGACGGTCTGCCAGATCGTAAGCCCGGTTTTCCGCGCCGGAATTCAGCCGCTCGGACTCTTCGATCATCCGTACGATCCGGTCATAGCGATTCTCCCCTGCCCCGCCTGTCACGCGGACGATGCAGTTTCCCTCTTCAACAACGCTCCCCGCATATACCGCACTTCCGGGGCGTTTGGCAACAGGTACGGATTCTCCGGTAAGCGATGCCTGGTTGAGCATTACTTCACCCTGTTCCAGGATCCCGTCCAGCGGGATCACATGCCCTGTATGCACAATGATGAGGTCATCCGGTTTGATTTGGTCAATAGGGGTTAGAATTTGTGAACCGTCTTTTGTGCTCTGCCAGACCTGATCGATCTGCAGCGACATGCTTTTTGCCAAATCGGCTACTGATTTTTTATGGGTCCATTCATCCAGCGTCTCACCGATCCCTAACAGAAAAACTACAGATCCGGCTGTTGAAAAATCTCCGGTGAGCATGGAAACGCCCAGCGAGATGCCGTCCAGCACGTCTACAGTGAGTTTTCCCTTGATCAGGGTTCCGGCTGCTTTCCAGATACGGGGAAGCACCTGGCAGGCAGTGATCAGACATCGCAGCGGATCAGGGAGAAACGCGGCTCGCAGAAAATGTGATACCACCTGTGAGATAAGCTTCTCTTTATATTGTCGGTTCATCGCGCGGGAACTTCCTGTTCCGGATTTCCCCGCCGGAGCGGCAACCTTATATGAAAAAGCAGCGAGCTTTCGGTAAAGTGCTGACCGATCCCCGTGGAAATTTATGGTGATGCCGCATATCCGTTCATGAACGCTTACCCGGTCTACGCCGGGCAGTGAAAGCAGCCATGCCTCCAGCAGATCCGCCTGCTCAATGCTCATTCTGTTCTGCATGGCGCGAAGGCGTACTCTGCCTTTGCTTTCATGCATTATCTGAAATTTCATCTTCCGCTTCCGCTGTATCTTTGATTACTTTTCCCTTATCTTCGGCATATCTTGCTTCATTGATGGCTTTGGCATCCGCCACAATGTCCGAGCAGTTCTCCTGGATCGTTTCCACATCGCTGACGATCTGATCTTTACAGCGCAGTACGGCTGCGGTCACATGAGTATAAACCTTTTTAGCATCTCTGCTTCCAAGTATTTTCAGACCGGCTGAGCCAAACAAGGCTCCGCCTAAAAACATAGCAACCTTTCCGTGAATCATATTTTTGTTTTGCCTCTTTTCATTAAAATAGTTAGTTTAACCATAACTAACTATTAGCCTATTATAACACTGCCGGAACAAAATCAGGAAAAATTCACATATAAATTCATTCAGATCTATCATATGTTCTTCCAAACAAAAGTTAGTTTAGTGTAACCATTGTGTAGGCTGACATCGGTTTAATGATTATAATGATCATGATGAAAAAAAATATGCCTTGCTGCCATGCAGGGCATAAAAAAAGCTATATGGTTAGCTTATGCTAATTCTTGCCGTAAGGAAGGTGTTTATGGATTTGAAATTCGGTGATATTCAGGAAACGGCCCTGATCCCGCTGGCAATCAAAGCCAGTGAAACCTCAAGACCGAACGCGCGGATCAAAGATCTGAAAGCAAAGGAGATCATTGACGCACTTGGTGTAGATGTGAGCAAATACGATCCTTTTATGTCTCATGAAGGGGTGATCGCAAGGACCATCCTGTACAGAGATAAATTGAAGGAACTGCTGAAACAGTATCCTGACGCGGTGTGCATCAATCTGGGATGCGGTTTCGATGACAAATTCTCGCAGGTTGATAACGGAAAACTTCGCTGGTTCGATGTGGATCTGCCGGACCAGATCGCGGTTCGCAGAAAAGTGTACAAAGACCGGGACCGCTGCACGATGATGGATGGAGATGCTTTGGACGGTTCATGGACAAAGAATATTCCCAAGGCAGCAATGTATATCATCGTGATGGAAGGCGTACTGGAATATTTTTCCAAAGATCAGGTGAAAACCTGCCTGAACATGCTCTGTGACAGCTTTCCGCACGGTTATCTGCTGGCGGAACTGCATTCGCCTTTTATGGAGAAAAACAGCAAGCATCACGATGCCGTCAAATATACCAACGCGACATTCGGCTGGGGGACCAGATCCGGTAAAGAATATCTGGAACTTGAGCCCCGTCTGACTTTCCTTTCGGAAACGAGCTATAACGAGGAAATGAAGAAATATTCGATACGCGGGAAACTGTTTTCGATCATCGGAAAAAACATAAATAACCGTCTGGCCGTATACCGCTGGTAAAAACCGGGAGGACAGAATATGAAAGAAAAGAAAAAAAATGATCTGGCTGTCCTTTTAGATTACGCCGGCAGCTATAAGGGACTGACCTTTCTGGGACTCGGGCTTTCCGGGATCGCGATGATCCTGGGAATGCTTCCTTATATATGCATCTGGCTGGCTGCCCGGGACCTGATTGCCGTGGCTCCGAATTGGACGCAGGCTGCAGGGATCTCCCGTTACGGATGGATGGCCTTTGCTTTTGCGTTTGCCGGAATTGCCGTCTACTTTTGCGCGCTTATGTGCACACATCTGGCCGCTTTCCGGACCGCATCCAATATACGGAAAATCGGGATGGCGCATCTGATGAAAACGCCGCTGGGCTTTTTCGATTCCAATGCCTCCGGCCTGCTGCGGAACCGGCTGGACGGCGCGGCTTCGGAAACAGAAACCCTGCTTGCCCATAATCTGGCTGATATTGTGGGCAGCATCGCCATGCTGATCACAATGATCGTGCTGATGTTTGTTTTTGACTGGCGTATGGGAGCGGCATGTCTGCTCGCTGCTGTGGTCTCGGTCGGAGCGATGTTTTTCATGATGGGCGGGAAAAATGCCAGGCTGATGGCGGAATATCAGGCAGCACAGGACGTGATGAGCAAAGCCGGTACGGAATATGTACGCGGGATCCCGGTCGTGAAAGTATTTCAGCAGACCGTGTATTCCTTCAAGGCGTTTAAACAGGCGATCGAGGATTACAGCGCCAAGGCAGAACATTATCAGGGCGATGTCTGCAAATTTCCTCAGGCAGCCAACCTGACCGCTACCGAAGGAACGTTCATTTTCCTGGTTCCGGTGGCATTGCTTCTGGCTCCGCAAGCCCTGAATTCCGGAAATTTTGCGGAATTCGTGACAAATTTCGCCTTTTACGCGGTTTTCTCCGTGATCGTGTCTACGGCATTAGCCCGGATCATGTTTGCTGCCAGCGGCATGATGCTGGCAAGCACGGCATTAGCCCGGATCGATCAGGTGATGAGCGCTCCTGTGATGGAAATCACAAAAGCACCGCAGACACCCAGAGATAACAGTGTCGAATTTAATGATGTGTGTTTCACCTATGACGGAGCGGAACTGCCGGCTCTGGACCATGTCTCCTTCCGGGTGAACCCCGGGCAGACCGTGGCGCTTGTCGGCCCTTCCGGCGGCGGTAAGACCACAGCCGCGAGTCTCATTCCCCGGTTTTGGGACGTGACGTCCGGTTCGGTCAAAGTCGGCAGTGTGGATGTCCGGAAGACCGATCCGCATGTTCTGATGGATCAGGTGGCGTTCGTGTTTCAGAATACGCATCTTTTCAAGGCATCAATTCTGGAAAATGTGCGGGCAGCACGGCCGGATGCTTCCCGTGAGGAAGTCCTTTCGGCACTTTCAGCCGCCCAGTGTGATGATATCATCGCAAAACTGCCGGACGGTATCGATACCATGATCGGTTCCGAAGGTACCTATCTTTCGGGAGGTGAACAGCAGCGGGTAGCACTTGCAAGAGCTATTCTCAAGAATGCGCCGATCGTAGTGTTGGACGAAGCGACAGCTTTTGCCGACCCGGAAAATGAGGTGTTGATCCAAAAGGCATTCGCGAAACTGACCGAAGGCCGTACGGTCATTATGATCGCGCACAGGCTATCCACGGTGGTTGGCGCGGATAAGATCATCGTCCTTGAAGAAGGCCATGCCGCTGAAGAAGGAACCCATGAAGAGCTCGTCAATGCCGGCGGTCTTTATTCACGTATGTGGAAAGACTATAATCAGGCGGTCAAATGGCGTATTTCAGCGGCAGAGGAGGTGAAGTAATATGTTCGGCAAAGATTTTCAGCGTAAATATGCCCTTTCGGATCAGGGGATAAAAAACACAAAAAAGGGTACTGCCTGGACGGTCATCACGAATCTTGTTGTAATGGGCGGGATGGGAATACTCAGTTTTATGATGAACAGCTATATGAAAACGCTCACGGATGGAGCCCCGCTTCCGAACGTTGTCACGATCCTTCTGCTTGTCCTTGTTTTTCTCCTGCTTTCATTTTTCACGCATTTGCAGCAGTATAAGGCAACTTATGGCCTGGTTTACGGTGAAGTGAAGAACACGCGCATCAGTCTTGCGGAACGCCTGCGGAAGCTTCCGCTGGGTTATTTCGGAAAGCGGGATCTGGCTGACCTGACCGAGACGATCATGGGGGATGTGAATCGTCTGGAACACGTATGGTCCCACTGTCTGGGGTATCTGTACGGTTCCTTTATCTCCACGGCAATCATTGCGGTCATCCTTTTTGTATATAACTGGAAAATGGCGCTGGCCTGCCTGTGGGGTGTCCCGGTGGCGTTTGCGCTGCTGTTTGGCAGCCGGAAACTGGCCAAACGGAATTCCGAAATCACCAAAGCAGCCGGGGTACAGGTATCCGATGGGATCCAGGAGACACTGGAGAACATCCGTGAGATCCGCGCTACCAACCGGGAAGACCGTTTCCTGAAAACACTCAATGATAAGATCGATTACCATGAGGCCACGATGCTGAAGGGAGAACTCGGTGCCGGCATTTTCGTCAACGGAGCCGGAGTCATTATGCGCCTGGGCGTTGCGACTACGATCATGACAGGTGCAAAGCTGATCCTCGCAGGACAAATCGATTTTATGCAGCTGTTTATGTTTCTGCTGGTCATCACCCGGGTTTATGCTCCTTTTGACCAGGCGCTGGCACTGATCACGGAAATGTTTATGTCGCAGATATCAGCCAGCCGTCTGAATGAGATCTATGACACAAAGACTGCTGAAGGAGCGGAAAGCTTCGCTCCGAAGGGGCATGACATCGTCTTTGATAACGTTGGGTTTTCATATGATGATCACAAAGTGCTGCATGGCGTAAGCTTTACAGCCCGTGAAGGGGAGGTGACGGCATTGGTTGGTCCATCCGGTTCCGGAAAGAGCACCTGTGCCCGGCTTGCCGCGCGTCTGTGGGATATATCCGAAGGCACGATCAAAGTCGGCGGTATCGATATCTCGACCATTGATCCCGAGACTCTGCTGACAGATTACGCGATGGTATTTCAGGATGTCGTGCTTTTTGACGACACTGTTATGGAAAATATCAGGCTCGGGAAGCATGGAGCCACAGACGAAGAAGTGCGGGCTGCTGCCAAAGCGGCAAACTGTGATGAGTTCGTCAGCAAACTTCCGAAAGGGTATGATACGCCCATCGGTGAAAACGGAGCAAAACTTTCCGGCGGTGAAAGACAGCGGATATCCATCGCCCGTGCGCTGCTCAAGGATGCTCCGATTGTCCTGCTTGATGAGGCGACGGCTTCGCTGGATGTGGAAAATGAGACAAAGGTGCAGGAAGCCCTGTCCCGGCTGCTGGCAGGGAAAACAGTCCTTGTAATTGCGCATAGGATGCGTATGGTCGAGTCTGCGGACAAGATCATTGTGCTTGCTGACGGTAAAGTTGCGGAGGAAGGCGATCCGGAGAAACTGTGCGCCAATGAAAACAGTCTGTTCCGCCGCATGACTCAGCTGCAGGCCGCCAGTGCGGATTGGAGCATTTGATACAGGAAAACATTGATTGTTACAGACAGGATAATTCTTGTAAATATGGAGAATAAAATATAAAATGCTCCTGAAGATGCAATAATCAGCGCTTCCGTTAAGAAGTTCGCTGCGTGTATCATTCGCGGTGTCTTCGGAACTGATTTCGTCCGGGAAGACCCTCAAACACCGGGATAAAGTCTTTTCCTTTCGAATAATTCGTGACAAAATGGCATATCGATCCAGACTGTGCCGTTTTGTCACATTTTTCATTTATCTGACAATTGAAAAGAATATCAGAATCAAATGATAAAATTATAGAAACCGTTTGATTATTTCAGAAAAAAGCGGAGGGACTTATGAAAAAAAATTTTATTATTTTTCTGTTATTGCTGATCTTACCCGTCTTTACAACGGTTTACGCGGAGGAAACGGCGCCTGTCGTACTGCGGTTCGGGCACACACCGGATTACGCTCCATTTGCATATCTTTCCGATGACGGTACCTCAAAAGGGATCGATGTTGAGATGATGGCGGAAATCGCCCGCCGGATGGGCGGCAGACTTGAGACAGTTACCATTACCAGGGATAAAATGTTTGACGCGTTATACAGCGGGCAGGTCAATGTCATCGGCGGAGCGCTTTCCGTAAATGATGAACGCGCCGGGATCATCGACTTTACCAACATCTACTATGCCTCTGATTCCCTGTTTATCTGCCTGAACGCTTATTACAAGCCGGATGAGGTAACGCTGTACAATTTCTATCAGGCAAAAATCGGTGTCGAAAAAGGATCAAATTTTGAGCAGTGGATCAACAATAATCTGGTGAAGGGTAATTATGTCCGGTCTACGGATGTTTATGCATATGACACACTCACGGATGCCATGAAAGCACTGGATATAGCGGCTGTGAACCTGGTGATCATGGACCGCGAACCCTACCGGACGCTTTATGAACCTACCGGAAAATACAAAATCTTTTATGATAATGTGCAGAAGGAAGAGTATGCCTATGGGGTACGGAAGGATGATCCGATCAGACAATTGTTAAATATTTACATGCAGGATATGTTCAATGAAGGAATCGCCCAAAACATCGCAGACCGTTACTTCAGTATGGATTTCAGCCTGAATCAGCTGGGACAGGTCTCCGTTGTTCAGACCGGACAAAGCGCAGAAAACACGGAGCTGACAATACAGAAACCCACTGAGGTGCCCGCAGTGCAGCCGCTGAAGATCCCTCCGGCTCCTTCCTGCACCAATGATTTGGGAAATATCGTGGATGTCTCAGAATCGACCGGTCCGGTGGCGCCCGGTGGACGATTCCGCAGAAAATGGCAGTTCCAAAACACCGGCACCTGTACTTGGACAAAAGATTACCGTTTTGACCTCGCGTCCGGGACAAATATGGGAACCAACGGTTTCGCTTTTCCGGGCGAGGTCGTTCCGGGCGGGACTTTTGAATTGTATGTGGATCTGGTTGCTCCGGCCACCCCGGGAACATACAACGCGGCATTTCAGATGCGTTCTCCTCAGGGACAGCTGTTCGGACAGCAGGCATTGGTGAACCTTAGCGTTGGCGGCACGGATGCACCTCAGGCAAATCCGGCAAATCAGCCAGCTCCGGAAAATAGCCTGACCCAAATGATCCCGCAGATCAGCGAATTTTACGCGTCAAGCAATCAGGGGTATCCGGGCGATGCCGTAACGGTTTACTGGTCTGTTTCCGATTGCATCGGTGTCCGGATTTTCGTAGATGGAGCGGAGGTCGAAAACACCGATAAACTGAACGGTTCCGCAGTCGTATACGGGACGCTTCAAAGTGTCGGCTGGCACGAGATCGAGCTCGAAGCTCAATCCGCGACAGGTACCGCTTATGCCTCGATCTGGTATGAGACTATGGGTGAATAAAAGATGATCAGGGTAAATTACATGATGAAAAAAACGGTTACTACAATATTGATTTTTGTTATTTTATGGATCCCGTCAGTACTTCTTGCACAGGATGTCAGCCCCCTGCCGGAATGGAGCGGGTATGATACCCTGATCCGGGAGATCAAGACAGAAACTGATTTTGCCAAACGGGCAGAAATGATGCATCAGGCTGAGGATATGCTGATGGAAACCGGAGCTGTCATTCCGCTTTTTTACTACAACGATGCTTATCTGCAGTCGTCTAAAGTAAGCGGCATTTACAGCTCTATTGATTCCTCAAAGTTTTTCTTCTATGCCCAGAAAGAAGGTGACAACACCCTGCGGATCAACATTGGACCGGAACCCGATTTCCTTGATCCGGCCCTTGGTACATCCATGGAAAAAGGTCTGCTGACCTCCAACTCCTTCAGCGGGCTTTATGAATACAACAGTGATGGCGAGATGGCTCCGGTCCTTGCTGAAGGCTGCGAGATCTCTGATGACGGTCTGACCTATACCTTTACGCTGAAAGAAGGTTTGAAATGGTCCGACGGTTCCGATCTGACCGCTGATGATTTTGTCTACAGCTGGAAACGTGCCGCAGATTCGAAAACAGGCTGTGAATATTCCTATATGCTGGATGTCATCGCCGGTTATGAGGAAGCACAATCGGGAAACCCGGACGCGCTGCAGGTCTCTGCGCCGGATGCGAAAACCATTGTTGTCCATCTGAATAATCCCTGCGCTTATTTCCTGAACCTTGTGGCTTTTACCACCTACAGACCCGTGAAGCGGTCAGCGGTGGAAGCGGAGGAAAACTGGGAAACGAACCCGGGCGCCTGGGCACAGGAAGCCGGATTTGTGACCAGCGGTCCCTATACACTGGAAAGCTGGAAACACGACGAATCGATGGTTTATGTCAAAAATCCTTACTGGTATGACGCCGGCAATGTCACGATCGAACGTATCGAATATATGCTTTCATCAGATGAGGTCACGGTCTACAACGCCTACCGCGCGGGTGACCTTGATTTTGCTGATACGGTCCCGGCCGATGAGATCAGGACGCTGATGGATTCAGTTGATCCGGAATTTCATGTAATCGATCAGCTCGCGACATACTTCGTGATATTCAACGTGAAGTCACATCTCTTTGACGGCAAAACTGTCGAACAGGCAAACGCCATGCGGCATGCTTTCAGTAAACTGATCGACCGCCAAAACATTGTCGACACCGTCACCCAGACCGGTGAGAAGACCGCCACATCCTTTATCCCTGCCGGGATGGCAGACGGGAACGGCGGGATCTTCAAGGAGGCCTCAGCCTGGAATTATCCGGTGGAAGACGGTTATTATGACCCGGAACAGGATGTTGATGGCGCTGTTGAACTGCTGAAATCTGCCGGGTATGAATTCGATGAAAACGGGATGCTTTCCGAGAAAACCCCGATAGAGTTCGAGTTTCTGACCAACCCGAATCCGACGAATACGGAAATCGCCGAATGTATCCAGATGGATTTTGCCGAGATCGGGATCAAAATGACGATCCGTACGATCGAACAGAAAATTCTGCTTGGTGAAAAGCGGTCAGGTAATTATGACATCTCCAGCGCAAGCTGGTGGGCTGATTTCAATGACCCCGTCAACATGCTGGAAATGTGGACCACAAACTCCGGAAACAACAATGTACAATTCGGACGATAACGATTCCTGTAAAACCTGTAAAATCGATTTGTACAGCTTGAACCTGTCAGGTAACTTTTGACGAAAAATCCGAAAGAAAATGGATCCTGAAAAAACAGAAAAATGCCCTGAAGTGTTTGTGCTGCCGTGCAGCAGGCGCGCAGGGTATTTCTGATTCGGCGCCCTTGCGAAGGACTCTATCCGGCAGACTTTCTTCTGAATTGTCAAGGTTCGTTATTTTCTCGACATATTTGTCGTGGTTTTACCTGTCTGGTTTAAGTTTTTCAATTTGTTTCTCCATTTTATGATCGGGTATTATAATGAGGTGGGGGACTTATGTCTTTTGCTGAAATTTTGCGTAAGTGGCGAATTGAAAAAGGCTATACACAGCAGCAGGTCGCGAATATGCTGTTTATTGACAGGACCACTGTTGTAAGATGGGAAAACGGCACACGGATGCCGGATGTCAAGATGCTCTCCGGTATCGCCGATTTGCTCGGTGTGGATGCGGGCGCATTACTCATGTCTGATGACGAGGAAGGTGAAAAGCCGATCGTTATACTGTTGGATGACGAAAAGATCATCCTTACCGGAGGCATGCCGGTTTTGCAGCAATCCCTGCCGGAAGCGGCGATCCACGGTTTTGAAAAGCCTTCTGCCGCCCTGGAATTCGCAAGGTCAAACCCTGTGTCACTGGCCTTTCTGGATATTGAATTGGGAAAAAACAACGGTCTGGATATCTGTCAGGAATTGCTGAAGATCAATCCGCACACAAATGTTGTTTTTCTGACTTCTTACATCGATTATTCCTTTGACGCATGGTCAACCGGTGCCTGTGGCTTTTTGCTGAAACCGCTGACCGTGGAAAAAGTAAAGGATCAGCTTCCTCTTATGCGATACCCGTTCCAGGGAATTTAATGGAAAAATCCCGGACTGATCTGCATCAATGGATGATCCGCATAAAACTGTATGAAGCTGTAATGGATATCAATTAACACGATTTATTTTACAAGAAAATATGTATGATCTGATATCACTGATAAATTTTTCAGGAGCAGCAGCGGCTTTCATGCTGATGCTGCTCGGATTGCTGTTCACGATGGTAAACCGTGTAATGGACAGAAAGAAAAGAATATTTTTCCTCAGCATGTATTCTGTTCTGTTTCTGTACATCACCGCTGATATTGTAAATCAGCTTTCCGGACATTATGTTCTCTCACAGGTCACGCTGTTCCTGGATTCATTTTTCTCATCCGTGATCATGCCGATGCTCACCTGGTATATGCTCTTCCTTCAGGGGATGGATTGGCGGAAAAGTCCGGTTTTTCGCACGGTGTTCTTTTTGTGGTCTTTCTATTTTGTAATGCTCTGCGTCACTCAGTTTACGACCGTCATCTACTATTACACACCGGACAATGTATATCATCGGGGACCTTTTTACCCTCTGCTGCTTGTTTCTCCGGTATTGATCATGTTTATTAATCTGGTTTATCTCATCAGAAAGAAGGATTACCTGAACCGGAAACAGTTTACGGCGCTTCTGCTCTGCTTTCTTTTTCCGATGACAGCGATGATCCTCCAAATATGTTTTTACGGATTGTATCAGATCGTTTTCGCGTCAGCTCTCTCCGTATTGGTTATGCTGAGTTTTACTGTCTGGGATCTGATGGAACAGTATATTCGTCAGCAGGAGGAAATCGTGAAACAAAGATCCCAGATCATGGTTTTGGAGATGCGTCCGCATTTCATCTTCAACACCATGACAAGTATCTATTATCTCTGTGAACAGGATGCCGTCAAAGCACAGCAGGTCATTCTTGATTTTACTACCTACCTGCGCCGGAATTTTGACGCGGTCGTCAAAGAAAATATGATCCCGTTTTCAAGCGAACTGGAGCATACAAAAGCTTATCTCGCGGTGGAGCAGGTTCGCTTTGCCGATAAGTTGTTTGTGGAATTTGACACGCCGCATATAATGTTCCGTATTCCGCCGCTGACGCTTCAGCCGATCGTGGAAAACGCTGTAAAGCACGGGATCGACCCGGAACTCGATTCACTTTATATTACGGTTCAGACCCGGGAGACCGAAAACGGCAGTGAGATCATCGTGAAGAATACCGGTCCCGGTTTCAAATCCTCTGATAATGATGAACCTCATATCGCGCTCGAAAACATACGCAAACGCCTTAAAATGATGTGCGGCGGTACGCTGACGATCAGCTCCGGTGAAGAGAGCGGTACGATAGTCAAAATCCTCATCCCCGGCGAGTGAGAATTCTCTCTTGTGCTTCTCCGGATGGGTTATGAAAAAAATAAGATCCGGTGAGGTTTTGCTTCACCGGATCTTTTTCACTGTTCAGCCGGAATACCGGAACCGCATTAATTCCTTTACAGCTGTTTAATGCTTTATTCCGCGGTACAGTCAGCCAGTTTGTAAACTGTCGGCTGGTCAAACGGTGCGCCGTTTGCTTTTGCGGCCTCTTCACTGAAGAAAGGAGCACCGACAATTTCACCCACACCTTCCGCTCCTTCAGCGGCGATAACGACATTTTTCACACTGCATTTTTCAAAAACCGTGACCGGCATGCCGAATTCCTCATTTTCATATCCGCCGGCATATCCGGTGATGCCGCCGATCCAGAAGCAGTTCTTACCCGCGGTGATCATAACAATTTCTGCGGTATTTTCTTTGAAATAATCCGCGGCGAAACCGCATCCGGAGATCCCGCCCAGACCATAGCAGTCATTTCCGGCTGTGACTGTACCGGTGGCATAGCAGCCGCTGACATTTGTCATCTCCAGACCGCCGCCGATAATGCCTGCATTAGCCATTCCGTCAGGAATGATGATATCGGCTTCGGCCGTGCAGTTGGTGATCAGAGATCCCATACCTGCGCCGACAATTCCGCCGAACATACCTTCGGAAGACATTTCGCCCATATGAGCTGTTACCTTCCCGTTGACCAGCGTGACGTTGTCAACTGTGGACATGAACGAATATCCGACGATACCCGCTGACATCAAAGAACCGTCAACCGCGGCATTTTCAACCGTGAAATTACGGACCTCAGCATTTGCGATGCAGCCAAACAAACCCAAAGCCAGACCCTGCGGCTGATCGATCTTCAGGTTGCTGATGGTATGACCATTGCCGTCAAAAGTTCCGGTAAAAGCATGGTCCGGGGAAGGAATTTCCTGCTCCTCTTCAGTTTCGCCGGAAGGAACCCAGGTGCCGATCGGCGTCCATTCAGCACCGGCAAGGTCGATATCGGCTGTCAGCACATAGTTTCCGGAGAGGTTTTCATTAACGGCAGCCAGCTCTTCCGCTGTCGCGATTTCGATCACGGAAGATTCTTCAGCGCTCAATTCAGCCATATTTTCATCAACGTATAATTTGATACAATCCTGCATCATGCTGCTTTCGGCGTAATCCGCAGAGATCGCTCCAGCCAGCCAGTATGCGTATTCACCCTCGTAATATGACCCGATATTTTCAATATTCGGGCCATAGCGGAATTCCAGATGGTAGCTTTCAGCGGGAGTATCGTCAGCAAAAGCGAAATAGGTAAAGGCATCATTTTCTTCATCAGCCTTATAAATGTGGAAAGTCATACCTTCTAAGTTCATCCCGCCGACATTAATGGGAACATCTGTGGTGTAGCTGTAGGTGTGACTGAAAACCTCATTCCCATCCGCGTCAAAACCGCTGATGACATCTCCGTCAATTGAAATTTTTACTATGCCGTCTGAGAAAAAACAGTTGAAAGCAATTGATTCCGGATCGTCAGTATATGCATCTATGGCTTCCTGCCCCTTCAATTTGCCCATACAGATGTCGATCAGCATGTGATAATACATTTCTGCCGTTTCCGGATCATCCACATAATTCCCGATACATTCAAGCCAGTAATCATGAAATTCTTCTTTGGCGAACTCGGGAAACAGTTCAATATAACTGCCCTGCAGAGATTCCAAACGTTCATCGGTTTCAGCAAAAACCGGAACGCAGAGCATTGCGGCGAAAATGGCCGCGGTCAACAACATGGAAATCATTTTTTTCATTTTGATCAACTCCTTTTTTATTGCTGTAAATAAGTTTTTATGCGGCAACTGTCAGCTTTTCGATGCTTTCGCCTTCCTGACAAAGCCTGCAATAAATATTTGTGCATTTACGATAGCGGGAAAACAGCTTCTGTGCCGCTTCAACATCCCCGTATACCTTCCAGAAACCGCAAAATTTGCATTCATTCCGGCGGTTGATAAAGCCGTCAACATCTTCCGGCGGGTAACCGAGGAACAATCCGATTTCATGGGGAAAATCCGACTCATGCGCAAGCCTTTCGATCAGTTTTTGAATACATTTATTCTCATCAGTACAGGTGTAACCGCATTCGTAAAGCAGGCTTTTCGCAAGCTCATTCTGAAGATCCTTTGAAAGCTTATCCGGGCGATATACATAAATCAATCCCCGGTGATCTTTGTAAAGAAGAGCCAGCACGCGCAGCCCCTTTCCCCTTAAACGAAAATTCAGGTTTCGTACGTGATTGAGCATCTCCTGTCTGCTGACAAAAAAACTGCTGAACAAATTGGCGGTTTTTATGCTCGCCAGTGTAGGGGCACAATGGCGGATCACCTGTTCATCTGACATTTTCACCTCCATAAGATTTCAATAGTTATATATAACTAACTTATATAGAATTAGTATATACTAACTAAATATTTTGTCAACATTTATTTTGTTTTTGTGACAGAAGGGATCGCTAAAGGTACAGGAACAGCGGAAAATCTTTAATCAGATCAATTCCGGAAATTTCGAACCTGTTGTCAGTCAGGAAAGAATTTTTATTTTTAATTGAAAATAATCCCGGTTTTCAGTGTTATACTTGTTTTAGTACCAGACGAGGTTAAAAAATGTCATATCAGGCTGACAAAGAGAATCAGGATATAAAGCAAGAAGCCAGGTCCCGTTCGGATGAGCATCTCAGCCGGGAAATGAATTATTCCGGAATGCCTAACAGCGTCATGAGAGAAATGATGGGACCCCGGATGTCTGCCGCGGAAGATGAGGCAGACCGGCTTTCCGCGGGAATCACCTCCGGTACGCCCAATTCTGTCCTGAGAGAAATGGGGAGTCGCCTGGGATCTGATTTTTCCTCAGTGCGTTTCCACAGCGGACCGGACAGTGTCCGCAGAAACGAAGCTCTGGGGGCAAGGGCTTTTACGCAGCGGAACGATATCTATTTCGGCAAAGGCGGGTTTGAACCGCGTGTGGCCGCGCATGAACTGGTCCACACTGCGCAGCAGGGGGCAGCAGGAGGACCGGTCAGGCAATCTGTAGCTCCCGGTACCGTTCAGATGTGGTCATTATGGCCGTTCGGTAAGAAAAAGTCGAAATATGATAATGAGCAGAATTCTGCCGATATCGCGGACAGCCTTTTTCGGATCCAGGCAGGGTTTGCCGCTTCTAAAGAAAGAGAAAATGCTGAGCGGGATGCCCAATATGCCAAAACATATGAAAGCGAAATGAAAAGGATCAACAGGGCTAACAGGGGCATGATCCGTGAAAAAGGAAGTGAAAAGCAGGATCAGGAATATGCAAGGATTGCCGCGAAACGAAGTGCGGCAAATCTGACGGTAAAAAAGAAGGATTACGTCAGCCGGGACGATAAAGAGAATTATGATTCACAGATCCGTTCCATATCCAAAGAAACATACAAAGAGCTTTTAGACAGACGCCAGCAGGCTGCGAAAGAGTTGGTCAAAATATTTGGTGACCTCAATCAGCGTTACCAGATATCTGCGGCCGAGAACAGTTATCGTGCAGCGAACGGCATATACGGAAGAAATTTTAAACTTTATTATCAGCTCGTCAAAAAAATCGAACAGGAACATGAGCATGATGATGAGTTCCGGCAGTGGATGAATGAACTGCAGCTGGCTGACAGAAAGAATAACGATCCGCTTAACCAGGCTGTAATGATTTTCAATGAAGGGATAACAGCCAAAAACAAATTCGTGATGACCGATAAGGGAATCAAGGACCGGCCCTACACGGAAAAGATAAGCAAAGATTATTATAAAACATTATACAAGAAAAAGAAGACCAGGCTTGACAGAATGGCTGCTGTGTATAAGCGTAAGAATGATAATTTAAATAATATCTTCAGCGAAGCAGACAATGAATCTGAGCAGCCAAATCTGATCCGTTCGGAAAATGATAACATTTCTTCAGGAAAAATAGATGGTGATGAGAACAGCTTCTTTCTGGAAGGTCTTCCGGAAAGTAATAATATTCCGAAGAACGGGAAGGATATATCCGGGAACCTTATATCGACCAAAACAAATGAAAATGCTGATGTCAGTGACAGTTCCTTCATCATTACCGGTATGAAGGAGAGCAATAACAATATTATCTCTGCAGACAATAAGGATGAGGATGAAGGCAGTGTCTCCGATGGCGCTGTAAAATCAGCTGTGGAAAATTATATCTCGACCCATTCAAACCAGGGCGGCATGGGGGAAAATGTTATTTCTGAGGAGGATGATGGCAGTCAGATCATCCGCCAGCCGGGGAATGTGACAGATCAGCTTGCTGATGAGTTTATACCATCAAATCCGACAGTTGGTGCCATAAAGGAAAAGTCCAACAAAGGTAAACTTTTAAGCAGCATTGCAAAAGGTCTGGACAATGTCGATCAGCTTGGGACTGCATTTTATGATCAGAATTTGCTGCGCAGTCAAAACGCAAACACAATTTATGTCAAACCCGCGCTGGGCGCTGCCAGCAGCGGATTAGGGGTACTGACAGGGCTTGCCGGGACTGCTACCGGGATAGTGGATACATCACGGAATTTCCGCAACGTGAAGGCCGGCGGAAGAAAATTGGATGTCGTCAGTTCCGGGCTTGACACGCTGTCTTCATTAGGAAATACAGCTGCAAGCGGTCTGGGTATGATGAAGAATATGGGCGGGATTCCCATGGTCGGCGGGATGTTAAAGACCGCAAGCCAATTCGGGGGAGAAAACATGATCCCGGGACTGAATGTTGCGGCCGGCGGCCTCACTGTAATGACCGGTGCATATGAAGGTATCCGCGGCCAAAAAAGCATCAATACGATCGATGATCAAATCAAAGCGCTCAGGAAAATAAAAAAACGGAGCCAGTCAGAAGATCAGGAAAAATTGATGAAGATCTTCAAGCAGGGAAGAAGAGTAGGGGAGCTTCACCGTACCGGCGGTGGTTTAAAAGCAGTCGGAGGCGGAATCGCGTTGGGTACCGGTATCGCATTATTGTCCGGTCCGCTTGCACCGATCACTGCCGGGGTACTGGGTATTTCCGGTGCCGGGGTCGGTATCTTCAACTTCATTTACGGCAAGAAGAAAAAGGCGCATCTCCGCAAAGATGTTACAGCGGAGGAAATGGGCTTTAAGGATTGGAAAAAAGAAATAAAACGGGTAAAGGCAATGTTCCCGCGTGAAAATATAAGTGACGAGGAAGCGAAAGAAATTATCCTCAAGGGGCATGGATTTGAAGCGAAGACCCGGATGCAGGCTTTTAAGAAGATCAATTCGGACCGCGCGAGCACCCTGCTGAAAATTGCTGAAGGAACCGGTCCATTAAAAACCTTAGCCGATAAAGTGATCGGTGCGCTGGGTGTTTCCCGAAGGAAAGGCCGTTACGCTGCCGGCGCTCAGAAGCTGATCGCCGAAAAACTCGGAGGAGCGTAAAAACACGAAGGGATGAATGAATGGACGCAGATAAATTTCAAAACGCTTTGGATAATTTACTGAAAAAGGTTGGTGTACAGACTGCCGTACTTGAAGGTGTGGAGCCGCAGATCGGAAATACGCTGCGTGCACTGCTGCCGGTAACAGAAGCCGGAGACGTTGTTTTGACGGAAATTATGATGGGTCCCTATACGGATGACGCTTTGCTGCTTGAGATCTATTCAACGATGATCGTGGAAATCGGGCCGGGTTATGAAGCGCTGAAGGAAATGCTGCTGGACTGGAACCTGACTGCCGCTCTCGGCGCTTTTGGCATTTACCGTCAGCAGAAGCAGCTTTATCACAAATATAATTACATCATCCCGACAGACGCGGATCCGGAGGAAATGGCGGAGGAGATCTTTTACCTGATCAACCTGGTCCTGGGTGTTATATCCGAACGTTTTCCCGATGCGGTCCGGCTTTCCGGCAGCGCGTAAGCTTTTGGCACGTCCCTGTTATCTTCAAAACTTGCGCATAGATAGAAAGTACCGGAAGAATATTGGGGAAAACTCCATTTCCCTATCCCGGGGGGACAGGTCAGCGGTACCTTAGGTTTTTGACAGAATCTTCTTTAGCTTTGTGAAGTGCAGAGGGCGTCCGCGTGTTCAAATACGGAAGTCACACTTCCGGCCCCATCATATTTTGCCATTCCGCAGGCAATAACGATACCGCCGGACGCATTGTTTTCGCTGTGCTCTTCTTTCAGCTTTCCAGCCAGTTCATCGACAGATTCATAATCCTGCCCCTGGACGATGGCGGCAAACTGATCCCCTGCCACCCGGAAAACCGGACTGTGTTTGAATGTGTTACAGACAACACTGCAGACATCGCGTATGAGCTGGTTGCCCGCTTCACGGCCTTCCGTTTCGTTGACCTGCTCGAGTCCGGCCACCCGGCAGAGGACGATGGCGTATTGGACGGATTGCCCCAGCTCGATCTGCCTGTTCAGCATCTGCGACATATTATCGTAGGCAATTCTGTTCTTCACTCCCGTGAGCGTGTCGAGGTTCGCCCGGCTGCGGGCTGCGTTGAGTTTTCGTTCGTAATCCTGCTCGCGTCTGACCAGATCATCGACATTGTTCACACCGATGATGAGCTGCGGACCGTCTTTTTCTTCTACCAGCGCTGCCTGTAAAGTAACGTACTTCGGTTCTTTGCCCAAAAACATCCGGTATTGCATTGTGAAGGTGCCCCGTTGTTCGATCTCCTCCATTACTTTTTCACGCGTCAGGAGCGTCTGGAATTTCTCGACATCCTCAGGAAATATATGACTCACACTTTCCTTTTGGGCAGATGTCCAGAAATCATCACCTTCTTTGTCAAGATCCAGTCCGTCATAATCCATGCTGGCACTGTACTCGACGTAATGACCTGTAACAGGATCGACCGTATAAATACAGATGAATCCTTTTGTGAGCGCATTGACACGCGAATAAGTTGTCTGCTCCGCCTGGAGCCTCGCTATCGCTTCCTTCTGGCGCATCTGAGCGTCCACGTTGCTGACACCGATTATGATATGCTTTTTATCGGTGCGCATGCGCACAGCTTTCATGCTCACATATGTGGGATTTCCCTCCACCAGCAGCCGGTAGGTCAGCGTAAAATGACCATACTCATCCAGCATGCGCATAACGTTTTCTTTTGTGAAAGAGCCGAGGAAATAGTCCCTGTCTTCTTTGTAAATAAACAGCTGCGCACTCTTTGCGCTGGCGTTAAAGAAATCCGCACCGCGCCGTTCCAGCACTAAATCTTCCCGGCTTGCGTTTGGCGTATACTCGATAAAATGTTCGGATTCGATATCCACATAATAGAGGTTGATATAGTCGGAGGACAAAGCCCGTGTGATGTCCGTAAAGCTGGCGCCGGAATCCCCTTTTTCTTCCATTATCGCCAGAACAGCAATGGCGACCGCGGCTGTACCCGTAACAGGATTTACCGCGATCCGCCGGATAAACGTGTGGATCGTGGTTTTCTCATCGATCGGTTCATCGATCATCGCACGGTTGCCGTCCCGCGCACAGCGCAGAACCGCACCCATAAAAGCAGAATCCCTTTTTCCGGAAACGCCGGCTGCATCAAACTCATAACCGATAATGTCGACTCCGAAAATCCTTTTCGAAAAATCACGGTAGGACTTGTTGCAGCGGCTGAACTTTGCCTTATTATCATGAACCTCCATGATGGCCATCGGCAGGGTATCAAAAAACCGGCGGAACGAATCATCGCCTTCGCTGGCGATCACAGCCATGTCATACAGGTTGATCCGTCCCAGCGTGGCGTAATAATCTGTCTCTTCCGGATTCTCAAAGCGGATATCCTTCCCGCTGTTGACCATTCCGAGGATATCGTCAAGCGGGAGCGGCTTGCTGTAGAAATAGCCTTGTGCCTTTGTGCATCCGATCTCCCGGAGGAACTCGATCTGTTCGGATTTTTCTACCCCTTCGCATACAGTCTCGACACCAAGGCCGATCGCCATCTTGACCAGTTCTGTCAGTATGATCCTGCATTCGTCTTTGCTGCTGAACTGCTGCATGAAACGCATATCCAGTTTGATGAGATCAAAGTGAATGCTCTGAAGTACATCAAGTGAGGAATATCCGCTGCCAAAATCGTCCATCCATACCCGGAAGCCCAGCCGCTGGAAACGTTCGACCTGCTCCTTCATGAATTCAAAATCGCTGCCGATGATGCTTTCCGTGATCTCAATGGTCAGCAGAGACCGGTCGATGCCGGCGTCATCCACGCGGCGGCGGATCTCCTCGACAATATCGCAGCTGTCGAAATCAGATCGGGAAAGATTTACGGACTGAGGCAGCGCATACATACCGGCCTCTGCCATTTTCTTTATCTTTTTGATGACCTCTTCGACAACAAAGAGATCGAGCTTATAGATCAGCTTCGATTCTTCCAATGCCGGAATAAAATCCGCGGGGGAAAGAAACCCTCTGACAGGATCGATCCAGCGGGATAATGCTTCCTCGTCGCATACTTGGTCATTGGCTACTCTGATGATCGGCTGATAATAGACCCGGATCCAATTTTCGCTGAGAGCCCGGTCAAGGTTCTCAATGATGTACTGCCTTTTTTCGACATCATCATGCAGGTTCTGGCTGTAGTAATTCACAGCCATACCGTAGGTTCCCCTGAGCGCGCTGCAGGCAAGCTTTGCGCGGTCGCAGGCTATGCTGGTATGTACACTTACCGTCTCTCTCGGATAAATACCGATATGCAGCGGGAGCGTTTTCCCGTCGTTCATTGTCCGGCATTCATCCTGTAATTCGCGGATTTTTTCCTGGAGGCCGGTTTCCTCTGTCTGCACCGCGAAATGATCTGCCCCGATACGGCAGCAGTGCTCCGCGCCGAATAATTTGATGAGTATTCTCGCGAAAGCCCTGAGGAGCTTATCTCCTTCCGCAAAGCCATAGCGTGTATTATAGAATTTCATACCGCTGAAATCCATATAAAGCAGCACGGGATTTCCGCCTTTCGCACGGATAGCCTGTTTGTCGGTTTCCGCCAGATCAAAGAAATAGGTCATGCTCGGCAGGCCGGTCAGGTAGTCATAATAACTGGCGCGCAGAATGCTTTCCTCTTGAAGCGCATTGGACAGGGATTCGCTCAGTTCCGCTCTTTCCCGGTTTCTTTCTTCGCTGTAAACACCCTCGTCAGCATACCAGATCTGCGCCAGGCCCTCGCCTGTTTCGGTAAATATCTGCCGCCCGAAGGCATGGATGACAAGATAACCGGACCCATTCGGGTTTTTCAGGCGGTATACAGATTCAAAGCGTCCTCCGTTTTTCATGAAGCGGAGGACAGCGTTGCCGAGCCTCGCGGCATCATCCTGATGTACATTTTGGAAAGTGTCATGATCCAGCATGGCATACACCTTTGCGCGGTCCCCGCATCCGAGGAGCTCGCAAAAGCCGTTGGAGACGACAATAGTCACGATTCTGTTGTCCACACGCTGGAATATCGCGAATGGTATCTGCATACCCTCCATGAGAGCTTGCTTCTCTGCAGTAAAATGGTATCTTTCCATAAACGACACTCTCCGGCAGCAATTACTTACAGGCAACACTTTGTTTAACTATTATAACATTGAAATAATGAGTTTTGTTTAGTTTTTTTCCACTTAAATTTCTCCCTGCTTATCGTCATAACGGGTGAAAAAACGGAGCGGAGGGTCAGTTTTGTTTCATTCCAAAGATATTCCGAAAGCCGGTGCCGGGTTTTATATATTTCTTATCTGTAATTCATAAAAAATAATATATAATTGCTTAATAATGTCTTATACCGTACCTGCATAATATTACGTGTAGATTTCTATTTACACAGATAAAAACGGTTGGGACGTCTGTCAGTATTTCCAAAGGCTGATTAATTAACTGAACGATACGAAATCAGATCATTGAAATCATTATTTATTAAAAAGAAGCGGAGAAGCGGATGGAAGAAAACGAAATGAAACAAATCATATCCGAAATCGAAAGCAAACTGACCGGTGATGCCGAAAAGGATGCTGAAATCTGGAATGAGTATGGGGAACGCTATCGAGGGGTACCTGGTACTGAGGAACTGCAGTCAGAGATCGCCCGCAGGATCTTTTCCCTTGCTTCTGAAGAGGATGATGGGCTTTTTTCAGATATTTATAACGATATGCTCAAGATAACGGATGATGATTTTGCAGAAGCCTGCCGGCTGATCAACCTCCATAAGTATGATGAAGCGCTTGAAAAACTGTTTGCCCTGTGTGATGTCATCCGGTTTTATGTACTTTCCGACGATACGGTCTGGATGGATTTTGACAGTTTTCTGGATTCCCTGGTTTTTCAGGACCTCTATCAGGAGGAGATCGGAAACCGGGAAATCGGCCGGCATCCCATACATCCTTCACGGATCCTTTTTACAACCGGTTCGCTGCTCATCGAAATGGGACGCGCGGAAGAAGCCGTGGATATCCTGAAGTCACTCATTGATTTTGATCCGGTGTGCCCCCGGTTTTTATTTGAACTCGGAGAGGCTTATAAACGAACGGGACAATACAAGGAAGCCGCTCAGAACGCATTGTGGTCGCTTAAATGCGCACACACCCGCGCGGATCTTGCCCGGGGGTATCGGGATCTGGCTTACTGTTTGTCGGAAACAGGTTCGTTTGAAGACGCGGTGATGCTGTATATGCAGAGCCTGCATTTCGAACCTTCCCGTCAGGCTCAGAGTGAGATCGCCTGGATCCGGAAAAAAACCGGGATCTCTGCCGATGGATATAATGATGAGGCGATTCAGAAACGCTGTGAAGAATTGAATATTCCTACCGGGATCAGTGAAACGGTAATAAGCAATCAGGAATTTTTGAAGATGATCGGTCAGGCCGACTGAAAGCAGTCATTGTAAGGTTTGTGTGAGCCGGAAAAAATTGGAAAAAAGATCCGATGTTCAGGATTTTATAACTTGTCGGAGGATCCTGATGCGGGATATAAATATGAGAGAATACGGAGAATTTCGGCGGAATTGCCTTTTTGCCGTGAGTGAGAGATGTCATGTATATGACCTATGACAAACGGAAAACGAATCAGAACAGATTTGATTCTCAGCCCCGGACAGAGAAAAAAGCATCCAGGGAACGGCAGTCCCTTCTCAACAGTCTTGTGTCGCGTATCATGGAGGATTCGCAGGCAGAGAAAGAAGCCGACCGCCTTTCCGTTGGTGTAACTTCCACGACTCCGGATGAGATCATGCGCGAGATGGGCAGCCGTCTTGGCGCGGATTTCTCCAATGTGCAGTTTCACAGTGATTCCCAAAGCATGAACCGAAGTGAGGCGCTCGGTGCACGTGCCTGGGCGCAGGGCAGCAACGTCTACTTCGGCAAGGGCGGCTTTGATCCGCAGGTCGCCGCGCATGAGCTGGTGCATACCGTCCAGCAGGGCGCGGTGCAGGGCAATGTCTCGGAATCCATGCCGATGGGTGCGGTCCAGATGTGGCCTAAAGATGAGGAAAAAGATGACATCAACACGGATGCCATCGCTGACGCGAAAAAATCCGGGGGCGATCCGCTCGAAAGCGTGCTCCTCACCGCGTTCAATTCACAATTTGGCCGTATTTGTTACCGGAACATTGACAGCAAACTCAAGGAAATGATCCAGAAGGGGGCGGGAAAGCCGGTCCAGAATTATTCGCCGGAGACCGCGGTCCATTTTCTGGTTGAAGGGGCGAACCGCGTACACGCGGCAAAAGAGATCCTGCAGGAGATAGCGGGTAAACCGCTTGAGTCCAAAGATAATGCCAAAGATCGTGCCTATGAATACAAGTATTTCTTCAAATTTCTCACGCAGGGGCTGGGTGAATTCGGTATAGAAGAAATCGCGGTGGAAAACCAGATGAACAGCCGGCCGGCAAAATACCAGCACACCCGCAGCACGAAAGAAACCCGTGCCAAACGCGCCTGGGAACTGGAAAACCACAGCAAAGATACAGAAAATGAGATGGTCTTCAATCCGACGAAAGACCCGGAACTGACAGAAGTCCAGGAGAAAATCGACCATGCAAATGACGCAAAAACGGCATACAAAATATTCGCATCCTTCGCCGGCAATGCCAAAGGAGTGTTCAAGGACAGTGCCGGAACAGCAAAAAACCTGGATGTGAACATGCTCAAAAAGAAGCTCAAGCACATGGCCCGGGTCATAATTGATTATCCGGAGCTTCGCGGCAGCATCGGCGATATGAAGACCATGGCAAAGACCAAAACGGTCGTCAATAAAAACACCGGCAAAAAGGAAAAAGAAGACAATCAAGCGATCATGGGCACTGAAGGGACCCTGGGATACCGGCATAAAGCAACGATGCATTACAACGCGTGGATGGACAGGCAGGGACAGGAGGGAGAGAGTGAACGAGATTATAAGGATTGGGATGCAAGACATCATAACATTCTCATGGCTCACAGGGATTATGCCGGTACACATGAATTGGGACATGTTCTGGCCTCCACGCTGCTGGATCCTGAAGATGAAATGCAGGCCATTGGCGATAATGCTTACCATCAGCCGGAAAGCAGGATGCTGAGGGGGGCCGCCTCTCAGGCGTATATGCACAACGGTTTGCCCATGGATTATGCAAGTGTGAAAACCAAAGAAACATTTACAAAGAAAAACGTATGGGAGGAGGCCGATCCGGCAGCGACCGGATTTGCCAAGATCGGACAGACTTCCGAATACGGTTCCAAAGATGCTTCTGAATTCTTCGCCGAAGCTGTCTCTGATGTTTACGCCCATGGCAAGGACGCGAAAGCGATGAGTGTTCAGATCCTCAAGCAATACGAAAAACGCCGGACAGACGCGGCAAAAAAGAATTTCTTCGTCCAGCAGAAGAAGAATAAGCCGGGCTTATTCCAAAGGTTCCTTGACTTGTTCAGGTTTTAGGTATCGGATGCCTTTCTGTCTGATGGGCTGACCCTTTGCGGAACCGGATGTAAATCGGAAAAGGCAGCATAAAAGTGATAAAGGTTTTTTATTTTATGAAGCAAAAACAGGATCAAAACACTTGCGATTGCGGTGAGGCTGATTTGTCGTATAATGAAATTGGAGGGGCAGGAAAATAATATGAGTTACGCATTTTTAAAACGAAAAATGACCGGAACAGATTCCGCTTCACAACATATAAAGAAGGATGACAAGCAGAAAAAGAAGTCACTTCCCAACTCCCTGGTTATGCGCATCATGGAGGATCCGAATGCTGAAAATGAAGCGAACCGGCTTTCCGAGGGCGTTACCTCTACTACCCCTGACGAGATCATGCGGGAAATGGGCGACCGTCTGGGCGCGGATTTTTCCAATGTGCAATTTCACAGCGATTCCCTCAGCATGAACCGAAGCAGCGCAATGGGTGCGCGGGCCTGGGCACAGGGCAGCGATGTGTACTTCGGCAAGGGCGGCTTTGACCCGAAAGTCGCTGCTCACGAACTGGTCCACACGGTACAGCAGGGAGCGGTGCACGGGAATGTTTCCGAATCCATGCCGATGGGTGCGGTGCAGCTGCTCCCGGCAAAAGGGGAAAATGAAGACGACGCGGAGATCAAGCCCAATTATGCACTGAAGGATTCGGATGTCCAGCGGATGCTGACACAGATCTTCAATACGGATATGGGCAAGAGAGTCTTCAACCGCATGGAAAAGACCCTGAAGGAAATGATCAAAAAAGGCGCCGGGAAAAACCATCCCTATACAAAGGAAAAAGGCATTGAATTTTTGAGCCTGGCTTCAGGAAAGGATTACAGCTCTAAAGGCATCCTGAGCACGATCATGCAGAAGAATATCTCCAATAAGGATGTCGCCAAGGATGTCGCTTTTGAGTATGAGGAGCTCATCAAACTTCTTTCCAAACGGCTGGGAAATTACGGTCTGGAAGACGTTGCCATACAGACACAGCTCATCAATCAGCCGCCGAAATATGAACATGTGAAAAATGAGCACAAACGTGCTTATGAAACCGAAATGCCCGTTGGCGACAAGGACGGAAATGTCTTCAATCCCAACAACATCCCGGAACTTACAAAGATCCAGAATGAGATAGACGGGGCAGCGGACGAGAAGGAAGCTTACCGCATTTTTGCCGCATATACAGGAAATCCGGCTGGGAAATATATCGATGAATACAAATTGAATCCGGATGTTACCCTCTTCAAGAAGAAACTGAAACACATGACCCGGGTCGTTTATGACTACCCTGAACTACGGAACAACATCGGAGACATAAAAACCCAGGATCCGAAAATGAATGTTTTCATGGAATCTTCTGGTTCTGCCGGAGGAATGGATAAGATCGATTTTACCTATAATGCCCGTTTAGACAGCAAAGAAGCAGAGAATGAGCGTGCAGGATTGCTTGCCAAAGACCTGAAGGAAAAGCGGTTCAACGCGCCGAACTATGATTTCGCCGGGACCCACGAGATGGGACATGGGCTGGCTTCGCTGCTGCCGGACAATGATGACCGGCTGGAGAATATTATTGACGAGAACCACGGTGTCAATGAGGATGACATCATCAAAACGGTGATAAAAAAGACGGATGTCCTGACAGAAGATCAAAAGAAGAATATCAAATACTATGATAAAAATCAAAAAATCAGAGGGAAGATCCCTGTCCTGAAGGGTCAGATCGATACAGAAAACAGCAAACTCTTCGAGAGCGGAAAGACATCAAGATACGGCAGAAGAGCTCCGGTAGAGTTTTTTGCCGAATCCTTCCACGATGTCTATGCCAACGGCAAAAATGCCAAGCCCATGAGCAAGGAAATCGTGAAAGAATACGAAAACCGGCAGAGGAAGCTCACGGAAAAGAAATTCAAGAAAAAAGCGAAACGCGGTCTTTTCCGCAAGTTTATTGATTTGTTCAAGTTCTAACGGTTCCGAATTGAGCAGTATTATAAGGGGAACCGATTTCATGAGTTATAAGTATGATAAACGGAAAAACAGCCGAAAGGACTCGGCTTCTGCCGGAAAGCAGAAACCGCGCAGGCAAACATCTCTTCCCAACAGTCTGGTCATGCGGATCATGGAAGATCAGCAGGCGGAGAACGAAGCGGAGAAGCTCTCGCAGGATGTGACCTCCTCTACTCCGGATTCGCTGCGGGAAGAAATGGGCAGCCGTCTCGGCGCGGATTTTTCCAATGTGCAGTTCCACAGCGACTCCACAAGTATAAGCCAAAGCCGTGCGATGGGTGCGCGCGCCTGGGCACAGGGCAGCGACGTGTACTTCGGCAGGGGCGGCTTTGACCCGAAAGTCGCCGCTCACGAACTGGTCCACACCGTGCAGCAGGGTGCTGTCCGGGGCGATACAGTCCAATCAGCTCCCTATGGCGCTGTACAGCTTTTTAAAGACGAGGATGAGAACAAAATCTACAGGCGGGAAGTTTCTGCCAATACCGGCAATCTTGAATTGATGGTGGAACAGAAAAACAGCTCGGCCTTTGGTCCGCGGGTTTTCAGTGACCTGAAAAAACCCGTAAAAAAACTGGCGGAGAAAAGCGGAAACCGTATCAGAACGGTGAATGAAGACAGCGGGATCTCATTTCTGGCAAATTTGGGGGAAAGAGATTATTCCGGGAAAGAGATCCTGCGGGATATCGCTGCCCGTACCGTGATCAATAAAGACGAAATGAATGACAGGATCGATGAATATGAAGGCTTCCTTGATTACATGCAGAACAGGACGAACAAGGTCGGCCTGGAAGCGGCATCGATGCAGGCAGGCATTCTGAACGGCCCTCCAAAATATGTAAAAGAGAATGATCAGTTCATCAATAAACGTGCCTATGAAATGAATGCTGAAGAGCTCGCGAATAATGGTTTTAATCCCGATAACGATGCGGAGATCCGTACAGTACTGGAAAAAATCAATAATGCCCAAAACGAAAAGGAAGCATTTCACGCTTTTCTTGAATATACGGAAAACAGAGAGTTTACCCGGCGGGAATACGAGAGAAGCCAGAGGGTAGTTAACATTGCTGAACAGGCGATCCCCAGCGTAAAGAATTCCGGCGGGATTTTCAAGAGGGTAGATCCTCTTGTGGCAGGGGCATTTCAGGAACGCAATGCAAAATTAGATACAGATATTACCAATGCTTATAACAGAATGATGGAGGCACAGCAAAAAGGCAAAGATTTGCCTCCCGGTCAGGAGCGAGAAGAATTAAAAGCAGCTTTTAATGCCGCAAAAGAAGATTATAAAAAAGCAAAAGACAAAAAACAAAAAGATGCCAGGGAAGTAAAATTTGATTATCAAAGAGGGGCAGAGGTCAACGTACCGCTGCTGAAAGAAAAACTGAAGAATATGGTCCGCCAGGTTCGGGATTATCCGGAATTAAAGCATAAGATCGGCAGTCTGAACATCATGTGGAATACACCCGTCGGCTCCAGAAAGGCTAAAACAGATAATGAAACCATGTCTGTAAATACCTATGCGGGAGGCTCGGAAAAAGCAACGATCAATTACGATGCTTATCTCGACAGGGATTCAAAGGAAGCTCAGCAGGAGCGTGACTTTTATAATAAGCAAAGGGAAGAAAGCGGCTCCAGTAATCTGGGCAGATCCGGAAACCATGAACTGGGGCATGTTCTGGAATCAACGCTGAATACCGAATTGAAGGATCATAAAAAAAATCAAGCCTCTAATGATATTCTGCAAAGTGTTCTTCCGAAAGTTATGACCCAGGATGAGCTGAATGAGGTCAAATATAACGAGAATAACGGAAAAAATCAGTTTGATTCGCGTATCTATAAAGGTCAAATCGACACGCAATCAGAGGTCTTTAAGCGAAAGAAGATGACTTCCGTTTACGGGCAGTCCAAGCCCAGCGAATGGTTGGCGGAAGCTTTCCAGGATGTTTACACCAGAGGCGCCGCCGCCAAACCGACCAGCATTGAGATCGTGAAGGAATACGAAAGACGCCAGACGGAACAGCAAAAAGGGAATTTCCAAAAGAAGAAGAGAGGCTGGTTCACCAATATAATGCGCGGTATCAGCAAGTGGTTCGGTTTCGGCACCGTACACGCAGATCAGCGGATGAACCCGTCCAATGACCTGCAGCCGCCGGCAATGCCAAACGTCGCTCCGATGCCGGAGATACCGGACCCCGGTCCTGCTGTCCAGGGTCCTCAGCTCATCGAAGATAATGATGTTCCGGGCGCCGTCAACAAAAATCATTACGAGGATAACTTTTTGGATAAGGCTATGCTCGCTGAGATAAAGAAAAAGGGAAAGAAAAGGAAAAAGAAGAAATAATGTATCCTGCTTTGATCCGAAGCGTTTTCTTTTCCCCGGAAAGTAACATCTAATACAAAAACAGCGCGTACCGGTGACTGTTACCGATACGCGCCGTTTTTCATTTCATAGATTTAAAAAATTGCTGAATTAATCAGTTTGAGCCGAAAGAGACCTGTTCTCGCTGACTTATTCTGAGTCAGCATCCATCAGGTTCAATAATTCGATGTTCCGCTTTACTGTTTCACTGATCCCGATGGGAATATTCAGTTCCTCACAGCGCTTTCTGATCGTCTCACTGTTGTACCCGAGAGCTGAAACACCGCTCTTCTTTTGGATCCAGGCTATTTCCGCTTCTGCATGACGGGATGCCTGGTACCGCAGGCTCAGCATGTAAAGCATGACAGCGTCTTCATACTCTTCGGTTTCAGTAAGGCAGTAAGCAATATCCCGATAGGCCCTTGCCAGTTCTTCGCGCTTTGACGCGCAGGAAAGTGCCCAAAGCGCGGTTTGCACTGCTTCCTTGAGCTGACCGGTACGTTTGTAGGCTTCTCCCATTTCAAACAGGAACCGGGGGCAGACCGGATCGTATGAAAGGAGCCTTTGCAGAATCTCAACCGCTTCCTCCGGCCGGTTCATTTCAATGAGCAGCGACCCGGCGGTGAAGAGCATATGTGACGGATGCATCGGGTGGCGTCTGATTTCCTTCTCCCCGATGGATTCCTGATAGTAATCCTGAAAAATCATAGCGTCCAGGCTGCTGTCGAAATCCATCCAGACCGTATCTTCGGAGAGTGGATAATTTCGGATGACTTCCGAGAGGACAAGCAGTTTCCCGAGGGCTTCATCGTACTGCTTCTGATCAATCAGCCGGAGGGCTTCTTCGTAATCTTCATCCGCTGTTTCAACCATATTATTAAATATTTGCTGAGGGAGGTCAGGATCTTCTTCCACCATCAGGTCGAATATACGGCGTCCGATCTCTTTCAGCAGCGGTTCTGAGCCGGGCTGCTCCCGATACCGTTCTCCCCATTCATTCAGAGTTTCCGCGTCATGTTCCGGATCTCCGGTCATTTCGTTTTCAATTTTATTCAATATTTCATTCAATTCTTTCTCTTCCATTTGGATCTCCCTGATGATATGCTGTGTTATTCCCGCACAGACTGTTTTGCGGCTTTGGATATGGTTGTGGATCATAAAAATGTATATCTGTTCCAAACGATGCCTGCGAGGCCGGATCTGATGCTGACAATGAGCAGACACAGTAAAAACGGACGCTTGCGGCGCCGCAGAATATTAAATATTAATTATATACTACTTTCGATTGAGAACACGTCTTTTCATTTATTAATGGGGAAGACAGTTCAATGCCTTTCCCGTTGTCATATATCTCACCGGGATAAGTCTGTGCATGTGAATCATTTTCAGCAGCTAATGTCTCAAATTTTTTCACAGCCGTTTGACAAAAGCTTTTTCCCGTCGTATCAGACTGTTCAATGCCATATCCGTTGTATGATATAATACGTTCCGTAAAATTCTTAGCAAAAGAAGGAAAATATGGCATGACTGAAAAACAATGGCCATATCCAAATGAAGCAGGACTGTCCGCTGAAGAGCAGTGTGATGTACTCGTCCTGGGCGGCGGACTGTCCGGGATCAACGCGGCGATAGCGGCAGCCCGAAGCGGATGCTCCGTGACCCTGCTGGAAAAAGGGGACGTCCGGCGCTCCGGCGCTGCCGGGACCGGGTTTGACCATTGGGAAATGGCCTGTACCAATCCCGGCTGTAAGGTTACCCCGGAAGAAATGACCAGGGCACTGGAAGAAGAACAATGTTATTTTTCCAACGCGATCGGGCATATGATCGAAACCGAAGAAGGCTGGGACCGGCTGCAGGATATCGAATCCATGGGCGGCAAGATCCGGGACGTGGACGGCGAATTTACCGGACAGCCTTTCCGTGATGACTGGACCGGTCTGATGTATGCCTATGATTATACAAACCGGTATACCCTCCGGGTATGGGGAACGACCATCAAACCCGCCCTGGTACGGGAAGCACGGAAGCTTGGGGTCCGGATCTGCAGCCGGACAGAAGCTGCAGCACTGCTGACCGGAAAACAGGACGGCAGGCCTGTCGGGACCGGTGCCATCGGTTTTGATACCCGGACAGGGCGGATCACTGTTTTTTCCGCCCGGGCAGTGGTGCTGGCCATGTCCAGACCGGCACGGGTCTGGCTGTTCAATTCAGATCTGCCGGGCCTTTGTGAGTTCCGTCCCTTTTCTTCCATTGGCAGCGCCCATGCCATGGGCTGGCGCGCAGGCATGGAGTTTACCCTGATGGAAAAATCCGTACGCGGGGAATTCTCCGCTGCGGGGCGATCTTTCCCGCCTTACGGGACCGGCAACAACCACAACACCTGGTATGCCGCCACCATGGTGGACGCCAGAGGTGTGGAAATTCCCTATGTGGACAGGGACGGACGGGAATTGAAAACCGTGGATGAACGCTATCGTCCTGCTCCGGGTCAGAAGTTTTTTCTCAAGGGCGGCGTGATCGACGAGCCGAAGTATGAATGGCGCGGGCCGGAAACACTTCCTTTTGAGGAACTGATGAAGCGGGGCTATCGTCTGCCGTTTTACGCGGATCTGACAAGCATGCCGGAAGGCGAGAGACGTGTGATCTGGGGCATGATGGTCGGGGAAGAGGCAAAGACCCGGGTCCCGATTTACGAAAATTATACGGCGAGAGGCTTCGACCCGCGCAGACATGTGCTGCAGAGTTACGGCACCGGCTGGCAGAGCGCGGCTTTCCTGGACCAGGAACGTCAGCTGTTCGGCGCGCCGGGCGGGGTGATGCATGACTGGAACCTCGAAACCAACATCAAAAATGTGTTTGCCGCGGGCGATACCCTTTATGCCAGCGACTGCGCGGGACATGCCTGTACTACCGGCTACTGGGCTGGACAGCATGCTGCCGGTGCGGCGAAAAAGGCTGAGCTTCAGAAAGCGGATCCGGATTTTGTACAAAGGGAAAGAGAAAGACTGCTGAAGCCTTTGACCGTCAGGGACGGACTTGACTGGCGGGAGGTGAATGCCGCGGCAGCCAAAGCCATGCAGAACTACTGCGGAGGGATCAAATGCGATGACCTGCTCCTGCAGGGATTGAAAGTCATCCATGACCTGCAGCGTGAAGCGGAAAATATTCAGGGACGGAATCCTCATGAACTGACAAGGGTACATGAGGTGAGTGATATCCTTGCCGTCAGCGACCTGATCCTGAACGCGTGCCTTAGCCGAAAAGCGGATCGTGAACCGCTGTTCTTCAAGCGCAGTGACAGCCGAAAAGAAGCAGAGGAAGCGGAAAACTGCTACCTGGTCCTGAGGAAAGAAGACGGCACAGTTAAAGAACGCCGCGTTCCCCTGCAATTCTATGGTGACCTGACAGAGAACTATGAAAAGCACAAAGAAGGAGGCGGCCTGAATGAATGAGAAAAGTTTTGAAGCGGTACCCGTACCGGCAAGTGTGACTCCGCTGCGTTTTGACGCGGAGCGCTGCATCGGCTGCCTGCGGTGTGTGGAGATTTGTCCCATGGACATTCTGCTTCCGCCCGAAGAAAAAGGCCTGCCGCCCCGGGTGATGTGGCCGGGGGAATGCTGGTACTGCGGAGCGTGTGTCATGGAATGTCCTGTGCAGGGTGCGGTGACGCTGCGGCATCCCCTGATGAATCAGGCATCCTTCGTTGAGCGGGATTTGCTGGGAACTTCTTGCCACAAAGGCTAATCCGGTGTATAGTAAATCACAATTTATTGCGATAAATCAGTAAAGGAAGCAAGAGCGATATGAGAGATGAAGCATTACTGGAACGTCTGACACAGCTGTGGGGCGTTTCCGGATATGAAAAGTTGGTGCGGGAAGCGATTGCGGAGGAAGTGAAGCCTTACGCGGATAAGGTTTGGACGGACCCGATCGGAAATCTGATCGCTTTCAAAAAAGGCAGAGGCGAAAAGAAGATCATGTACGCCGCCCATATGGATCAGATCGGTTTCATGGTCAAGAACATTGAGGAAAACGGTCTTCTCCGGATCTGCAACATGGGCTGGAACTGGGCCGGGTCCGCTTATAACGAACGGGTCCTGTTCCGGAACGGCACGGTGGGTGTCGTCGGCTGTTACGGTCCCATTGAGGAAGCGGAAAACAAGATCGAAAAGCTGTTTGTGGATATCGGCGCGAAAGACCGTGATGACGCAAAACGCATGGTTAAAATCGGAGACTGCTGCGGATATTTTGGCCCTTATCTGCACCTGGCAGGCGGACAGATCTGCTCTAAATCACTGGATGACCGGCTCGGCTGTTACCAGCTGATTGCTTCCCTCAGGGAAAACCCGGGCGACCTGCCGAATGATATTTATTATTGTTTTGTCGTACAGGAAGAATTAGGCTGCCGCGGGTCCAAGGTCGCCGCTCAGCAGGTTCTGCCGGATATCGGCATCGCGGTGGATATTACCCCGGCGCATGATTATCCGAATGACCTGACCGGCGCCAACAAAGTCGGAGATGGCATCGCGATCAAGATCTGTGATCCGTCTGTCGTCGCTGATGAGGATGTTACGGATGCGATGGAACAGCTGTGTGTGGAAAACCATATCCCGTACCAGCGGGAAGTGATTGACCGCGGCGGGACGGATGCCTCCAGCATGAACCTGACCGGAGACGGTGTCCGAACCGGCGGGATCTGTGTTGTTACCCGGTATCCCCATTCCCAGAGCAGTGTGGTGGCCCCGGAGGATATTGAGGCTGGAATCGACCTGATGAACGCGTTCTCCGCCCGCTCTTTCGATTTTTGAGGTAAAAAACCGGGCGGGTTTTCCTGTCCCGGTATAACAATTAAGGAGTTTTCTGTGATGAAAAAACTGTTGGCAATTATTCTTACCGTTTTTCTGTGTGCCGGTCTGTTCACTTCCGCTTTCGCGGCAGGTCCGGCTGATCTGACGATCGCTATCGATGCGGATATTGACACCCTGCATCCCTCCGATTATTCCACAACAATCGAGGTCAACGTGCTGAACCAGATATTCGATACGCTCATCTACATGAACCCGGACGGGTCTGAAGAACCGGAACCGCGCATCGCGGACAGCTGGGAAATCAGCGAAGACGGGCTGACCTATACCTTCAACATCCGGGATGGCATCAAATTCCATGACGGCACCCCGCTGACTGCTGAAGACGCGGCATTTTCCCTCATGATGTACAAGGATTCCGATTACCAGTCCGCCAATGTGGATGGTCTGGATTACGCGGAAGCGGTTGATGATCATACCGTTGTATGTCACCTGACCAATCCCTATTCACCTTTCCTGCTGGGTGTTTCCGCGTGCCATATCGCGTCCAAGGCTTACCATGACTCGGTTTCCGAGGATGTATTTGCCTCACAGCCGGTCGGCTGCGGACCTTACCAGTTCGTCAGCCACACGAATGGCAGCAATGTGGTACTGAAGGCATTTGATGAGTATTACGGCGGCGCGCCGTCCATCAAAAATGTGACCTTCCGTGTGATCCCTGATACGACCACCACAGCCATCGCGCTGCAGACCGGTGAAGTGGATTTCGCGGAGATCGATTCTTCCAATCTGGTCATGCTGGAATTCAACCCGGCCGTGACGATTGCCGAAGCGCCTACCTCCGGTTTCACCTTTGTTTCCATGAACCTTGAAAAGGAACCTTTCAGCAATGTCCTTTTCCGCCAGGCGGTCAACTACGCTATCAACCGGGAAGCCCTGGTAGATATCTGCTATGACGGCAAAGCAGAGGTGAACTCCAACATCTGCGCGAAGACCCGGTTCGGTTATTCCGACAGCCAGCCGCAGTACAATTACGACCCGGAAAAGGCAGCCGCGCTGCTGGCTGAAGCCGGCATCGTGACCCCTTATGACCTGGGTTCGATCCTGGTTGCCGAAAAATATCAGAAACTGGCAGTTGTCCTTCAGGAAAACCTTGCTGCCGTCGGTCTGAATACCACGATTCGGACAGAGGAATTCAATACCTACATCGGTTCCCTGACCAGCGGAAATTATGACCTCTGCGCCCTTGAAATGACACTTGAAGGTGACACGCAGCAGCTGGCGCTGGCCTTTACCTCAGACTGGATCGGCATGGCGAACAATGCCCGCTATTCTGACGCGGAGATGGATGACCTCTTTGCCCAGTCTGCAGTGGAAACGGATACCGCGAAGCGCGCGGAAATCTTTGACAAGATCTTTACCAAAGCCCAGAACGAAGCTATCTATGCTGTCATCGCCAACCCGGAAATGCTCTTCGCCTATAACGCGAAGCTTCAGGTTCCCGCCTTTGTTCTGGAAGGCTATTATTACGTAAATCAGTTCAGCTGGCAGTAAAAAGGGAACAGAGATTTCTCTAAAAGCTGACTGCAACTGACTGAACGATAATGGGAAAATATATTTTTAAACGGATCCTTTATATGATCCCGGTCCTGCTGGGGGTCGCGTTTCTGGTGTTTTCCATCCTGGCGCTGACCCCCGGTGATCCGGGTTCCATCATTTTGGGGATCACTGCCAAACAGGAAGATATTGCCGCGCTGAATGCACAATTCGGTTACGACAAGCCTTTCCTTGTCCGCTTTTTCAACTATATCCGGGATCTGGTGCTGCATTTTGACCTGGGTACCTCCTATTCCCGCCGGCAGCCTGTGGTCAACGATATTATGGCCCGGTTTCCGAACACGCTTCTGCTGGCGCTTTCTTCCATGACGGTGTCCGCGCTGCTCGGTGTGACACTGGGGATCATCTCGGCGGTGAGGCAGTACAGTGCACTGGACCATGTCCTGGTGGTGGTCGCGCTGGTTTTTGCCTCTGTCCCGGGATTCTGGCTGGCGCTGATGTTGCTCCTGTTTTTTTCGCTGCGTCTGAAGCTGCTGCCTTCCTTTGGGGCGGACACGCTGAAGCATTTTATTTTGCCGACCGTTACGGTTTCCCTGACCTCGGCGGCCGGACTGCTGCGCCTGACCCGGGCTTCCATGCTGGAAACCGTCCGGCAGGAGTATATCCGGACGGCAAAGGCCAAAGGTGCCTCGGAAAAGGTGGTGATCTGGCGGCACGCTCTGCGCAACGCGCTGATTCCCGTCGTCACGACCATCGGCACCAGCTTCGGGGCTTCCCTGGGCGGTGCGATCATCGCTGAAACAGTATTCGCCATGCCCGGCATGGGAACGCTTCTGACCAGTGCCATCCGCCAGAAGGATGTCCCTGTCGTTATGGGGTCAACGCTTTTCCTGGCGCTGCTTTTCAGTATGGTGGTGCTGGCAGTGGATATTCTGTATGCCTTTATCGATCCCCGGATCCGGGCAAAATATGAAAGCGGGGGATGATGAATATGAACAGACGCCGTTCCCGCAATCTTGCCCAGCTTGGTGAATTCTGGCGCAGATTCCGAAAAAATAAAACAGCCCTGATCGGTCTTGCGATCATGGCGCTGATCCTGTTTATTGTGATTTTTGCCGATGTGATCGTGCCCTATTCCAAATGCATCACTCAGGTGAGCTCCGAGCGTCTGCAGGGTCCCAGCGCGGCGCATTGGTTCGGGACAGATGAATATGGGCGGGATCTGTTCGCCCGCGTCATTCATGGGTCCCGTTATTCGCTGTTTATCGGTCTTTCCACGAGCCTGATGGCGCTGGTGTTCGGCGCTGCTTTCGGCGCTGCCGCCGGTTATTTCGGAGGTATGGTCGATAATGCTATTATGCGTGTAGTTGATGTGTTCATGTGTGTGCCGCCGATCCTGCTTTCCCTGGCTGTGGTGGCTGCACTTGGAACAAATCTGCGCAACCTGATCATTGCCATGACCATTTCCTGCATACCGGGCAATGTCCGGCTGATCCGCTCTGTGGTGCTGACAGTTGCCGGGCAGGATTATGTCGAGGCGGCAAAGTCCTATGGCGCCGGGAACGGACGGATCATTTTCCGTTATGTGCTTCCGAACGCCATCGGTCCCATCGTTGTGAATACCACCATGATGATCTCGGATATGATCCTTTCCGCTGCAGGCCTGAGTTTTATCGGTATGGGCATTCAGCCGCCCGCTCCGGAATGGGGATCTCTCCTCTCGAATGCGCAGACTTACCTGTTTGCTGCCCCGTATATGCTGGTTTTCCCGGGATTGTTTATTATCATCACCTCCCTCGCGTTTAATCTGGTGGGGGACGGGCTTACCGACGCGCTTGACCCGAAGCTGAAGGACTGAACTTATGAAACCGATTCTGCTGGAATTAAAAGATTTGTCCGTACAGTATCGGACGGACCTGGAAACCGTCTATGCGGTCACGAACCTGAACCTGACGCTTAGTCCGGGAGAAACGATAGGGCTTGTCGGGGAGACCGGCGCGGGAAAAACTTCGACTGCCCTTGCCGTGATGGGTCTCCTTCCCAAAAGGACCGGCAGGGTGACCTCCGGCAAGGTGATCTTTGACGGACGGGATCTCCTGACCCTGTCGGAAAAGGCGATGCTGGGGATACGCGGTGTTGAAATGTCCATGGTCTTTCAGGATCCGATGACAGCGCTGAACCCGGTACTGCCTGTAGGCAGCCAGATCGCGGAAGCAATCGAACTGCATAATTCCAAACATCTCAGCAAGGCTGAGATCGGGCGGATCGTGGATGAAACCCTGATGATGGTAGGGATCCCGCCGGAACGGAAGAAGGAATACCCTTATCAGTTCTCCGGAGGCATGCGGCAGCGGGTCGTGATCGCCATGGCGCTGATCTGTAATCCGAAGCTTTTGATCGCGGACGAACCGACTACGGCGCTTGACGTGACGATCCAGGCACAGATCCTTTCGATGATCTGCGAGCTGCAGCGGAAGCTGGGTACAGCCATGATCCTGATCACCCATGATCTGGGAGTGGTCGCGGAGACCTGTGATAAGGTGGCTGTCATGTATGCCGGAGAAGTGGTGGAATACGGACGGCTGGAGGATATTTTCGCCGGCAGTGTGCACCATCCCTATACGGAAGGGCTTTTCCGGTCGATCCCGAGCCTGACAGAAGAGAGCCTCAGGCTGCATCCGATCGAAGGGCTGATGCCCAACCCGACGGAGCTGCCGGCGGGCTGCCGATTCGCTCCCCGATGCAAATACTGCCGGGATATCTGCAAAACCCAAAAGCCGGATGTTTATAAAGACGAAACCGGGTCCGGGATCGCCTCCGAAACGGAAGCAGAGCATCTGATCCGCTGCCATTTTGCTTCGGAACACGCACAGATGGAGGTGAGCTGACCATGAACGACGAAGTGCTTCGTGTAAACCACCTGAAGAAATATTTCAAAACCGGGAGAGGGCTGCTCCATGCGGTAGATGATGTGAGCTTTTCGATCCAAAGAGGGGAAACCATCGGCGTGGTAGGGGAGTCCGGATGCGGCAAATCCACACTGGGACGCACGGTGCTCCGGCTCAACGAACCTACCGACGGGGAGATCCTTTTCCACGGGGAAGATCTGGTATCCGCTCCGAAAAACAGGATGAAAGAGATCAGGCCGAAAATGCAGATGATCTTCCAGGATCCCTATTCCAGCCTGAACGGCCGGATGACCGTGCGGCAGCTGATCGCCGAACCGCTGATCGTCAACCGGGTATGCAGATCCCGCGCGGAGATGGATGAGCGGATAGACCGCATGATGGAAACAGTTGGACTGGCAAGCCGTCTGGATATGACTTACCCCCATGAGCTGGACGGAGGGCGCCGGCAGCGTATCGGTATTGCACGTACGCTGGTGCTGGAACCGGAGTTTGTTGTCTGTGATGAACCGGTTTCCGCCCTGGACGTCTCCATTCAGGCGCAGATCCTGAACCTGTTGATGGACCTGCAGGAGGAAATGGGGCTGACCTACCTGTTCATTACACATGATCTTTCGGTAGTGCGGCATATTTCGAACCGCATCATGGTCATGTATCTCGGGAAATGTGTGGAAATGGCGGATTCCAAAGAAATCTTCATTTCTCCGCTGCATCCCTATACCCGGGCACTGCTGGCTGCTATCCCGATCCCAAGCATCGAAAGCCTTCATAAACGGAGGGAACTGCTGCAGGGAGAAGTGACCAGCCCGATAGATCCCAAACCCGGCTGCCGGTTCGCGGCGCGCTGCCCGCATGTCAGGCCGGACTGTCTCCGGGAGGATATCCCTATGAAAGAGGTTTCCCCCGGGCATTTTGTCGCCTGCATCCTGTAAAAAGTTCTGAAAACAAAACTGCTGCCGCATCTACGCCGGCAGCAGTTTTTATCATTCATTGAAGTTCGGATATTACTCCGCGGCAAAGGTAATGCTCACGGTTGCGGTAACGAGCATTTTGGCTGCCTGTATGACCGTGCGGGCGTCATACGCGCTTTCAGCAGACATGGCTTTGGCATTGACGTTTGCGAGGCTGTTTTCATAGCTGGAAATGCCTCCTTCGGAGATGTTCTCGATTCCGGTGATCTTCAATCCGGAAGCCTGTGCCAGAATTTCAGCTTTAGCTTTTGCGTCTTCTACCGCGAATTTCAGAGCCTCGGTTTCCGCTTCTTTTGTGTCTGAGGCAAAGAAGGAGATGCCGTTCAGCGTATTCGCTCCGGCAGCAAACGCCGCGTCGATCAGGGCGCCGGCGCTTTCCATATCCGTGACTTTGATGGCCAGTGTGGAACTGGCGTTATAAGCGGCGAGTTCTTCCTCGCCGTTCTGATAATCATATGTGACATAGATGTTGATAAATTCGGTATTGATGTTTTCTTCTTTTACGCCTTCCCCGATCAATGCAGCCCGGATCGCGGCAATGGCTTCATTTGCCTTCTGCTGCGCTTTCAGCACATCCTTGTCGCGGGCATTGACTCCCAGGGAGATCACGGCTGTATCCGCGCTGACACGCACCTCGCCGGTCCCGCTGACATTGATCGTTGTCTCAGCCATGGCTGAAGCAGCGGTGAGCATCATGATCATGACAATAAATAAAACGAAAAATTTTTTCATAAGTATTGTTCCTTTCCGGTGACTTTCGTCACACACTATTAGACGGTATAGATTTATGAAAAGTTTCCTGATCACGGTTTTTCCGTGATCTGAAAGTTTTTTATAGCTGAAGGTATTTTACCCCTTTCCGGGTCGTTTTGTCGATAGCTGCCGGATCCGGAATTGAACTCTTCTCATCCAATCCCTGTGAGACTGACCGCTGAAAGCCATGTGTTTTGTTATTTCCCTGTATAATATGATCAACGAATCTGAGCTATGGAGGAAGGACCGGATGAAGACAGGAATCATCGGATACGGCAGCATGGGAAAGATGCTTTTGTGGAAATTTTCAGAAGCAGGGGTGTTATCCGGGGAAGATCTGTTTGTTTCAAACAGAACCTTTGAAAAGCTTGAGGAGGCTTCGTCCGCCGCGGTCATCTGCAAAGACAATAAAGAACTTGTGAGGAACGCGGATATCGTTTTTCTCTGCGTGCGCCCTTCGGATCTCAAAGATGTTTTATGTGAAATTAAAAACGACCTGAACCCCGGGACGCTTCTGGTGTCGCTGAATGGAAGCATTTCTTTTGACCTCCTTTCCAAAATCGTCCGGCAAAAGATGGCTAAAGTCATTCCGAGTGTTACGGCAGAAATCAACAGGTCCCAGACACTCATATGCTTTAATGAACTGGTCGATGCCCGCAGCAAAGAAATGCTTACCGGGCTTTTGGATTGTATCGGAGATGTCATCGAACTTCCGGAGCGTGAAATGGGAATGGGTGCGGAACTTGTTAGCTGCATGCCCGGATTCATCGCTTCGATATTTGATGTCCTCTGCCGGTCCGGAAAGAAGCATACCGATATCCCCATGAATCAGGTCGTGAAGATGGTCTTGAATACAATGAGTGCGACCGCGGACCTGATGCTTCGTTCCGGCATGACTTTTGATGAGGTCGTTGAACGTGTTGCCACAAAAGGAGGCATCACTGAGGAAGGAACAAAGGTGATATACGAGATGTTCCCTGCAGCGGCAGATGCTCTTTTCGGGAAAACGCTTGACAAGCGAAGGATCATTTCCGAAAATGCGGAAAAGAATTTTTCATGACCGGTCCGTCGTTCGTCATAATATCCGGCTAAATCGGAATTTATCTGACTGTGAGTTTTATTTTGGCTGATTTATTACAAATCGTTCAGGACAATTGATAAAGGTGGAAGATGTTGATGGATGCTGAAACATTGCTTTTCTTTGATAAAAGTCCATTGGCATTACCGATATATGAAGTATTTGAAACAAGACTCTATGAATTGTTTCCTTACATACAGAAGAAAGTGCAAAAGACGCAGATCACATTTTTAAACAGGCATGTGTTCGCTTGTGTGTCCTTTGCACGGGTGAAAAGGAAAGCTGAGCTTCCGGATCCATATATCGTAATCACATTAGGACTTCCTTATCCGCTGGATTCTGACAGAGCTGCGGTAAAAACCGAACCATATCCGGGGAGATGGACAACACATATCGTTATCGGTGACGTTAACGAGATCGATGACGAATTGGTCACCTGGATCGAACAGGCATATATTTTTGCAGATATTAAGTGAGGTATAAATCGATTTCGTAATTAATGCCATAAAAAGCATATAACATTAATTACTGTAATTTTTTCAATTCGGGACGGAATATATTTTGTTTCCCGACATGAACCAATTATAATTAGCTTATAATTGTCTTGAAGTTTGAACAGGTGAAAATCGCGTATAGATAATCTATTGAAAGGATTTTCGAGGGCAGGTCATAATAATTTTTCGAAAAGGAGAACAAAAAGATGAGTATGCATATCGATGCCCGTCCGGGAGAGATCGCCGAGCGGATTGTTTTGGTCGGCGATCCTTACAGGGCAAAGCACATAGCTGAGAACTATCTGGATAATGCCGTCCTTGTAAATGACAAGCGGGCGGCTTTCTGTTACACAGGCACTTATGAAGGGATCAGGGTTTCCGTGATGGCAGTCGGGATGGGAAATCCTTCCATGCTCATTTATGCGACCGAGCTGTTCCGGGATTACGGCGTGAAAATCGCTGTCCGGGCCGGGACTTCCGGCGGTTATGTTCCCGGAATGAAGAAATTCGATATCGTCCTTGCCCAGGCGACCTCCACGACATCCGGGATCAATGATAACCGGTTCAACGGCTATTTTGCTCCGATTGCCGATTTTGGCCTTTTGTGCAAGGCAAATGAGATCGCGAAGCAGTTGGGACTCAGGACGTATACCGGCAACGTGGTTTGCAATGACAGAATATACCGTGACGAAAACTATAAGTCGAAGATGTGGCAGCAATACGGAATACTGGCCTCAGAGATGGAGGGAACAGCTCTGTATACCGCGGCGGCGGAGTTCGGGGCGAAAGCGCTGATGACGATCGGTATTATTCTGAACATTACGGTAGATGAAGAGGGCGTTGAACATTTTGATGACGCTCCCGATAACGAACCGGTACGGACGGTCGACGATCTGATAAAGCTCGCTTTGCTGACCGCTGTAAACGCGGAATAACAGACCGGCAGGAAACGAAGTCTTTGATGAAAAGGTTATCACGGTTCCTTTTGTGGATTTTGATTTGTATGGGGGCTTTATGACTTTTTGTGATAGTGTTCAGGCGCAGCAGGATGATCCCGCGCGATATGACAGCAGTGAAGATTTACTGATATTAATTGATTTCCAGAATGTCTACCTTCCCGGACAGCCCTGGGCGTGTCCGACCATGGTGCAGTCAATTGAAAACACACTGAACATTTTACGCTCCCCTGACGCTCCCGACTATGTTTTGACAAAGTATATGCCTTCAGCTGATCCCGTGGGACGCTGGAAACAATACAACGAAGAATACGCTGAAATCAACGCGGATGAATTTCTCTGTGACTTTCCGGATCCCATCAGGCATATTATGACTGATGATAATGTCATCATAAAAGATACATATTCCTCGATGAAGGCTGCCGCTTTACGCCCCGCGCTTGAAGGGAAAAAACGGGTGGTCATAACAGGTGTGGTCGCGGAATGCTGTGTGCTGGCAACCATGCTGGACGCGATCGATCTGGGATATGAGGTGATCTATCTCTATGACTGCGTTTCGGGGCTTACTCCCGAAAATGAGCAGCTGGTCCGCATCCTGGCAGAGAGCTTTTCCCCCATCCATACGCGGGTCATGAGCAGCGCTGAGTATATGCAGCTGATCTCAAACAGGTAACAGTTTAAGGAGAATTATTTCGATGCATTTCGGATTTTCATATGTCGGACTCATCTATCTGGTAATGCTGATGGTTCCGAACATACTTTGGGCGAAAAACAAGCCTGCTGACTACGAAAAATATGTCAGAAACGAGAACAGAGTGCTCGCGGCATTCGAAAGGATCGGTGAAGTCCTTGTCAGCGCTTTGATATTGGTATTTACTGATTTTAATCTGCGCCCATGGACTTTGTGGTGCCTGTGGCTCATCGTTTCGTTTTTGCTCATGATCCTGTATGAGCTCTACTGGTATCGATATTTCAAAAGCGAAAAAACGATGCGAGACCAATACCGCGGCTTTTGCGGATTCCCTGTTGCCGGGGCGACGCTTCCTGTGGCCGCTGTTTTCTTACTCGGGATCTACGGGATCAACATCTGGCTGATCATTGCTGTTATTATCCTGGGTATCGGTCATATCGGTATTCATTTGGCGCATGAAAAAGAAGTAAACGGTCCGAAGGAAAAGAAACCGGTTGCCAAACGGATCCTCAAAGGGGCCGCGGCAGTTCTTCTGCTGCTCATATTCGCCGCGATCATTGTTCCGACAGGTGTCCGGAATTTCAGGTATATCAGACATCAGGCAAATTTCATAAAAGGAGTGGATGAAGAAGCCTATATTCCTCTGGGCGGTCAGGATCAGTATATCCTGATGACCGGGAAGGATGTTTCCAATCCTGTGATCATTTATCTGCATGGCGGACCGGCAGCACCGGATACCATGGTGATGTATACCTTCGCGGACCGGCTGATGGATGACTACACGCTTGTCGGATGGGATCAGCGGGGTGCAGGGAGGACGTATTACAGGAATAAAGCTTCGGATCCGGAAAACCGGACGGCGGACTTTGAACAGGCCTTGGCTGACCTGGATGAACTTGTTGATTATGTCCGTTCCCGCTTCGGAAAGGATAATGTCATCATCATGGGGCATTCCTATGGGACGATCCTCGGCAGTCAGTATGTGCTTGACCACCCGGAAAAGGTGTCTGAATATATCGGGGTAGGGCAGGTCGTTTCCGTGGCGGATGGAGATATCCTGAGCTATGAGGATGCTTTGCAGAAAGCAAAAGCTGCCGGTGATGATACAAGTGAGATGGAAAAAGCCTATGGAACCTACATGGCGGACAAAACGCTTTTGAACATGCTTGCACTGCGTGAGCCGGTGTCAAAATACCATCCTGCTGCCAGAAAAGCAAACGCAATGTGGCTGGGAATGAGTTCCCCGTATTTTGGTATCGATGACCTGAAATGGTTCTCAATCCAGATTTTTTCTCTGGATGACTACCTGGCTCTCAACAGCCGGCTGTTTGATTATATCGGTACCTATGACGCGTATGAGAAGAAAACGGACTATCAGGTTCCGGTTCATTTTATCTCGGGTTCCGAAGACTGGATCTGCCCGGTGGACCTGACCCGGGAATATATGGACGCCATCACGGCCCCGCAGAAAGAGCTTACTCTTATCGATGGCTGCGGTCATTCTCCTCAGAATGATGCGCCGGAAGACTTTGCGAACGCGGTAAAAGAGGTTATTTCCCGCTGAGCTTTTTATCAGGATCAATGAACGGAGTCTTACGAAATGAATAGAACAATGATTACTGCCCATTCCGGTTGTGAAGGTACCGGGATCGATACAATGGATTCAATCGAAAAAGCTTTGGAGGTCGGTTCGGACGCGGTCGAGATCGATGTGCGTATCGATCCTTTAGGCAATCTCCGGGTCTCACATGATCTGCTTTCACTTGAAGAATATCTGGAGAAAAACCAGCTTGAGAAAGTTTTTCAAAGGGTCTTTCCCACTTCCCTGATGATCAATTTCGATATCAAGGAACCGAAAGCGATTCATATAACCATTCAGGCGGCGAAAGACTTTGGCTTTCCGTCTGAGCGGCTGATCCTGACCGGCTGTGCGGCTCCCGATATTTTACTGAATGACACTGGTCTTAGCGGAGAGGCCTCGTTCTTTTTGAATTTTGAAAGATTATTGAAATATTTCTATCTTCATCACCGAGAGGATCTCGGTGATGAATTATTCACGGCGCTTATGGAGGATCCCCTCATACTTGTCATTGATGCTAATGATCCACGCCCAAACGTGTATTTATACGATACGTCGGGAATTCAGCAGAAATTTTACGCGGCAGTAAAAACACTTAGGGAGGATATTTTTGAAGATATTCTCCGGGTATTTCAGGAAACGCAGGCAAAAGCGATCAACCTTCCCAAAATACTGCTGAAAACGAAATTCATAAAAAAGATGAGTGATGCCGATATCCCGCTTTCAGTCTGGACAGTCGATGAACCTGAACTGATACAGCTGTGTCTGACAATGGGTGTATATAACATCACGACCCGCTGCCCTGAGTCTGCCTTGCGATACAGGAATGAATATCTGAATAACTGATACAGCAGCTGTTACTGTTCAGAATATATGATAAATGTCAGCAGTTCGGCAGGAAGTAACAGAATTGCCGGATTTACAGAAGTAACTTCCGCATATAAAAAGGTGCACCGGCACCATGTTCAAAAAGCTGCCGGACACTAACCGCAAAAACACTTTTCCCTGTTTCTGCATCCCGGATTAGATATTTTCATATAGGTTCAGCCGGGAAAATATATTATAATTAATTAAATAAGCGCTTATTTTTAGGAACAAACCTGCCGGAACCGGCAGCACAGCAGCGCTGAAGTCAGGAAAAGATGTACGAAAGACCCGAAAAAAACAGGAACAGGAGAAACAGCCGGCCCCGGAGATCCGCGGCCAACAGGGAGCGGATCCGTTAGAGATCGGTAATGAGACGCTGACACATTACTTTGAAAGCGACCTCAACATTATCGGCACCCGTTCCCCAAAAAAGAAAAACGGATCGCAGAACGAAGAGGACCGGGAAAAGGCTGCCGGAACGGTGCTTACGCTTATAAATGAGATCGCAGAAAAAGAACCAGATGCTCTTACCGAAAATATAATAAAAGAACCCGATGCTCTTCCCGAAAAGGAGGAAGTTGCACAGGAAAACCGGAGTGTTCCCGGGGAGATCGCCGACGATGGACTTTCGCATTATTACCTGAACGACACGAACAGGCTGCTCCCAAAAACGGAAAAGGCGAAAAAGAAGGATAAAGATTCAGGGAACATCATGAATGATTCCCTGATCAGTGAGAAAAACAGCCTTAAGGAACCGGACCTTCTCAGCGTCGGGAGCAGAAGAAGCTCACTTTCGATGAAGAACGGAATCGGCGATGACCTGTCCGAGAACTCCGATCTCGAAGAGGCCGGGAATGATATGGGGCCTGTCGATGGCTGGGATTTTGCCGCGCAAAAACTAGCCCCGAAGTCGCAGCCGAGTTTCTGGAAAAAACTGGGCAGTGCGGCTGCCTATTACGGCGGAAAAACCGTTGGGAAGATCGGGGGGATCCTCGCAACCCTTTTCAATTTACTGACCTTCGGGAAATTCACCGGAATTGGTTCCTGGACAGGCTTATGGAAAGGTGTTTTCTCAAGAAAACGGGATTACCAGCGGGCAAGGAACCGGAAAGCCATTCCGGGCTGGGACGGCGCGCAGTTTGAAAAAAGGTCAAAATATCAGATCGACATCGACTTCCGCCGTGTACCGGATATCTGGGCTTATCCCATCGCCGAAGATCCGATGGACTCGGAAGGAAAGGAGAAACCGCCGGTCATTTCTGTCCACACCAACCAGGTATCCAGGGATCTGACCCTTAATGAGGAACAGGAAACCGGACATTCCGGCATCGGCATCGAATTCAACCGCAAAAATCCCCGGACCGGAGAGCTGGAACGCTACGGGCTGCGCTACGGCTATTACCTGGGCGGAGGATTGACATCGGTATCTGCGAATGCGGTCAGCAATTACAACAACGCAAACTTACCCGGGCAGCTGCGGAATGAGAAGAATGACGCCTATACGGTCAGCCGGCGTTTTAACGCCAGCGCGCGGCAGGTCAATGCCATCCTGAATGCTTCGGAAAAATATCCGGATAAGGGCTATAATCCCTACACGCGCAACTGCACGACCTTCGTCAGGGATATGGTCGTGGATGCGGCGAATATCAGAGAGGCTGCACCTATTTTTGAAAAGGCTGACGTCAACATGCCCGGGAACCTGGACCGGAAGATGTTCGGCGCAGGTGCCATGGCGCCGCTTTTCAAGGCGGAAATGGAAAACGTACTGGATAAGCAGGCCCACAGAGATGACATGAATTACCAGGGCTTCGGCAACAAGATGGTCACGAAGGCGGATTACGACCGCTATAAGAAATCGCTGAAGCTTTTCACCCTGAGGCCCTCGAAAGCCCATTCTCCGAACGCGTCCGCGGAAAATATCCGCCGTCTGGAAGGACCCGGCACCGGAGAGATCGGTGCGTTTCCCATCAGGATAAAAGATGCGGAGGGCGGCGAAGTGGACAGTAAGGATACAAGCGCCCTGAACCAAAGCCTGATGTCCAGCGGGGCCTACATCCAAAATCTGCTTAGCCAAATCACACCTGAGGAAGATCTCGCGGAGGGAAATATCCCCGATGAACTTCAAAGGATCATCGACAATCTGGGAAGGCTCTACATGCCGATGCTGGGCTTACTTGCCCGGGATAAGGATCTGATCAACACCTCGAAAAAAGACATCCGCACCGCGCGTACGAAATTATCCGGTTATAAATCGGATCTGAACAAACTGCTGTTCAAATATTACAAAAATGACCGCCGTCTTCATGACCCTGTTGTCAATACGATCGGGACACTGGACCAGATTATTTACGCCCTTGACGTTTCCTGGCGGAAGAAATCCGAGGAGGAGGAAAAAGATCTGGACAGCAAGGACAGCGACCTCGGCAACATCCGGTATAAATTCTATAACGAGCAGTATCTCTTTATCGTAAATGGAAAAAGACTCGGCATCTCTCCTTCCCGTTATGAATCTCTTCTGCAGGTCTACAAGTCACCGAAAACTGCCCTTGAAAATTACCTCAGATTTATCGAACTGTTTAACATGGGGGACGGAAACCGTGACGCGGATGAGGAGAGAGAATATAGAAAACTCGAGCGTGTCCGTGAACTTATCGACAGTTGTGACACATCCCACCGCTATATGCTGGAGAAGGAAGAATACAGCCAGCAGGATGTGGATTATGCCTTTGCCCTCGGGAAAAAAGAACGGAAATCGGAAAGCCCGGATGACAGGATGGAAGAATCCCCGATTTTTTCGAAAGGGGGAAATTCGGCTTCGGACACCTATAAACTGCTGATCATGCAGAAGATATTCGGCGGGATGAAAAACCGTCTTAGGGCGGATAAGAAAAAATTAAAGGACTATGATCAGGTCATTCAATGGCTGGAGCAGGATACCCTCAAATGCATCGAACAGAGTCCCTATCAGATGAAGATGGTCATCCGTGGGATCAAACGGTCCCTGAAGGATCCCGACGAGAAGGAAGTGCAGGACCAGGTGTTTGACGTGCTGAAAAGCTGGTATTTCAGGATGCTGGGCAAATTGCTGAAAACCAAAGATATTGATGAGGTCATGGAGCCCCTGAAGGATACCGGGAGCCCGTTATATCAGAAGATCGAAAGTATGACGGAAGACGTCATGGTCGAAGCGGACGAAGCTCCGCTCAATGGGAATCAGGAAAGAATCAGGAATTGAGCCGCGGAGCGGCGGGTATCAGGGATCAGGTATCAGATGTCATGAGAACAATCCTGCTGCTGATTCCGCGTCCCTGTGAAGCGTTCTATCCGGCCGGCCTTTTTCTGATTTGGCCGTTATTTTCCCGACATATTTTTCATGGTTTGTTCAAGTTATAATTTATCTTTGAAAGGTAAATAAATGATTTTGCTGGTAATCAGACATGGCGAGTCCGAAGCAGACATACTGAAGGTACATGAAGGCCGTGCGGATTTTGAACTCACGGAGAGAGGCCACAGGCAGGCTGAGGCAATGGCTGAATATGTTGTGAAAAACTATCAGCTTGCGAAGATTTATGCCAGTACGCTTAAACGGGCTGCACAGACGGCAGCACATTTGTCAGCGAAGACCGGTGCGGAGATCGTATTTGATGCGGACCTTATGGAGTTTAACAATGGGCTGTTGGCCGGGCTTTCTTACGAAGATGCAGACCGGCTTTATCCTGAGGTGAAGGATCTTCCTATTGATCAGGCTGTTTACGGGCAGGAATCGAAAGTCGCTTTCCGTAACAGAGCGAAAAGGGCACTGGCCGGAGTGCTTTCCGAAAACGAAGCGGATTCCGTTGCTGCAATCGTGACACATGGAGGAATGATCAACCAACTGTACGGCGCATTATTCCATACTCCGATTGGAGAGAATGCCTTTTTCTGTACCGCTGATACGGGAATACACATCTGGGAAATAACCGGCAGCGGCAGTTATGTTGTCAGGGCTAATTTGGATGCTCATATCCGGGATATTTGATCATTTATTGCGGTATTTCTTGTACGGCTCAGACCGGGAACTTTATTTTATCGGTGGTTTGAATAAAATTCCGCACCATCGGGGACCGGACCGAAGGGCCTGTACCCCTGTCCGGTCTGAGCGCTGAAGGGGATTAGCGCTTGTTTGGATTCAAAGCGGGAGAGCGGGGGACGGTTTCATGAGTCGCTTGCGCCGAATGGAACTGTCCCCGCTCCGTAAAGCGCGGACTTCGTCCGTTCGGATTCGGATCGGGAGCTATGCCCTCTCGTAATCGCAGAAAGAACGCTTATTGGATTCACAGCGGGAGCTCTGGCACCATATCTTCAGGCAACAGGCGTCAGTGCTTTGATAAGAGGCGGTACACCGGCACCTGATACAAGTGTCCCTGCTCCGCGACGGTACACATTGTATCAGGTGCCGATGTACCTTTGTGACGAAGAAGCAGCCGCATCCAAACGTTGAAGATATTAAGCATTCGATTTTGATACACTCACATTCTCTGGATTTATGCCCTTTAGTAGCGTAATACGAGTAATTCGCGGGATTTTCAGTACCAGGAATTGTCTGCCTACGGCAGATTTTTTATTTTAATCGGAAAATTGCTCAATTACTTCTGTTTTGGAGTTTCACATTGCAATCATGGATTGTAGACTTTTGAAATAAGTATGAGGATGTAACTGGAAAAATGAGGATGTAACTGGAAAAGTATAAAGATGCAAGGATTCTCTTGATATGTTTTCTAACTTATGGCAATCATTGTTTCAAAATCAAAAATTGGAGGCAAGGCCATGGAAGCAAAAGTAAAAATTTATATTGCAGAATTAAGAAGATATGGCATGGGATATAAGATGATTGCCGAAATACTCGGGATGAAAGAAAACACTGTAAAAACATTTTGTCATCGAAATGGTCTGGCAAAAATCGGAAAAATAAATCCTGATGAAGTTTTCCCTGGAGTTGTCCGGAAAGCTTGTAAGAACTGTGGACAGTCATTTTTGCAGTATCCTGGACATCGTGAGAAGATATTTTGCTGCGATGCCTGTCGTTTCAAATGGTGGAATAGACACATCTCACGGGTGAAACGACAAACTATGCACGACTATATCTGTCCAACCTGCGGGAAAAAGTTCAGTGCATACGAAAACCAGAATCGGAAGTACTGTTCCCATAAGTGTTACATCACTGCCCGATATGGAAGACTGCAATGCGAATAACGGAGGAAGAATTCGACCGGGAACTGCACTATCAAACTGTCATGCATTTCGTGAAAATCATGCTGCTGTGTGGCATGATTTCCGAAAACGAATTTTTTCAGATGGAGATGAGGATCTGTGATCGCTACAAACCGCTTATGGGTATTCTCCTAAGCGGAAAATTCTTGTTGCAATCATCAGGATGGTCGGATCTATTTATCAGAAAAAATTGTAGAAATCATCGATTAAATCTTATTCGACAAAGGCCAGTGTTAAAGTAAAAGAAAGATTCAGGGATAATGAAAACAAGTCCCTTTGTCTCATTAAACTGTTTGTATTCGCATCGTTACCACATTTTTGAATAAATGTCAGCATACTCGATTTGATACAAAATCATCTCATTTTCTCAGAACAGCTGAGTCTAATTTGCTGTTTCTTCGCTTTCCGGTTGAAATGATATTTTTTATAAAGCTGCTTCAAATGGGAAAAGACCAAAACTTCACCCCATTAAATAACGATAGGTGAAAATAGGTGAAAATGGGTGATGGGGTGAAAATCACAATTTCGAAAGCTAGAAAAGATCTTTTTTATTATTAAGAGGTGGGAATCATCGGTGATGAATATGTTAGAATTATAAATATATTCTATTAACGAGGATGCAAATCAAAGCATACCTTATCGAGAGAAAGGAAAGAATAATAATGTCTTGGAAAACAAAATTATTGCTGTCAATTATTTCTTGCATAGGAATGGAATACTAAAAGTGGCTCTTGATAAGGAAAAATTTCAAAATAGTATTAATTATTACAAATCTTTTCAAGGAATGGATGAATTAATAAGCCTTATTGCAGTTTTTTCAATGGGTAATGAGGATTATATAACTGCTCCAATGGTGGCACGTTATGGCGATCGTTGGTATTTGAATTCCTTATCAAATAATTTAGGTAATGCTATTGGTCATTGTATAGATCAATATGCATTTTGTCCTATGAGTGACATGAATTTGCATTGATGTAGTGGATTGAAAAATTCATTATAATAGATTAAAACCGCCGACAGGGTAAATCCCCATCGGCGGTTACATTTTATTCCTTACCATCTTTCAACATAACAGTTGGCATGGCTATAGACTTTTGGAACAGAATAAATAATCAGTAAAACTATTGTATTAAATAGATTTATCACTTATATTAATAAACAGTAATTGTAAACAATTGATTATCCTTAATTTCGAAGGTGAAATTTACATACTCGCTTGACCATGTTATTGAGAAAAATTATAATTATATATAATCCTGCAATATATACAGGTATGTTTACTAATAAAAAAGGTTTCATAAGGATTGAATTACCTACCAGTAATAATTGCTTTTTATACTTATTCTGTTTAGGGGAGGTTATCTTTGTGAAAAATTGATATTTTCGATATCGTTTTTTACACTCGTTGAGATTTTATTGAATGCAGTTTGGATATGTCAGGTTTACTAAATTTTCAGGAAAGGAATCGGATGTTCGAACGAAAAAATGCTTAATTCTAATAAGAATGGAAAAAGAAAGAATCAGGGATTTTTTTACGATATTTATAGTGAATAAACCCTGAAATATTTTTCAGAAAGGTTTGTTATTATTATTGCTGTTATAGTTTGGAAAAGAAGTGGAGGAATGTTATGAAGAAAAAAATATGGTTTGTATTCGCTGTTTTATGTGTTATGCTGTGCGTATTTAATTTGTGCATAGCACAAGAAGACGGTCCAAGAATAAAAGATCAGGTCAGCAAAAGTATTGTTAGGATCTATTTGGATGGAAGTGTCGGTACCGGTTTTTTTGTCAGTGATAAATATATTGTTACAAATCACCATGTGGTTTCTCCATATCTCGAAGATGGCTATGTTGGTGGCAAAGGCTGGTTTACTCTTGCCACAAATACCAAAGTAGATGTTATTTTTTCTGCAGTCAATAATGATATAATCGGTGGACTGGTCGTACAGGACTGGCCGGAAGTTGATCTTGCTGTTGTAGAAATTGACCCTGCCTATTCCAAACGCGTCCCATTAAAACTTTCACCTGGTGAACAAGTTGTCGAAGGTATGAACGTCTGGGTAATTGGATTCCCCGGTGTAAACTCATATGATATCATGTCAGGTGATAACCCAACGATTACCTCTGGAATATTATCAAAGATTTCGCATGATGCCATCGGTCAAAACAGTACACCATTTTTAAAATTAAGCTATGATTCGATTACCAATCCAGGAAATTCAGGCGGTCCGGTTGTAGACAGGTATGGAAATGTAGTGGGGATTCATAATAGTGGTTCAACCGAGGGAATTGCTTTTTTTGGAATTCATGTAGATGAACTGATTAAAAGACTAAACGCAGCAGGTATTCCTTGTGATTTGGCTGGTTCTGTAAAGGAGCCACAGGAAGTATCTCCTACTCCAACCCCTAAACCCAATCCGGTAATTGATAATACTATTATCTGGATTGTTATCGGTGTGTTGGGAGCAGGTGTGATCGGTTTACTGATTTACCTAATGAGGGCAAAATCAATAAAACCATCACCAAAACCATCACCAAAACCTATACAACCGGAGCCTTCATCAAAAGCTTCTATACAAGGGCTTTCCGGACAATTCAGCGGGCAAAAGAAACCATTGTCAACCGGAAAAGATACTGTTATTGGAAAAGATCCTTCTGTATGTACTATAAGATTTGACGAAAATGAAAAGAACGTCAGCCGCAAACATTGTCGGATTCATTTCAGTAACACAAACCAGTGTTTTGTTATTCAGGATCTTGGCTCTACAAACGGTACAATTCTGGTGCGTGGATCTTCACAAACTAAAGTTCCATCTAAATCTTCACTGAAATTGAAGGATGGAGATCTGATTTATGTCCCGAATAAAAATAATACTTTCCGGATTAATCTATGAGCAAAAAAATTCTTTTTCTTTGGTATATCATACTCGTTTTTCACTGTCTGACTGTGACGGTAAGCGCTGAATTGACTGCCGATAACCTTGCGTATGGGACTCATATGGATGTGATTTATCCTCCGGAAGATTTTATGGAAACTAGAGAACCTGATCCAACAGTTTTTATAAAACCTGACGAGTCGAAAAAGCTGATTATAGGCGATATCTTTCCCTTGGGATTTTACGAACAGAATGACAATGCGGATGATGGACCTGAACCGATCAATTGGCAGATATTAAGCGTTAAAAGGGGAAAACCGGTTGAATTGATTTGTACTTTTGTCCCGGAAGAAATCAAAAATGCTGAACCGGCAACTGATGCCAACCATCAGATTGACTTATTCATTCAGAAAGCGTTTCGTGATGATGAGCAGCGCTTATGCATTTTAGATAAAGGGCTTTTAGACAAGGACCAATTCAAAAGATATGAAAACCGATTTGAACAATACGATATTTCAACTGAGGATTGGAACCTTCGTCCGGTGATTCTTGTGGATATGGAAAAATTTCATCAGCTTCAGATGACGGAAAAAATAGAGGCTCTGACTCCGACTGTCACAATGACACCCGTTCCAGACCCCACGCCGATACCACCATCCCCGATTATAAAAAAGTCCTGGATCCTTCTCTTTGTTTTTGTTCTTCTGCTTATAGCGGTAGGATTGGGAGTTTCTTTAATTAGCAAAAATCAAAAGAGAAAAAAAAATGTAAAACATAAAAAAGATTTATTTGATTTAGACCAAACGATAAATCTTCCAAAACCAGAAGAGGATCGACCTGTGAATTCGAAAATTGATACCGATAGTAAAAAATTTGTCTATGCTTGCTCTGGGTGTAAAGGACAGGGTAAGCGTGATTATCAGGAAGATTCACTTTGGTACAAAAGCTTTTCCTCTCCGGAAGGGGTTATGTGTGGAGTCATTGCTGATGGTATGGGGGGGATGGATAACGGCGCCGAATCCTCTAAGATCGCAATATCTGTTTTTGAATCATGTGCCTCACAAATCCATCCTGGAAAAGACATACCATCCCAGCTTTATGATATTTGCAAAACCGCCAATAAAGCAATCTACGAAACAAACTCTACAAAGGATATGAATGGCGGTGCGACGCTGGTTTGTGTTTTTGTTATCAACAATCTTCTTTATTGGATCAGCATCGGAGACAGCAGGATTTTCTTATATCGGGATGGTATGCTGGCTTCAGTGAACGAAGAGCATGAACTTGAAAACCGCATGTATAATGGATTGATGTGTGGCGATGTTGATCTGAATGATATCAGGGAGATGAAGGAACATGAACTCAGAAAACTGACATCAAACCTGGGCCGCAGTTCCATTCCGATGGTGGATCAGAACTTTATTTCCTATCAATTACAGAAAGGAGATAAGATTCTGCTTTGTTCGGATGGTGTCAGCGGGACACTCAATGAAAATGAGATTTCAGACTGTCTAAAAGATCCTAATCCTGATGTCAATTGTGACAAAATCGTTGAAATGATCGAATTAAAGGATAAAAAAAGACAGGATAATTTCTCAGCTGTGGTTATCACTGTGGTATCGGGAGAGTGAATATGAAAATTGATGCTTACTCTTATGTTTTCTGCGGCCTGAATTCGGAAGCTTGTTATGCGGCTTCAGTTACCGGGTTTTCTACCTGGGCAGTTGGCTACGGGAAGAAAACCGGTTCTGCAAAAATATTAATGAATGCTCTGGAAAGGGCAGATGGCTCAGGACTATTATCAGATTCTCAGATTTTTGATATATACGATCATTATCATCCCGTATTTCAACAGATGCAAGCATATGTTTCAGCTGCAGGGTATTTTTCTGACAGTAAAAATTTCCATTTGTTTAATATTGGTAACGCAAGAGCACTAGTATTCGATAATGGATCAATGGTTATGCATACTGAAGATCACAGCCTGGCATATAAGTCCTATAAAGAGAAGGGATATAATCGCAATGCTGACTATGACAGGATTCGGATTCAGGAAGACAGATTGGAATTGTGGAAAGTACTTGGGTATGGCAATGATGGAAAACCGCAGTTTTATCAGCTGGTTCCGATGAAAAAAAATTTGTCGCTGTTAGTTTGCACAGAAACTTTTTGGCGTTATATCAGTGTGATTGAAATGGAATTGGATTATAGGAAATCTGCCGGACCTGAAGAATGGGTGAAAATTATGTCTCGCAGGGTTCTGATGAAATCCAATCGGGAATTAGATAATGATAATTTTTCTGTCTCAGCGGTTATGGTTGAGGAATAAAACATTTTTAAAGGAGAGTCTAATGAAAAAAATCTTTTTTGGACTATCAATTTTGTTGGTGCTTTGTTTTGTTGGTGCCGGATGGGCTGCCAATGAATTCAGCGTTGAGGAAACTGTATTTAATGGAACAGATAATACTCTGAGATTTATAATCAACGATAATCGTTCGTCAGGTCAGTCACCGAATAACGTGTCGGTTTTGGTTGACGGAACTGATCTTTCGGAACCTGAGTTAAAATTATTACATGAATCAGATGTTCCGATTACTTTTGTTTTTGTGGTTGATAACACCAGCACTGCTTTTTCTGACCAAAAAAAACGTCCGGCAGAAATAGCTGAAGTACTCTCATCTGCTCGAAGCGGGAAAAACGATGCGTACTACCTGATCAGTTTTGATACACAGGTTCATTCTCCTGAAGGACCCGTAAAGTTTCCTTCAGAAGTTTTGGATAAATTGACTTATGGTGTCGTCGGGGAAAGTGATTATACAGAAGCTTTGTTGAAGGCTGTTGAGTTGCTTAATGGGATGAACGGTTTTAGTAAAAAAGTAATTATCTTGATTACGGACGGTGCGCTGAATGATAGACCCCGTATGCAGCAGAGTGAACTGATTGAAGAATTGACTGCGTCCGGATATCCGATATATGCATGCGGATTGCTGCGTTCGGAGACTCAGTCGTATGTGGAAGCTGATCTGAAAAAGCTCAACAACATCAGTGAAAGCACAGGCGGTTTATTCTTCTCTTATGCATCGGCGAAAACGCCGGGCAGGGATATTCTCGAACATGTCGGAAAATCTGCAGTCATAAGCGGAAAGCTGCCGGAAAATTATACCCGGGAATCTGAAGGGCTGGCAGACGTTGTTATCCACCTTATCCGGAATAATAATGAAATGACTACAGCCCGGACGCAGGTAAATCTGCCGGTGATAGATTTTCCGATCTCAGATCCTGAGGTATCTGAGACATCTGCACCAGTTTCTACGTTGACACCGGTAGTAACTGTAATATCAACAGTCGTTTCTTGTGAAGAAGATCCTTCACTTCCTGAATGTAAAAAAACCGGTATCTTTGAAAAAATACAACAGACACTTCAAAAAGCTTTGGGTGATAACTGGCTGTTGATCGTGATAGCGGGTTGTTTGATGCTTGTTATTATTATTTTGATTATTTTAATAATCACAAAACGCAATAAAGGAGATATTTTCGAAGAAATTGAGCCTGAACCTGATAATGAAGATCTGAATAATAGAGATACTGATAGTCCTGATAATGAAAAAACCGAGGCTGAGATTCAACCTTCTGCGATAAAGATGAATATCGTTCTTGATGACCTGACAAACAGAAAGCGTTTCAGCGGTGTGATTCAGGAAGGTGAAAGTAAAGTATTTGGACGTTTAGACAAAAAACATCCGGATAATGGGGTCGCCGTGATCAATGAGGGTGATAAATATATTTCAAGAAATCAATTCATGATCAGTGTCAGCGGCGGCAAGGTTCTTATCAGGGATTTGGGATCTTCAAATGGAACATATTTGAATGGTGAAAAAATCAATGATGAGGTTGTTCTTCGGAATGGTTCAAGAATCCGTATTGGCGATAAACCCGGCGAGCGGGAATTTAATATTACCATTTCAAAGATTTGAAGAAAATAATAAGCTGAAGAAATTCAGTTCTTCACAGGAAATATTAGGAGGAAATCTATGAGTATCAAAGTGTGCCCAAATGGGCATCATTACAATACAGATGATAATTCTGAGTGCCCGATTTGTGCACAATCAAAATCAAAAAGCAGTTTTGATTGGACAGCAGCAGATTTATCTGATGATACTTCCGCGATGGGCGGTTGGAACCGTAAAACGGAAAATGATGAAGGTTTCTGGCATAGTTATTACAGCTTTATTCCAGACACGGACCTAGGTGCAAACGACGCAGACCCAGGTCCAGCCACGGAGGAGTACAGGAACGAATATCAACAGCAGCCTGTAGTTGGCTGGCTGGTTTGTATCGACGGTCCGGATAAAGGAAAAGACTTTTGTCTGCATGGAGCTAAAAGCGCTATCGGTCGGCGCATGGAAAGCGCAGTTCGTTTAACAGATTTAAAAATATCTCGCGAGGGCTATCCGGCATTGATTGTATATGATGATCGAAAAACGCATCGTTTCTATCTTGCAAGCGGTGATGCATCATCTCATAACAATGTAGAATTGGACGGTAATATGCTTTTGGGCCAGATTCTGCTGAATCCTTATGCAGAGATTCGAATTGAAGATACAGTACTGGTGTTCATCCCGTTTTGCGGAGAAGATTTTCACTGGAAAGAAAAATAATTATAAGGAGTGAGTTATGGCTTCGGATACATTTGAAAAAATAGATTTATCCTCAGAAGCATCAAATTTTTCTGAAATACCTATGTCAGAATCCTTTGACGCAGAGCATGGTGGTAATAACATGTCTTCGAAAGACGAAGGATGGGACGATAAAACTGAATCGCTTGAAGCTAAAGAAAAAGGTCACCATCGCCGGGGAAAACCGGAGAAGGATGAACCGGATACAGATGTAACAGTGGTTGATTTACCATCAAATGCAAAGATTGATCCCGCGGTGGGATGGCTTGTTTGTATTGAAGGTGTCGATAAAGGCCGCTCTTTCCGTCTGGTAAAAGGAAATAACCCAATAGGAAGATCCGGAAACCTGAAAAAATATGCCGTTTCGTTGACTGATCAGTCTATTTCCAGAAAGGGAGCCTGTGGTGTAATTGTATATAATGAAAGATCCAACCAATTTTTCATAACACCCGGAGAATTGACCACCAACATCAATCCGTATCTAAATGAAGAGATACTGCTTTCACCGAGAAAGCTTATGGCGAAAGATATATTAGAAATTGCAGGAGATGTGCTGATATTTGTGCCTTTTTGCAGTGAAAAATTCAAATGGAATTTTGCTGATCCGCAACCGCAGGGCCATTCTCACGAAGCGAAAAATGCTCGAGAAAAATACAAACCCGGTGCGGCAATGGATGAGGAAAATGATCCGAATGGAGAAACAAAGATGTATTGAAGAATTGTGAATCACGGCAGCAGTTTCATATCGGAATTGCTGTCGTGATAACTCTAATAATTGGAATCTAAAACAGCAGCTAATGGATAAGTAACAGCAATGTCAGAATGCCAATATTGTTTTTGTCATGATGGGGAACCTCATTTCAGTAAATGCCCTATTGTCAACGAATCCAGTGTATATCAGATAAATGGATTGATTCCAGGAACAAAGCTGGATAAGGGGCGTTATCAGGTCGGTATGGCTTTGAATCATGGCGGATTTGGCATTACTTATCTGTGTAAAGATAATGTTTATAATCATCGAGTCGTTGTAAAAGAATTCTTTCCGAATCAGTACTCTGAGCGTAATACATATATCTCAAACCGGGTGGTTTATAAAAGAATTGGCCCAGATGCGCTGAAAATGATGTGGAATCAATTTTATCGGGAATATGACATCATGACTAAAGCCGCAAATCCGGGTATTCCCGCGGTTTATGGCTTTTTCGAAGCAAATAATTCCGCTTATATTGCTATGGATTTTATTGAAGGTGTTACTTTTCAAAAATATTTAAAAAAACGGAATTATTCTGTCCCATGGTACGAGCTGAGAAAAAAATTCTTTTCTCCTCTCATGAATACTGTCTCAAAGATCCATAACAGAGGTATCCTGCATAGAGATATTTCATTAGTGAATTTAATGATCTCACCGGACGAACGGATCTTTTTATTGGACTTTGGCGCAAGTCGTGATTTTAATGAAAGTGATACTGTTGAAAAGTTGCGTTTTGTTAATAAGATGTACGCCCCAATAGAACAAACTCATCCGGAGATGGGATTCCGACAGGGTCCGTGGACGGATATTTTTGCTATGGGAACAGTGTTTTATATCGCAATCACTGGACAATATCCACCGACAGCATTGGAGAGACCACAAAAAGCAGTAGATTCTGCATTATCATATATTCCTGATCTTCCGGAGCCGATAGATGATGCTTTGATGAAATCACTTTTTTATTATCCCAAGTATCGTTTTCAAAATGTCTCTGATTTTTGGAGTGCAATGATGACATATCCGGAACCTGTTGTATATAGTAATAATAAAAGAAAAAATTGGTTTAGAAGATTTTTTACATTGACTTAAGAGTATTCGTTAAATTAATAATGAGTATTTAGAAGAATTTACGAGAAAAAAGGCTTTTCTATGGATTCATTTTATATTATTATCGCTATTGGATTAATCAGCAGTATTGTTATTGCCATAATGAGATACAAAGCTGAAAAGGGAGACCAGGATCCTTCAAATATCGAAAAGGATCGTGCTGCTGCGACAAAATATTCTGAATTGTGCGAAGAATCAGAGACGATTTCAGTTGTTTGTCGTGGATATAAGGAAGAATACTATGTCCTTACCAACAAGCGGTTGATTATCGATAACAAAAAAGGGTTTAATTCTATTCCGCTTCAATCAATTTCCAAGGTTGATTTGAAAAAGGCTGATGGAAGTAAAGCAAGAAGTAGTTCCGATTGTCAGCTCATAATGATACATGCTGAGAAAAGATATACTATTGTTCGATATTCCGGGAAATTTGATGGAATTGCTGAATATTTCTTTTCACGTTTTTCTTGACAGGATATATTGTTATGTGGAAATAAGAAAATGAACTATTGTTACGGTTGTATGGAATCAATTTCTGATGGGCAGAAACTCTGCCCATACTGTGCTTATGACAATTCATATCGTCATAATGATAAAAGTCTTCTTCATGAAGGGTCAATTCTGCAGGGAAAATATCTGGTTGGGAAAATGCTTGGGAGAGGTGGTTTGGGTGTAACCTATCTTGGGTTGGATCTGAATCTGAACGTGAAAGTAGCGATTAAAGAATATTTTCCATATAATATATGTTCCCGGTCTGCAAATTCTAATCTTGTTTGTGTCTCAAAGGATATAAGCAGTACACAGGTTTTTTTTGCAGGTCAAAGAGAATTTCTAAAAGGAGCACAGACTCTCGCCATTTTCAACAGTCCGTCATTTGCACATGTGCGTGATTGTTTTCCTGAAAATAATACAGATTATATTATTATAGATTTTGTTGATGGCCTCAGTTTAGATGACGAAATCAATCATTTGGGAAAAATTCCGTGGCAGCGGACAGTTCAATTGATGATGGGATTAATGCCAGAATTAGATAAACTCCATCAGAAAAATTTACTTTACAGAGATATTATGCCGAAAAATATCAAAATTGCAAAGGATGAAATAACCGGCAGAGAATATCCTGTATTGTTGGATTCCTCCGCATGGGGAATCTATGCTTCTGCGGAACTGAACGATGGCAATCCAATAATAGTGACGCAAGGATATGCACCATTAGAACAATATCAGAAGACAAGTCACCAGGGACCTTTTACAGATGTTTACGGTCTTTGTGCAACTATGTATAAAGCGATTACGGGTACTGTACCTCCTTCGGCTCCTGATAGGCTGACCCCCGGTAGGCCTATATTACCTTTTCGAGATTTTGACCTGGATGTTCCGGATGCAATCGAGAAAACGATTTTGCATGGTTTGGCTCTAAAGAGCTGTGATCGTACGCAAAACATGTGCAGCCTTTATGAAGAGTTTTCTGAGGCTTTACGGATGAATTCTTCAGAACCGGAAACCACTGATGATATCAAAAAATCGGCAGAAGTACAACACGAGGTTCATACGGAGGTTAGCCCATCTGAGGATCATTATCTTACCGGAAAAAATGCGATGAAAGGAAATACTCTTGGTGAATATCGAAAAGCCTTACGATATTTTCTGCTGATTCCCGGCTATAAAGATTCCGATGCACTTGCCGGGGAATGTCAGAAGAGAATTCAGGAATTGGAAAATCAACAAAACCCACAGGACCTTAATGATGGTTTCAGAGGTTCTATGGATTCTTCCTATTCCCGGGATACGGAAGAAGATGAAAAGTGGGGCGTTGGAGCCAAAATATGGTTTGCTTTGGTAATTATCGGTCAATGGATTCCGTTCATAGAAGAAAGTACAAAGAGAATCGTAGATTCCAATGCAGTTCTTATTTACGGGGTGTTAGGGATTCTGGTTACAGCTTTGTATTTATGGCTGATATTTAAAAAGTCAAAAACAGCTTTGATCATCTTAATAGTGTTAGTTGGTATTGATGCAATATACGTGATGAGCACCCTTGGATTTGAGACTGCGATTACAAGTTTAATAGGTCCCGCGATAACTTTTCGAATTGCCTATAAAAAGGTTCACTGAAAGGAAAAATGTTATGGGTACCGGAACAATCGGGTACACCGATGATGTGGACTTTGGTGTGAGTCCTGCTTTGTGGATGAAGTTGCAGTTTTTTATCGCAGAAATTCATAATACAGAGAAAAGACGGTGATTATGGAAATGAATTATTGCTACGGATGCATGGAACAAATTAATGAAGGCCAGACAATCTGTCCGTGCTGTGGATGGGATAATTCGAAGCGGAAGAATGATGAAAATCTGTTGAGGGAAGGGACGATCCTGAACGCGAAATACCTGATTGGCCGCAAATTGGGCAAGGGCGGATTCGGTGTGACCTATCTGGGTCTTGATCTGCAGCTGAATATCAAAGCAGCGATAAAGGAATATTTCCCGAAGGATTGGTGTTCACGTGCTGCGGGTTCCAAACTGGTGGAGGTGCTCAACGATGTTGAAAATCGGGAAAAATTTCTGAAAGGGCGTAACTCTTTCTGGAATGAGGCACAAACACTGGCAATGTTTAACAGCTCTTCGATTGCCCATGTCCAGAATTTTTTTGTTGAAAACAATACCGCCTATATCGTGATGGATTATGTAGGCGGGGTTGGACTGGATGAAGCAATCAGGCAATGCGGAGGGAGGATGCCCTGGCAGCAGGTCATTTCACTTTCAATGGGCCTCATGCCTGAATTGAATCGGCTTCATCATCAGAATCTTGTGCATCGGGATATAAAACCGGCTAATCTAAAGGTAGTAGAGGATGAAGACACGGGCAAAGAACGCCTGGTATTGTTGGATTTTGGTGCCGCACGCCGATATGTCTCGGCAGAATTGACGGGCACCTATTCGACGATCCTGACCGCCGGATATGCGCCTTTCGAACAATATCAGAAGCGGAGCCATCAGGGACCCTACACAGATGTATATGCACTTTGTGCAACCATATATAAAGCGATCACCGGAACAGTACCGCCGGCCGCACCAGACCGCATCGGGGATAATCCGGAAAGAATTATTCCGGTAAGTGAGTTTGGACTCGATGTACCGGATGCAGTTGTGCAGGTGATCATGCATGGCCTTGAATTCAAATCCGAAAATCGGCCGCAGACCATGCGGGAATTGTATGACGAATTTGCCGCCGCATTGAAAGAAGAACCCGACCCGAGAGAAGAAATATATCAACAGGCTGTAAGTTTATTGGCGGAAGATACAGCAGATTCCTGCAAACAGGCGGCGGAGCTGTTTGGTCAGATCCAAGGCTATAAGGACGCGGACAGGCAGAGGAATATCTGTAATCAAAAAGAAAGCGAATTTCGTCTGAAAAAAATATATGAGGACGCAAAAGAAAAAATGGCATCCGAAAGATATGGGGAAGCGCTTATCCTTTTTGAAAAGATACATGGTTATCAAAACGCGGATGAAAAGGCTGAAATCTGCCGTAAACGTATTGCGGAGATGAATGAACCGGGAAAACCGGTAAAGAAGAAAAACAAGCCGATACTGCTTTGTATCATTCTCCTTGCCGCGGTATTAGGGATTTTCGCTGTTTCGATAACGATCCGGAAAGATCAAAAGAAAACAAACATACAGAAAACACATGCTGCACAAACATACACAGCTCAAAAGACTGCAGCGAAAAAAGAAAATGCAACACGAACACCTGATCCGGATATACCTGATATACCTTGGGATGATCCGGTAACACCTGTTATTTCTCTTTATCAGCAAGGTGAAAAAGCTTATCAGGCAAAAAATTATGAAGAAGCGCTGGAATACCTGATCCCGGCAGCCAATGCGGGAGATCCGGATGCCCAGTTTCGTTTAGGGTATATGTATAGTATTGGAGAAGGAGTAGAGCCATCCGATGAAGAAGCGGTCAAATGGTATCAGTTGGCTGCCGATCAGGGAATTTCAGTGGCACAGAATAATTTGGGTTCAAAGTATTACAAGGGGGAGGGAGTAGGGAAATCCTATGAAGAGGCCTTCAAATGGTATAAAAAAGCAGCAGATCAGGGATATGCAAAGGCACAGTGTAATCTGGGTGCAATGTATTACAATGGGGAGGGAGTAGGGAAATCCTATGAAGAAGCGGTCAAATGGTATAAAAAAGCAGCAGATCAGGGATATGCAAAGGCACAGTATATGATGGGATTGATGTATGAGAATGGTGAAGGTGTAGATAAAGATCCGAAAGAAGCAGAAAGATGGTATCAAATGGCTGCCGGTCAGGGAAATGAATCCGCAAAGAAAAATTTGAAGGAATTGCAGGAAAAAATGAACACAGCCTCCACCCCCTCAGCTGCGCTTTTAAAAACAGCAGCCCCCACTCCATCGAAATCCTCTTCAGGAGCTGGTAACGATTATTCTGGTCTGAAAGCTGGCGATATCATCACTTTCGGCCGCTATGAACAGGATAATAATCTCAATAATGGCGCCGAACCGATAGAATGGCTGGTGTTGTCCGTTAAAGATCCTGATGCTAATTCTTTTGATTTCTTTCCAAAAGCTTTACTTCTCAGTAAATACGCGTTGGATACACTTCCATATCATGATGTCGCAGGAGGGATAACCTGGGAAAAATGCAGTCTCAGAAAATGGCTGAATGACTCATTCTATAATACAGCATTTACGGAATCAGAGAGAAAATTGATAAAGATGGTAACAAACAGTAATCCTGATGTCAAAAGTTCGTATGTTGGTGTGGTTTTAGGCGGAAGCAATACAATGGATAATATTTTTCTTCTGAGTATTGATGAGGCAAAAGATTATTTATCTTCAGCAGGATTCGGAAAATGTGAAGCAACAGCTTATGCAAAAGCAAAAGGCGCATATAAGTCTTCTGATGGAAAGACGATATGGTGGCTTCGTTCTCCGGGAGATTATTCAAGTCATGCATCATATATCAATTGGACAGGTTCTCTTTCCAGCTGTGTTGCATATGACAAAGATATAACGGTACGAATTGCTCTCTGGATTGATATAGACCGGAATAAGTAAAACAATTTATATGTATGAATTTTCTAATGTGTGCAGTTGCAAGTCTGTGGGAAGGCCAAGAAAATGAATTATTGCTACGGATGCATGAAACAAATTAATGAAGGCCAGGCAATCTGTCCGTACTGTGGATGGGATAATTCGAAGCGGAAGAATGATGGAGTACTGCTGAGGGAAGGGACGATCCTGAACGCGAAATACCTGGTGGGACGAAAACTCGGAAGGGGCGGATTCGGAGTTACTTATCTTGGATTGGAATTGAACCTGAATATAAAGGTTGCAATTAAAGAATATTTTCCCGTGAATTTTGGTACTCGGACTTTAAATTCCAGACTTATCAGAGCAGTATCCACCGAAAATGATGATGAGGCGTGCTTTCTAAAAGGAAGAGAAGCCTTTCTGAAGGAAGCACGAACGCTGGCAATGTTTAAAAGCAATAATATTGTCCGTGTTCGTGATTTATTTCTGGAGAATAATACTGCTTATATAGTAATGGAATACGTTGATGGGATTGGATTGAATGATGAAATCAAACGGTTGGGCAGGATGCCGTGGCAGCGTGTGGTTTCACTTATGCTGCCGCTGATGCTGGTATTGGATCTTATTCACCAGAAAAATGTGATACATCGTGATATTAAACCGGAAAACATCAGGATCAATGAGGATAAAGATACGGGGAGGGAAAGACTGGTATTGTTGGATTTTGGGGCTGCCAGAAGTTTTATTTCCGCGGAACTGACCGGAACCTATTCCCAGATTTTATCATCTGGTTATGCTCCTTTCGAACAATATAAACGCAGAAGTCATCAGGGACCGTATACAGATGTATATGCACTTTGTGCTTCGATGTATAAAGCTATTACCGGAGAAACTCCGCCTTCATCAGTAGATATTGTCACAGGAGACGAAAAACCAAAATCGTTCGGTTATTTTGGATTGAATGTTCCGGATGCGGTTGAAAAAACAATTATGCACGGGATGGCGGTTCACATTGCGGATCGTATCCAGACAATGACCGAACTATATAAGGAGTTATCAGTAGCGTTGGAGAAAGATAAAATATCTCATAGCTGTTCGGATTCCGATCATATGAATAACGAATTATCTTTCTGCTTTCATTGTATGGAAAAGCTGGCACCTGAACAAAAGCTTTGTCCCCATTGCGGATATGATAATTCCAAGGTAAGACAGGAATGGGAATCTCTGAAACCGGGTACGATACTGCATAATAAAATTTTGTCAGGCAGCGTGATTGACAGAGATTTGTTTGGAATTAATTATATTGGATTAGATCTTGCAGAGCGGAAAAAAGTAGTAATCAAAGAATATTTTCCGGGAAGCTGTGCCAAAAGAATTGAAAATTCTAATGAGGTAAGCGTATTTGATTGTACTCCATGCGATTTTCAGAATGATTTAACATTAGTTTTTCGAAGAGTAAAAAAGCTTGAATCTTTTTCAACTCCGAATATCTCCGGTATTCGGGAATTTTTTCTTAGCAATGGCACAATATATATCATAATGGATTATGATGATGGTATCAGTATATACGATGAAATAAAAAACTGCGGAGGTAGACTTCCGTGGAAACGTGTTTTACGGTTGACAATGCCTCTGATGTTGGAACTGGAAGAGTTGCATAAGAAAAATCTTTTGCATTTAAATATTAAACCAAAAAATCTGTTATTAAGTAAGGGAACAGAAACAGAGTCACGAGATGAGAAGCTGAGGCTAATTAACATCGGGTTCAAATCGAAAATAGCATACCCTTATTATTCTTTACTCCCATCACATATTTATTCTTTTTGTGAGCCATTGGAAATGATCAATAGTAAAGGAAAACCGCAAATCTATTCCGATGTGTATTCTCTTTGTTCAGTCATCTATTTCGCGATTTCCGGAGAACGGCCGCCTTTTTGCACGGATAGACTATCAGAAGAGTTTGAAAATCTGACTTTCAGCTCTTTGGGATTGGATGTTCCCGGAGCTGTTGAAAAAGTAATTCTGCATGGCATGGCATTGAAAGGTATAGATCGTCCGCAAACCATGCGTGAACTTTTTGATGAATTCAACCGGGCTTTAGAGAGCCTGAGTTCTGAAAATGGAAATCTGAATATCAGTGTAGAAAAGCCTGCTGATAAACTTCCCAAACAAGAAAATAATGATGAAACAAAGGAATTGTCTCCGGATGATATATATAAGCAGGCTGTAGAATCCATGAAGACAGGATTTATTGCTTATCAAAATGCTTTCAAACTATTGCAGAAGATTCCCAATTGGAAAGATACAGATAAACTTGTTGCTGATTGTCAACAACATTTGAATATTCAGTTTGCAAATGAAGAAAATTTATCAAATACGGGATCTGATGAGTTCAAAACTGTGAAATGAGTTTGTATTCTCCAATAGGGAAGCTGCCCAACCGCCAGGGGACAGGCGTGTTTTGTGAATGAAATTGTAGCTTTTCGTTGAACAATTTCATAATGAAAAAAAAACGATGATCATGGGAATAATCTATATTATTCTTACGGATGCATGGAAAAAGGTACCCGCCGCAACTGTGACGGCGGGTACGATATCAATGAGTTGCGGGTGAGTCTTATTAAGAACCCAAGACGTTAACCAGCTAATCAGAAGTCTTCACCGCTGAGAGTGATGCCGTGATCCTTACGAATGGTAAACGACACGCCCAAGCGATTGTTCTTTCTTGTATGTAATCATGATGGGATGAATAAATTTAATTGCCAATGAGACCCGAGCTGTAATCGGACGAGGCGGCAATTCTGCTACACGGTATATTACACTGAATCTATATAAATATGAATATTTCAATGTAAATAAAGAATACATACCGCTGTTGATAGCTAAAAAACCTTTTTTAAATCAGCTTTTTAAATAAAAAACCGCCGACAGGGATAATCCCCATCGGCGGTTTAATCTTATTTTTCCACATCTTTCAGCATAACGGTTCCTGTTACATCAGCCCTAGCAATCCAGTATCCGCCATCGATCTTTTCCCATTGCAGACCATTGGCTGTCCGGCATTCACCGATTTTCCTGACTCGGATACCTTTTGGAAACCAGGTTCTCCATATCCCGCCGGGTTCATTCCGAACATTTGCACCTTCATCGCAGACGATCTCTGCCCATCTGGAATTAGATGTTTCCGGCAGTTCTTCCTTCTCAAAATAAGGCATCGGGTCGATAAAACCTCCGTAACCGTTATTATTGTCATACCTGGGCGGACGGTACCCGTAATGCAGATGGGTCCCGTCAGATAAAGGTCCGCCAATGACATTTCCGGTATTGCCCATATAACCAATCAGCGTACCCGCTTTGACTTCATTACCAACGCTCACCGAGATGGCGTTGATATATCTATCAGAGAAGAAACCGGTGCTATAATTACTAATAAATCAGATGAAGAATTAATCAATTCTTTACCATCTCGGGTTTCTTCGGAAAGAGATAAGGACTTTCCAGCTGATTTTAATGCAAGTCTAGATGAATTAATCTACAAATACAATACAAACAAAGAAGCTATAGAGAACTATTACAGCTTCAAAGATGCGTATTATTTCAACAGAAAGAATCTTATCGACATTGCTTTACGAGCAGGAGCGACTGAAGAAGTCGCGGATGCTTTTTCTAGATTTATAAGTCTGATAGCTAGTAAATGGGAAAAGAATAATCCCGGAAAGGATTTTTATGAAGATGCTGAAGGTGTTGGGAAGATGTTTATTAAATATTCCCATCAGTATAATTCGGAAGCTGATGCATCCTACTCGCCACAAACCAGACAAATTAATGTTTTCATAAATGGCGATTTTCCTTCTGATTTGATGAAAGTCTATACTCCGATTATCTAGCTTTCGATCCTTCTTGGTCTCTTTGTAGGCATGCTGCTCTTCATGACGATTCCACTGATGACGCCCCTGAACGCAGGACCTATGCATATGGTCATGTACCTGGCAGGAGGGATCCTGTTCAGTCTTGGTCTGGGAACAGTCTCTAATACGATTTTGAAAAAACAGGATCTGATCTGGACATTCAGATTCATGTCACTACAAAGCCAGTCGGTTCTCTTCCGGCTGGTTTCTTATTGGATAACAAAACTGAAACATTTCAGAAACAAGTTTTGAACGGCAGCTACGAAAAGGAGATTTTCTAAGATGGAACCAGAACTTGCAATCGGGTCTGTCCCGGTCTCAATTGCCGCAAAGGCTTATGGTAAAGATCCCTGCTGGGTAAGGGCAGGCCTGATTTGTGGATGGCTGCCAATCGGGAACGCTACCCGGAATGGAAAACTTGTGACAACAATTGAGGAAATGGACAGCAGATTGGGAAGAATCAATTATTATATTTCGCCTAAACTGCTTTACGAACAGACCGGATATGCCTGGCAGGGAGAAAGATAAAAATTTCCCTAGGGGCTAATCATAAACAATGCATCAGAACAGATGTAAGATCAGGTCTGATTCCCCGCTATCGTCTGCAAAGCATCTATCCTTGAGATAAGAGTGTCTACAATGATTTTGATACTTTTTTCATCAATTCTTCCCGCTGAAATTTCAGACAAAAATGTTTCAAAGATGATTTCACGGATATGAGACAAACAATTGAAATCGATCCAGGAAAAATCCTTTACCAATTCAATCTGTTTTTCATGACAATTTTTAAACGGCTTGCTGGGTGTTTTCCCTCCGTAAAGGTTCTTTACCGCAACATCATAGAAATAAAAACAGGATCCGCTGTCATAGATCGGAGCCATCCCCAGCCATTCCAGAGTTACAGCATTTCGCAGTGCGCCGAAATTATTGTAGTGTCGGTCTTTATTTGCAATTATGTAATCCAGCACAATCATACGATCGAGAAATTCCACTGATCCAGGTATGCCAAGTTCATTGCAGCAATCAACAAAATGCTGCCAGGCTGAAGTTTCGTTTCTTCTTTTCTTTACTTTCAGAATTCTCCATGCAGGGATCAGTTCGGTTCCTTGATCCACAAAATCCTCACAGAGACTGTATGTCTTACTGTTTATTGTCGTCAATGCATAGGGAACATGTGAGATATCCATCTGATCCATCAGTTGTGATGCAATCACTTCATTAAATGGTTCCTGAAAATTTCCACCTTTAAGAAGATATCGTTTACCATTGATTATCTTCCAGGTTTTTTCCAGATTCCCGTTTGTAGTGAAGTCAGGAGAATTCAGGGGGAATTCTTCATGATATTCTTTCAATCCAAGCAGTAAATTACCAGCATCTTCAGAAAAAGGATTTTTAAAAAAATTGAGCTTTTCCCATATCAAGCCAGAACCAATAGGCCTGATCCAATATTGATCAGAAAGACTCAAACCAAAACATCGGGAGGACAATTGTTCGGGTGTCATAACATCAAAGATATCCAGAAGTCTTTCGATTCTAGGCCGAAAGATCGGAATTGAACGATCCTTCCACCACTCGTTCAATGAGTTGCAATTAATTATTCCTTTCCCATCAATAACTCCAACAGGCATATGGGCAGATTCCGAAATACTCTCAATTTTTGAGATATAACCATAGTTATCACTAATATCAATAACAGCAGTGGGAAAGGTCCGATGCATTAATTCATATTTCATTTTCGATCCTTCTGTTTACGGTTTCGAATATGTGATTCTATTTCTGATGGATTGAATCAGCCATACAGAGAATGGCCTTTTCAATGATCCGCAATTCATCAGCTGTAAGATTCCGTTTTGAGAGTTCATTCATGATGTGAGTTATTATACTGGAATTTTCCTCTTCCAGCTGATTTTTATTATGTGCAGCTTCCCGGACACTTTCCTCAATTAACGACCATCCGGGAATATTCAAAGCTTTTTCGATCAAGATTATCGTTTCGAGTTTTGGCTGGCTTTTACCTCCTACGACATGCTTCACAACATACTAGGTTCTGAACCATATACCTAGCTTTCAGGCTTTCAGCATCGTATTTTGTTCTTGTTATAACCCAGTCCTCTTCTTTCACGTACCGCAGCGACCTGGGTAAAGAGTTCTGATGAAATCAGTGGTTCATGCTTACAAATCCATCTTCAAGCTCAAATCGGAACACGCAGGCTCCCTGCTTATTCTGAATTCCATAGGCAATCAGATATGAATCTGAATATGGGGTAATGAC
>CADACE010000021.1:77836-78172 GCA_902786265.1 uncultured Chloroflexota bacterium | reverse complement strand
CTGCGGGCTGGACCCTGATACCGCTCTGCTCTGACACGCCCGGAGACCTGTCTCCTGTGCTTTACCTATGCTCAGCGGAAGGAGAACCCTGCTCATCGTCCGGGCAGATCAGCACTTGGTTTTCCGATGAGCGTCTGGGATATCCCGCAGCGTTATTCCCTGAGCACATGTGACAGAATTCGCGTGCGCGTCGTGACCTTTCGGCACTATGGTAAAACACGCGGATCAGTCACCTGCGCGCGCCTGGTTCCCGCGTACAGGTGACTGGTCTGCGGGCTGGACCCTGATACCGCTCTGCTCTGACACGCCCGGAGACCTGTCTCCTGTGCTTTACCT
>CADACE010000021.1:0-77804 GCA_902786265.1 uncultured Chloroflexota bacterium | reverse complement strand
TAGCGGCTATGGTAAAGCACGCGGATCAGTCACCTGCGCGCGCCTGATTCCCGCAGCACAGGTGACCGGTCTGCGGGCTGAACCCTGACACCGCTCTGCCGTGACGCGCCCGGAGACCTGTCTCCTGTGCTTACCCCAGGCTCAGCGGAAGGAGAACTATGCGCATCGTTTGGGCAGATCAGTATATGCTTTCCCGATGAGCGCCAGGGATAATCCGCGGCGTTCGTCACTGAGCACATGTGACAGATTCGCGTGCGCGTCGTGACATTTCGGCGCTATGGTAAAGCACGCGGATCAGTCACCTGCGCGCGCCTGGTTCCCGCGTACAGGTGACTGGTCTGCGGGCTGAACCCTGACACCGCTCCGTCCTTCCCTGAGCACATGTGACAGATTCGCGTGCGCGTCGCGGCCTTTTAGCGGCTATGGTAAAGCACGCGGATCAGTCACCTGCGCGCGCCTGATTTTCCGCAGCACAGGTGACCGGTCTGCGGGCTGGACCCTGCTCATCGTTTGCCCAGATCAGCACCTGCTTTTCCGATGAGCGTCAGGGATAATCCGCGGCGTTCGTCTCTGAGCACATGTGACAGATTCGCGTGCGCGTCGTGACCTTTTGGCGCTATGGTAAAGCACGCGGATCAGTCACCTGCGCGCGCTTGTTTTTCCAATGGGCGTCAGGGATATCCCGCGGCGTTATTTCCAAAGCACAGGAGACAGATTCGCGTGCGCGTCAGGGTCGTTCGGCGCTATGGCAAAGCACGCGGATCAGTCACCTGCGCGCGCCTTTCACCTGTGCGCCTTTTAAAACAAATCCGCGTGACGGGATGTCACGCGGATTTGTTCATTGATCCGGATATAAGGATCAGTCGGTCAGCGGTTTGGCCGCAACCACACGGCGGTTGGCATAGCCGCCTTCCGGCAATTCATCTTCACAGGTCAGCAGGATCACAGCGTTTTCCTGCAGGTTCGAAATCCGTTCCAGTCCCGCGAAATCAGCTTCACCGATTTTTTCGTTCGCGAAGACAGTGTAGACGTTCAGTTTTCCGTTTGCAGATTGAATAAAAATCTTATCTCCGGGGCTGACCTGGTTCAGCATGGCAAAAGGACCGGTTTCGAGCATATTCAGATGGTTATGTCCGACGATCAGAGACGTGCCGTCACCCGGAAGAGCGTATCCCTCCAGCAGACCGACCGACTCACCAAGTCCCGCAACCGGATATTCAGACTCAAGGTGCGGAACCGCGACAACATTCGCACTCATCGAAATGGAAGGAATTTCCATCAGCAATCCCGTATCCGCGAAGACAAGATCATCCGCTTCCGTCAGTTTTTCCGTCCCGGAAAGACCTGTTAAGGGCAGACACCGGTCGTCAGGATATGGGTAAAAGTGGGGAGTCGGCGGCGCAGGCGGTACGGGCGGTACAGGTGACGGATTATATTTTCTGACAATATTCTCGATATTCTCAAAATTCAGCACCGGTACTTTATAGGAATATGTCTTGTTATAAGGAGGAATCATAACCCGCTCACGGGTATCTGCAGTCTTATTCGCTGACATTTCGAGCAAAATATCAGCATATTCGCCAGGTGTCTTGCCGGGAATCGCGCTCTTCAGGATCGCGAAAGAACCTGCAGTAACCGGTGCCGCCATAGATGTTCCGGCCATTAATTGGTAACAATTGATCCCCTCACATGTGCTTTCTAATTCCGGACGCGGATCATACACATAAGCCGCAGACCGAAGGTTCGTACCGGGAGCGAGGATTTGCGTACCCTTAGAATGGTTTGAGTAAACCGCTATTTCATTATCGTCCGAATCAGCCATTGCCCCAACACTGAAAACATTCTTGTAACAGGCAGGAGCATTGATAACAGTCTCATGTGAATAAATTCCTGCTATATTTCCATATTCATCATATTTAATTCCGTTAAAATTATTCCCTGTAGAAGCTACCGGAAGTACCCCCTGATTCAATAAATTGTTAAGCAAATCAGATCCTTCCACTTCGGCTTTTTTATCATCACATACAAAATTGACTATTGTTGTCGGATCTTCGGCATAATAAGTATGTCCATAACTCATATTGAGGACATCAATCGAAATGCCGTCAGCTATCAATCCACTCAAATAGTTATAAGCTTTTACTTCATCCCCTGTTGGCATACTTATGGTACAGCACATGCCTTGTCCAAACCCGCTGCAGGAATACTCTGAAGCATCCGCTTCGTTTTTACATGACCAGACTTTCTCCGAAAAGGCCTGTACGGCAATGATTTTCGCGTCCGGGGCAATACCATTTACACCTGCCGCAATTCCCGCAACATGAGAGCCATGATTAAAATTGACCTTATTTACGGCACCTGCCGGTTCCGCTGAATCCGCCTCATCAGCATGATTTACACAGGGTGAATAATACCGGAATGTTTGATCATCCGGATCAGGTCCGTTTGTCGCAAAACATTTCTCGCGGATCACTCTGCCGCTGAACTGTTCATGGGAGCTGTTCAACCCTGTATCGATGACCGCGATCGTTGTTCCCTTTCCGGTATAGCCCAGATTATGGGCAGCACTGATTTTTGTAATAAATTCAACATGATCCCGAAGATCCATCGCTTTTGCTCCATCGTCTTCAACCGGTTCTTTAAGCACAGGATCATCAAGGAAAATATCTTCCCCGCCGAAGATCGTCACCAGGTTTTCATTATCCCTGATATAAGAGAGGATCTGGCTGAAAGTACCATCAAGCGTCACCATATGGATATACGTCAGCGCGTCTGCTTTCATCATTCCCAAATTCAATGCTTTCGCACTTTCCTCTTCCTCAGTACCGTCAGCGACCTTTGCTATGACCATAAAGAACCGTTTTGAGATTTTATCAAGCGATCCCGGGGCAAATTCAGACGCGGAAACAAAATTCAGAAAGCTCCGGAAGGGAACAGAATTGATTTTCAAGAGATCCGAATTACTCAGATTCACGAAATCGACACCTCGCATCGTTTCCGAAGCGTCTTTTCCCGTTCCGCCTGTCACTTCGACATCACAATAAGCCGAAGAAGCATGATCAAAACTCTCCGCGTAGATCCGGACAGAACCGGGCCGCAGCGCGGTGACCGTATCTGTTTTGCTGTCTACGGAAACAACGGAATCATCGGTCGTGAACCAGGACAACAAACGAAAAGCCGTATTTTCCGGCGTAAATTTCACATCAAAGGTATAGGATTCCCCGACGTCCAGGATCAGATCAGTGACACCGAGATCAACATTCGTGATCGGACTCTTGCTGTACGCCGGATCCGCAGCAGAGACCGCGGCAGCTGCAAACAACAGACAAATCAGAACAGATATATATAAAAAAGCCTCATGTTTTCTCATAACAATCCCTCTTTAACGATTTCACCTTTGATAAAGAGAGCATTCTTTATGCCATTTTGTTGCATCAGCGGTTTTAATTGGAAATTTCTATCAAAAGCGCGATTTCCTCTGCGTCTTTCACACTGCACGACTAAACCACAAAATTCCTGGATTCTATGCGCAAAATTTCACCAAATTCCTGAATTCTATGCGCAGTTTTACACATTTTTCCAACACAGCACAGCATCACCTGATACAGGTATACCGAACCCGGTACACTTGTATCAGGTGATGCTGTACCGCTTACCGCTCAATCGAGCTGATCGACAAAATCGTCCAGCGCGCGGAGCCGGCTGCGGACATATTCGGAAAAAAGGGAGAGCTTCAGGTCCGGATCTTCGCTCGTGGAGTCCGGCCAGCGTTCAATGTCACGGCGGTAGGCGCCGGAATCAAAGATCCTCGCCTGATAACAGGCCAGCATCGCCTCTATGGATTCATCCGACCACACCGTCCGGCGTAATTCAGCATAACGGGATTTGATCTCCTCCGCCCGGCCGGGCAGCAGGAAGTTCGCGGGATTGCGGAGCATAATGAAGCTGTTGTCCTCCGGGGAGAGCATGTAGGGAACCGTGAAGTTCGCCTCCTCTTCGATCCAGTAATTTCCCCAGGTCATGTCCAGATCCCATGGCGTATACAACAAGACCGAACCGTTATCCGTTTCCGCAATGGTAACAAACATATTGAAAAATCCGCCCGACGGCTTTACCATATCCATCCCCTGGATCAGGTTCACAAACAGCCAGACATCGATCGCGTTGGACAGTTCCGCCTCAACCGGGAGCTGATCCCGTTCGGATTCAGGCGCGCCGTCCCGAATCCACCGGTCATAGGCGGCCAGCAGAGCCCGGGCTTCGGCTTCATGTGCCAATGTGTCTTTCCCGCGGGTCTCAAAATCCCTCACCGGGATCGTTTCATCAAAAGGCGTATCTTCCGGTTCCCAGTAGATTTTCTTGAACATATAGATATTCTTCACCGCACGGCTGTCGGTTTCCGGCTGCATCTGCTTTGAATCAAGCGGATACCCAAGGGCATACAGCCCCCGGTATTCCCCATTGAGGAACAGCTCGAGATAGCGGTATTCCATGCCGTTTTTGATCCCGAAACGGTTCGCTCCCGCGTTCCCGGTGAACCAGAGATTGGAGGAAAACACATTGCGGATCCGTTCCTGATCATTATAGGCGCTGTACAGCAGCCATTCACCGTCCGTCCGGGAGTCCATCCCCAGCAGCGGCTGATCATATTCGCGGGTATGGTTGCCGAGACTGATCTGATTCAGTGTGATCTTATACCCCTTCTTGGGGTAATACATCGTTGAATTCCCGCGCAGGCGGATGAGCCCGGACATGCTGACCAGACGCTGACGGACACCGGCACGGTTATCGAACAAAGTCATGGCCATATCCCGTTCTTTATCCTTCCAATTAAACAGCAGAATGTCGCTGTCAATATTCATCAGGGGAAGGGTGGTGCAGTACAGCCGGTATTCGCGGTAATGTTTCCCGTCAGAGGCGATGAGGCGCAGCGGACGGTTTTGTTCAATCGATTCCGGCGTGATCTCACCTTCACGCAGCACCATTTTCACCCGCTTGTTGGTCCCTTCATACCGCACAAAAGGGTCATAAGCGTCGGGATCGTTTTCGATAAGTGAGTAATAGAAGGCTGACGAATTTTCATCGCGGAAAAGCGCGTACCCGTTGAAAGTGACCTGCGTCAGGAACACATCATTCGTCGGGAGAGAATCCCCGATAAAGGCGGCAATTTCTTCATCGGAACGGAAAAAGGAAGACAAACGGGGGCGGTCCTCCCGGAAAAAGATCAGCCATCCGGGAATAAGTATGCTGAAAGCCAGCAGAATGATCCCGAAAAATTTCCGTCTGTCCATCATCAGGCTGTATCAGAGAATATCCTGTGAATCGTATTCAAGAAGGGAAAAGCGCTCAACACTTCCCATGGCGTGCAGCCGGTCGGAAAGAGCCGCGGCATCTTTGACCGTGAGCTCAAACACATAATCAAAACCGTTCTGAGAACAGCTGCGGCTTTTGACCCGGCAGCGTCTGGCGTTTTCCTTCACCGCTGCCGTCAGCTCATTTTCGATCGAATCTTTGGAGTGAACGACCAGCATCTGAGGATAGCCGCCGATCTTCACATATTCCAGGATCAGCAGGACGATCGTCACCACCACCGAAGTCAGCACGGCAACCTCAAACAGACGGCAGCCGCAGACAATGCCGGTATGGATGGACCACAGCAGGTAGATCATATCCACCGGATCCTTGACCGCGGTCCGGAAGCGGATGATCGCGAGCGCCCCGATGGTGCCCAGCGTGATCACAAGGTTGGACTGCAGGCAGAGGATGATAGTCGCGATAAAAAACGGCAGCACCGCGATGCTGATGCTGAAGGAGCGGTTGTAAAACGCCCGGTGGGAGACCAGTCGGTACACGGCAAACTCGTAAGCCGAAATCACCAACACAGCCAGCAGGACCGTCAGGATCACTTCCGTCGGGACGGCTTCACTGCCGTAAAATGATAAGAAATTCGCGAAAATCCGGTGAAGCATGCTCATCGATATATTTCCTCCAGTTTTTTCCGTCCAAGATAATATTTTGAAAAAGGCACCCACTGCATCGGAACGGATTCAATGATTTTCCGCAGCCATCCCGGGAGGATGTCATCAAATTTCACTTCAACGATCGTTTCACCGGTCCGCAGCAGGGGAAAAGCCGGGCTGCCCGCCGGTGCCGGGAATCCGTATCCGGCATCCGCGGCATAAATGTCGGAATCAAAGGTAACACGCACGTTCATTGCCGGTTCGATCAACGCGGTGCGGGCATAACATAACGATAATTTCGGCCGGAAGCCGCGGTTCATGACAGCCAGACAAAAGCGGCGCAGCAGCTTATCCTCTGATTGCCAGAACACCTCCGCCGCGTTTCCCGAAATCAGCCCGGCACAGGCATCTGATCGGAGCGGGCAGGAAACTTTCCGCGTGAGGCCGTAATTCTTTTCTTTGCGTTCCAGGTGCAGTTTTTCATGCTCAGTCCCGTAACAGCGGATCCGGTATTTCGCGCGCGGTTCGGCACCGGCTTCATTTTCCCGCGCGCAGCTGTCGGCAAGGTCATCAAAATAAAGGCTGTGGACCAGGTAGGAGCCATCCGTTCCGCCATGTTCATCGAATGAAAGCACCGGACGCAGCCGCTCATACAACAGCCCCCGCGTGTGATCGTCACAGCGAAATTTCCACTCATTCCGATAACGTCTGCTGACCATAAACATTTTCCTGAATATAGTATACCATGGATCAGCGGTCAGCAATCAGCAGGCAGCTGTCTGTTAACGCAGTCAGCATGATATAATGATATGTAAGGATATAATGGGTGCATCATGAAAGCTGACAGGAAATTTCTGCTCATTTTATTGATCGAGTTGCTGCTTCTGTGCGGAACGGTGGTTTGGGCATATCTGGGGGTCCGCTCGTTCGGTCCCATTGACATATCGATTACAGACTGGACCTGTCCCTACACCGTTTACCGGGACGGAGCTTTTACCGTCGGAGAGGAGCTTGTCGACTCCGGGAAGGAAATCACGTTTCTTTACGGTCCCGGATTGCCGCTGAAAAAGGGCAGCTATTCCGCGAATATTCAATATGAAGCGGAGCGTGATCAATCCTGCATGGCCTCCGGAACCAATCTCATCACCCCGCTCATCATCCCGGCTGATTTTGTCCATGCCTCTCAAGGGATCCTGAGCATCAATAAAGATTCGATCCGCTATAAATTTGAGATCCCGGAAGATGTCAATAAATTCAATCTGAACATTACCTATAACGGCTACGGAAATTTTCAGGTTAAAAACATCAGCATTCAGCAAACCAATACGTTTTACAAACGGACCTGCGCCTCGGTCCTGTTCCTGATGCTCGGCATTGACCTGGTTTACTGGCTCTCGAAGCGGTCGAAAAAGACAAAATCGCTGGTATTCCTGATCTGTGTCATCGGTTTTCTCTCGTCCATCCCGCTGTTTTTCAGGACAGTCGGCCTGTATACCGGGGATATGGAATTTCATTTTATCCGCATCGACGTCCTCGCCAATGCCATACGGGACAGACAATTCCCGCCCCGTATCTCTTCGCTTTGGATGGATGGTTACGGGTTCCCGGCCTCCATCTACTACAGTGACATTCTGCTGCTGTTCCCGGCAATATTGCGCCTTCTCGGATACGATCTGCACGTCGCGCTGAAAGCGTATATCCTGGCCGTCAACCTGCTCACCACGGCGGTTTCACTCTGGTCGTTCAACAAAATATTCAGGAATAAAAAAGCCGCCCTGCTCGTCACCATATCCTATCTCCTTGCCCCGTTCCGGATGGGAGATATGTATATCCACCGGGCGCTGGGTGAATTCACGGCCATGACTTTTCTGCCGCTGATCGCCTGTGCCCTGGTCCAAATCTATACGGAAAACCCGGATGACTGGAAAAAATACCGCCGCAGCGGGGTCCTCCTCAGTCTCGGGATCACCGGGGTCGTCTCTTCCCACACGGTAAGCCTTGTGATGGTCGTCTTTTTCTTCGCGGTCACCGGGCTGATCCTGTTCAAAAAGACCTTCCGGAAAAACACCCTGCGGCTGTGGATCGAAACAGCCCTGCTGTCTGTGCTCCTCAACGCGTACTTCCTCGTACCGTTTTTCGATTATTACCTGAATGTGGACACCCTCATCACCCAGAACACCGCGGTCAGAGGCGCAGCGATGATCCAGAATTACGGACTCAGCCTGGGCAGACTGCTGGCCTTTTTCCCTTCCGCCTTTACCGACCTGAAATCGATGCCCTATACGCCCGGTCTGCTGCTGACCGCCGCGTTTGTCACCGGATGGTATGTGTATTACCGGGAAAGGGACAGGAACCTGCTCACGTACCTGATCCTTTCCGGGATCGCCATTTTCCTGACAATGGACTGCTTCCCGTGGAATTTTCTGGAAGCCCATACCAGACTCGGCAGCATGCTGGCGCAGATCCAGTATCCATCCCGTTTTCTTTCGATCGTCGATATCTGCTTATGCGTTCTGCTGGGCTGGCTGTGCCTGCATTTTGAAAAGTATGAAAAAGGATTCAGGCGTCAGGTGTCAGGTGTCAGAAATTCTGATTCTCATGACGCATTGGTAAATCCTGATTTGGACTATAAGTATAAAAAACTTTTCCGGAATCATATCGGGATGCTGATCGTTGTCCTCAACCTGATTTTCCTGATCTTTTTCATCAGCGACTTCAGCGTGGGACGGAAGGCCGTCAACAAATTTGAAACCGAATCGCTCAACACGTTCCTGACCAGCCTGCATTACCTGCCCGCCGGTGCTTCTATTGAACGCTATGACTATACCAAAGGGATCTTGTCCGAAGGAGTCGACCGGGCGGAGATCCTTAATCAAAAGACGCATTCCATGCTCCTCCATGCCGAAAGCGCAGGCGGCGGAACGCTTGAAGTGCCTGTCCTGAACTATAAGGGATATCACGTCACGGATACGGCAGGGAATGAATATCCGATCCGTTTCGGTACAAACTGCCGCATCTGCTTTGACATCCCTGCCGGGTTTAATGATGACCTGCTGGTTGCCTTCCGGGAACCGGCATACTGGAACGCGGCGATCGGGATATCCGCGGTTTCGTGGATCCTTTTGATCATCCTCATCAAAAAGACGCGGGGAAAGCTGCTCCCCTCTATGCCATCCTTTCTTTGATATGGAAGGGTCCTGATTTATGAGAATTCTGAAAAAGGGATCGTTTTTCCTCCCGATCATTCTGCTGGTCTGTTTTCTGGCTGCGGGATTGGTGATCTGCTCCGATTACGGTGCTTCCGCCGACGAACACATCCAGATCGAAGGCGCCCATATCACCTGGCGGATCCTGATGCGGAAGCTTGGTCTGCCTTATCCGCGGGAATTTGACGAGCTGCCTGAATTAAGCGAGTTTCAAAACCGCTATTACGGCCAGGCGGCCATGCTGCCGGTCACGATGTACGAGGCGCTCCATGATTTCCAAACGGAAAGCAGCACGGTCATCTATCTGCGGCATTTATGGTCCTTCCTGCAATATTTTCTGGCTTCGGTACTCTTCGCTCTGATGATCCATGCCCGGTATCAGAATCAATACCTCACCGCGTCTTCTCTGCTGCTGCTGGTTTTACAGCCCCGCCTGTTCGGCGATATTTTTTATAATGACCGGGACCTGCTGCTCATCAGCTGGATGCTGATCTTTTTGTTCTGCTTTGACAAAATGACGAAGAAAAAGTCTTTGGGCTGGAGCCTGCTGAGCGCATATTCGCTGGCGATAGCGGTCAATACCCGCATTTTCGGGCTGGTCCTGCTCGTTTTTCCGCTGGTGACTTTCGTCTTTTCCAAAGAAAACCGAAGACCGCTCCTGTTCACGGCTGTGTTTTCGCTTCTGTTTTTCTTCATCATCTCGCCGGTCACCTGGCAAAATCCGCTGACCGCTTTACCGAATGCCGCGGAGCATTTTCTGAAAAACCAGCGTTCTCTGGACACACAGAATAAAGCCAGCCTGCTGTTCATGGGCAAAAAATACCTTGAACACGAAGTGCCGTGGTACTACCTGCCCGTTTACCAGCTGATCTCGACGCCGGTCACGCATCTGGTACTCGCCGCGCTGGGAGTGATCCTGATCATCGGCGACTGTCTGAAAATGCGGCTTCCGAACAAAGATACCCACCGTTCTGAATGGCTGCTGTATTTTCCCATGCTGGTGATGTTCGCCGTGGTATATCTGGCGGTCATTCTGGTCCGGCCTGTCTTTTATAACGGATGGCGGCATTTTTATTTTCTCTCCGTTCCTGCATTATTTTTCGCGATACGCGGCCTTGTCTGCCTGTTCGGGTCAGGGAACAAGCTGCTCACCGCGGGGACCGGACTGATCATCCTGTTGTTTGCCGCCATGAACACCGCCTGGATCATCCGGGCACATCCCTATGAGATCATCTATCTGAACGCCGCCGTCCGCTCAAAAGCCGCGGGAAAATTTGACCGGGACTACTGGCTGATCTCGACCCCGGAATGTATGCGCGTCCTGAATGAAACCGTACCGGAGGGCGATATCCATGTCATAGACATCGACGCTATTATGGATTACGCGAAAATCGGCATGAGCAGAGAAATTCAGGACCGGTTTGTTTCCGAGCCCTGGCAGCCGGCGGACACTCCGGTTCCTTTCATTCTTTACAACTATACGAACAAGCAGGGAAATGAGAAAACCTTCCCCGGATACGACGCCTTCTATGCCGTCGAAAGGGACGGCATGAAGATCGCCGAGCTGTTCCGGTACAATCATGATGACCTCGTTGACTTTACTGTTTCGGAAGAAACAGATCCCGGTCAGGGAACGGCAGGGAAAATTCTCAGCTTCGAACCGTCGCTCATCGGCAGGATCGAATTTTACCGATGCAGCGGCTGGGATATGCTGCCTTCGATACAATTTTCCTATACCGAAGACGGAGAGGAATGGTTCCCGATCCCCGCGGGGCTCGACAGCACTAACGGGTTCAAATTTGAATACCCGATCCCCGCGCGTCAGATCCGGATCGAGCTCCCGAAAGAATACGGGAACCTGAATTGCGATACGATCTACCTCCGGGCGGAATGACCCCGGTTTTGGGGAAATACAAAACTCACTGCGTCAGAAACAGAAGACTTATCACATGATATAATCAAAAAAGGGAGGGATATTATGAACAATTATCCATATCGAATCAATGTTGGCTTTTTAATTAACGCGCCTGTCGGAACTTATCGGGACTTCACCATCGATGAACCCTCCATGGAACTTGCTGATGACCTGCATGCTGACAACATCCATTGCGGCGTCCGGGTTTCCAGAGTGCAGCAGGGGATCCTTGCTGAAGCGGACTGCAGCTGCAATACCGAACTGGAATGTATTCGCTGCCTTGAACCATTCACAACCACACTCAAAGCTCATTTTGAGGAATTGTTTCATTTTCATAACCTGCGTGAAAATCAGGATGAGGAGCTTTTCCTGCCGGAAAACGGTTACATGGACCTCGGCGAACTGGTCCGGGAATACCTGGTCATGGAAGTTCCCTACGCTCCGGTCTGCAAAGAAGACTGCAAGGGGCTCTGCCCGATCTGCGGAAAAAATCTGAACCTCGAGCCGCATGTGCATCCGGAAGAAGAATAAAGGAGTAATCTACAAATGTCTGAATCCAAAACATCATTTGTTAACAGCTTTACCGTCAGCGTACAAAACCTGAACGTTATCCTGGACGCGAAATGCACCGCCCCGAACATCGAAAAGACCGGATATGATACTCCGCCGGTCTTTGACGCGCATAAAATCGTTGACGAGAATTACCTCTTCATGCCCATCGGCGTCGCCAAGGAACTGGCTGTATCCCTGATGCAGATCATCGGTGACGTCGAGAAACGCTCCACCTTCCGGGTCCGCCTGAATGGGGAAAAACAGGCGTACTGGGAAGAAGCCCTGCGCGCCATCAATGAATATAAGGAGAATAACGGGGGAAATTAGGAATCAGGAATTAGGGTATAGGGTATAGGGTATAGTGGATAGATTGAAGAAACCAGGTGAGCAGGGTATACATTCTGCTCCTTGAGCCTTGGTCCCTGAGGCTAATCCCTGGTCCCTAATTCCCTAATACTCCTTTTGTTTCGCAAGCCAGGCGAGGGTCTCATCCTCGCCTTTTTCTTTGATCATTTCCAACACTCTGAGAGCAAAGGCTTTGGTCTCGGGATGAAGCTTATAATAAGATTCATGCCTGTGAAAATAATTCAGCGGATAATGCTGCTGCCACGTACCGCGGTTATAGGTCTTCCCGGCGCTGAGCCAGTCGCATAACATTTCTTTAAGGTAATTCATCGGCATCTTGACATAATATTCCGATCCGTCATCACGGAATTCCACCCAATATTCCCAGTGATGCATGTTCCGCGATTTGTGATGCAGCCAGGCGGCCGAATATCCTTTTGCTCTCCGCTCCGCCCCGATCGGAGAGGACGTGCCCTGAAAATACCGGACCGAGGGAATAAACTCCACCGGCGTAAACTTGCTGAGGTCATGCAGCATTCCCTGCCACGGGATCCCTACCCGGCAGCAGTATTTAAACACCATATGACGGTGGATCAGTACGTTTTTGAGATGTCCGAAAAATCTGTTCATTTTATCTTAGATAAGCACCAATGGCGGATTCAGCTGCAATGAGTTGATCACATTTTGGTATTCCGCGGTATCTTTGACCTGAATGATCGTCGCGATTTTCTTCCCGGAATCCTTGCTGCTGCTCCCGCACAAATAAATTTTCATATCTTTTGTCCCATGATCAAGAACAATATACCGGTCGTGAACCATTCCCGAAGTTCTGAAGAACGATATCATTCATCCGGGATTTATTCTGTCAGGAAATCATTATACTCTGTAAGATGAAGTTTCGTCACTTTCTTATCACTGATTGTATCTGTTCAGAATAAAGTACATGAGGCCGGCCCTGAACAGATACAATTTGTCGATGTTTATTTATACCGGTTCACCTTTCCGAGAAATAGATTTTTCCCGTTTCTTATAAAAATAAAATATAAATCCGGCAGGAGCGGCCAATATAATGGTATGATTAGATTGGAAATAATTTAAGAATAAGAGGCTGCAATGTTTCAAAGACTGAAAGAAGCCCTGGGTCTGGACCCGATCAAGAATCAATCCGACGCTTACAAAAAACGCGTCGCTGACATTAATAAGCTTGAAAAACAATATGAAAGCCTGAGCGATGAAGCTCTGGCAGCGAAAACAACAGAATTCAAACAGCGTCTCGCGAAAGGAGAAACGCTCGACGCGATACTGCCGGAAGCGTTCGCGGTTGTCCGTGAGACCTCCAAACGTGTTCTCGGAATGCGCCATTATGATGTGCAGATGATTGGCGGTATGGCCCTGCACGCGGGGAATATCGCTGAAATGCGCACCGGTGAAGGCAAGACGCTGGTCGGAACGCTCCCGGTTTACCTCAACGCGCTGGCAGGCAAAGGCGTGCACCTCATCACGGTCAACGACTACCTGGCCCGCCGCGATGCCCGCTGGATGGCGCCGGTTTACAACTTCCTCGGGCTGAGCGTCGGCGTGCTGCAGATGGCTGCCCGCACCGATAACGGAAAGAAAGCTTTTATCGTTGACCCGAGCGTCACCTCCACAAAGGAAGACCAGGACCAGCTGCGCATGGTTCCGCGGAAACTGGCTTATGACGCCGACATTACCTACGGGACCAACAGCGAATTCGGTTTCGACTACCTGCGTGACAACATGGTCATGTCGCTGGATGAACGCGTGCAGCGCGGCCATTCCTACGCCGTGATCGATGAAGTCGATAACGTACTCATCGATGAAGCCCGTACCCCGCTCATCATCTCCGGTCCGGCATCCGATGACGTGGAAGAATACTACCGTGTCGCCCGCGTCGTCAAGCAGCTGCGCCCGGATGAATACGAGGTCAGCGAAAAAGACCGCAACGTCTACCTTAACGACAATGGTCTGGATCACATTGAAGAAATGCTCGGCATGGTCCTGCGCGATCCCTCCCGTCCGGAAGAGATCAGCATTGAGCAGGAACGCATGATGAGCTACATCGAACAGGCGCTGAAAGCTGAATTCATCTTCAAACGCAATAAAGACTATCTGGTACAGTCCGGCAAGGTCGTCATTATCGATTCCTTCACCGGCCGTCTGATGCCCGGACGCCGCTGGTCCAACGGCCTCCATCAGGCCATTGAAGCCAAAGAAGGCGTCAAGGTGGAACCGGAAAACGTCACCTACGCCACCATCACGCTGCAGAATTACTACCGTATGTACGACAAGATCTGCGGTATGACCGGTACGGCTTTCACGGAAAAGGAAGAATTTTACAAAATTTACGGACTGGACGTCATCCCGATCCCGACGAACCTGGAATATACTGCCAGCCAGAAGGGCAGTCCGCTGGTTGAAAAGGAAGCCAAAGACGAGGACGGCTATAAATACACTTACTACGCGGATCCGAAGAACCCCGGCAAAGCCTTATACTACAAACGCAAGGACTATCCGGATGTGATCTACCGCTCGGAAGAGGCAAAATTCCGCGCTATCACCATGGAGATCCTTTACAACTATGTCAAGGGTCGTCCCCAGCTGATCGGCACCGCTTCTGTGGAACATTCTGAATTCCTCTCAAACCGCCTCACCCGCGAACCGCTGCGCCGCCTGATGCAGATCCAGATGATGCGCCGCGCTTATATGAACAAGAACGGTATTTCCGATTATGAAACGCCGCTGAAGGAATTCACACAATTCAACAAATCGCTGAAGGATATCCAGCCGGGCGACCTGCGTCCCATGGCACGGGACCTCGGCATCCAGTTGAGCATCGAGGACCCGGACAACAAAGCGCTGCTGCTCCAGGAATTCCGTCTGGATGAAGCGGACTATCCGCGGCTGCTGGAAGCCGCGAACGGCGGCATCCCTCACCAGGTGCTCAATGCCCGCAAGCATGACGAAGAAGGTATGATCATCGCCAAAGCCGGTGCCTTCGGTGCCGTTACCATCGCCACCAACATGGCCGGCCGTGGTGTCGACATCAAACTGGGCGGTGAACTGGATGAGGACGTCCTGCGCGACACCAACCGTGTCCTTTCCAAATTCGGGCAGGATCCTTACAACATGACGATCGAGGAACGATACCGTGCCATCATGAAGGTTGACCCTTCCGAATACGGTGTGTATGAAGAATCGATCCGGGCATATAAAGAATATTACGAAAACATGCTGAAGGTCAGAGACCTCGGCGGTCTGCATGTCATCGGTTCCGAACGGCACGAAAGCCGCCGAATCGACAACCAGCTGCGCGGCCGCTCTGCCCGTCAGGGCGACCCGGGTTCCTCACGGTTCTTCCTCTCCCTCGAGGACGAGATCGTGCGCCTGTTTGGCGGGGAACGTCTGGAAGGAATGCTCAAGCGCATCAATCTTTTCGATGAAAATGTCCCGCTGGAACACAACATGTTCTCCCGCGTTGTCGAACAGGCTCAGGAACGGGTCGAAGGCAGCAACTTTGATGTCCGCAAACACACACTGGAATATGACGACGTGCTCAACACTCAGCGTCAGAAGATCTACGCGCAGCGTGACCAGGCCTTCCTGAAAGAAGACCTGAGCGAAGATATTCTTGAAATGCTGCGCACGGACCTCGAAAACCGTTTGAACAAGGCGGATTCGGAAGAAAAATGGAAGCTGGCTGCCTATCTTGACTCCGTCCAGCCTTCCATGCAGATGGATACACAATATCTGCCTTCCTTCACACAAAAGATGCTTATTGATCACCTGCGGTCCCGCATCGGCAGCACACCGGAAAAGGATCAGCTGCTCGACGGTCTGTGTGCCTTCGGCCAGGATGCCTATCAGGTCGAAAAGCAAAACGGCATGGAGCTGATGGATAAGCTCGTCAGCTCTTCCGCAGAAAACTACAGCGCGCAGCTGCAGGAACGCAACGCCAATTTCGACCTATTCACCGAAACGCTGGAGGATAAACTCAAACAGATCTCCGAGGCTTCCGAAGAAGGTCAGGTGGTCGAAAACCTCAAACCGGCGGAAGTATTCGCCGATGCCTGCAGTTTTGCCCGCACACAGTTCAAGCTCACCAATGACAAACAGCGCAGACTGGCTGAGGGCGACGAGGAAGTGGTTGAAGAACTCCGCGACCAGGTGGAAGTCCTGCTTTGGGAATCCTACCGCCAGCGGCTCAACCAGCTCATCAGCAACCGTATGGAAGGCGATTTTGTCCCGGTTGAGGAAGAAATTGAAACCGGCAGATGGGACATTCTGGGCAGCAAGATCCTGCAGTCCGTGGAAGATGGCTATAACAGCCGGTCCGAACGCCTGTACGGGAAACAGATGCAGATCCGCACGGACCTTTCCAACGCGCTGGTCAACTACAAAACCACGGAACTGACCGACCAGCAATGGTCCCAGCTGATGCGCATCATGACAACCGGGCAGCGCTTCACCTTCGACGCCAAAACCCATCAGAAAAAAGCCAAAGAATATCACCGCTGCAATTTAGTATTCTTCTGCGGGAAGCTTCTGGAACCGCTGAGCCGTGACCAGCTCCGCGAAAAGATCTGGAACCACTACATCGAAGCAGAAGAAGGACTCCGTGAGATCTTCGGAAAGATCGACTGGGCACGTATCCGCACCGCGAATGTGACGCTGGAGAAATTACCGGAAGACCAGCAGGAAAAGATGCGAGGAGCATTGGGGAGCAGCGAATTTGAATCCGTCCGCTCCACCCTGCCGACAGAAATGCCGGAATCGGATGCCGAAACGATCCGGGAGGTTCTGGGACATCGGATCCAGAATGAAGTGAACCGCTCCGTCTTTCTGCAGGCGATCAGCAAACAGTGGGTCGATTACCTCACCGAGATCGAAGGGCTGCGGGTTTCCATCAGCATGGAAAGCTATGCGCAGCGCAATCCGCTGGTCGTTTACAAAACCAAAGCCGCGGAAATGTTCTCCGAACTCCTGAATGACATCCGCCAGACCGTAGTCGAGCGCATGTTCGTAAGCCTGCCGCGTATCAGCATGATGACCGCTGTTCCGAAGGTTGAAGCTCCTGCACCGGCAGATAACGCGAAACCGTCAGAGCCTGCCGGCAACAAAGGGACGGACAAATCCACCGGGAAAAAGAAGAAAAAATGAGTTGGGATGTCTGGGGCCACGAGTGGGCTGAAAACCTGCTGAAAAAGCATATCGCCGGCGGATTGACCCGCCACGCTTATCTGTTCACGGGCGCACCGGGAATCGGACGGCGCACGCTGGCTCTGGCATTCATTAAAGCGCTTTACTGTCAGGATCCGCCGGAACCGGGCGGATTCTGCGGCAGCTGCCGCAATTGTAAGCAGCTGGCAAAACTGCAGCATACCGACCTCTTTATCGGGCAGGCTGCAGCCCCGGGAGAAACACTGAAGATCGACACCGTACGCGAAATTCAGCACAACCTCAACATGCAGCCTTATGCCGCGCCATGGCGGACAGCCCTTTTCCTGCGTTTTGAGGAGGCAAACCTCAACGCGCAAAACGCGCTGCTCAAAACGCTTGAAGAACCGACTCCGCTTTCCAAACTGATGCTGACAGCCAGCAATGAAAACGCCCTGCTCCCGACCATCAGCTCACGCTGCGAAGTGATCCGCCTGCGCCCGATGGCTTTGGACGCGCTGGCAAAAAAACTGGAAACCGCCCGGATGATGCTGCCGGACGAAGCGCTGCGGCTCTCCCATCTGGCGGGCGGACGCCCCGGATATGCCCTGCAGCTCGCGGATAGCCCGGATGATGCCGAACGCATTGTCAGCATTGCTCAGGACGGGATCGAATTGCTGGGGCAGGGCACGGTCCAGCGCTTCGCTTACGCGGCATCCTTTAAAGATGTCAAAAAACGGCCGGTCCTGCGGGAGACCCTTCAGGTATGGCAGTCGCTCTTTCGTGATCTGCTGCTTTCCGTCTCTGAGGAAGGCAGCGATTCACCGGTCAGCTTCCTTGACCTGAAAGACGATTTGGAAAAATACGCCGCCAAAGGCTCTCCGAAAATCTTCAGGGAATCAGTCGCCGAGATCAACCGCATGATTTCCTATCTGAACGCGAACGTCAATCTTCAGCTGCTGACAGAAAACCTGCTGCTGAATTTTCCGAACCTGTGAGGCTTCGTCATGGATATTGATGAATTATATGAAAATATTTTTGATCTCGAGGGTGTGGTCCAGCACCCGGCTTATCGCGGGTTTTCTTATGGACTGCTGCTTGTGGAAGACGGCAAACCGATGTGCTGTTTTTACATCGACGACAGGACTGACCAAAAACTGCAGTATATCCTGTCGCACGGCATGATCGAGTTTTACACCATGAGCCGGCACAGAACTGAAATATTTTACGGCTATGTCACAGACGGAGACCATTTCTTCTGTGAAGAACAGGTTTATCCCCGTGAGAACCAGCGTGAAGGAGGAATCCTATGAAAGAATGTACTCATTGCGGCGGGCCCAACGCGCCGGAGAACCGTATTTGTGATTACTGCGGGATGGGATTTGGAGAAGAAACGATCCCGGAAGGGTCTGTTGATCCGCGGGAACAGGCAAAGCTCGACCGCGAAGCATGGATCGAAGCCAACCGTGAGAAAGAAGTCGTTGAATTCAACCTGAACAGCAAGGATGACCAGCACGTCAATGTGAACCTGCCCAACGGTCAGGTCATCCGCATCAATGACCCGGTTGAGAAAGCGGCTGCCCTCGCCGGCACGATCCTTACCGGATCCGCCGCTTCAACCTTAAAGAAAGTTTCCTCCGGCGGAATCAAAATTCCCGGGCTGGATGCGGATGACCCGCGTTTCGGGCCCGGACCGGGGAAAAGCCCTGTCCCGGCAAAAAAACCGTCACCCAAAAAATCCGCCGGCTGCATTGGATGTATGATCCCGGTGGCAATTGCTGTTACAATTCTTATCGGTTCGGTTTTACTGACGGCCATCTTATGAAAATAACCATGAAAGGATCTTTTTTACATGGAAAGCAACGAATTACAAAATAACGATCAGCCTTTAGAAAATATTCCTGACGGTAACGAAATCATCCCGGCGGAGACATCTGAAAATCCGGAGGAACTGCCTTCGGACATCGGTGAAGAAGGCAGCAACCTGGATATCTGCCCGAACTGTCTTGAACCCAATACGGACAACCTTGCTGTCTGTAAATACTGCGGCATGCCGCTCCATCAGGGAGCCGATACCGAAGCCTTCGAGATGAAGGAAAGCGAAGAAGAACTCGCAAAAAATCGAGCCGAAGCTGTACCGCAGGAAAAGAAACCCGCGAAAAAACAGGAAAGCGGATTCCGCCGGGTAATGCCCTGGCTCGGTCTCTACCTGATTTATTACGCCATCACCGGCTGTTTTGACATAAAGCGGCAGATCCAGATGGCAGCGGAAGAAGGACAGCCCGTAAATGCCCCGCTGGCTTACGGAGCCCAGGTAATTTGGTTCGCCGCGGGTTTGATGATGGCCTGGCCGCTCATCAAAAAAGGCTACCGCAAGCTCCGCGGTCTTCCGCCTGAGGAAGAGGTCGAGGAAGAACAGGCTGCCGATTCCGCTGAAACAGCCGAACAGACCGAAGCTGATGAAAGCGGCGAGGTCATGGCTGCAGATGAAGGAACCCCGGAGAACGAAGCTGATGAAAGCGGAGAGATCATTGCCGCGGATGAAGGAACCCCGGAGAACGAAGCTGATGAAAGCGGAGAGATCATTGCCGCGGATGAAGGAACCCCGGAAGCCGAATCCGAAACAGATATGCCCGAAGCCGAAGATTTTGAGGAACTCCCCGAAGCTCCCGCTGATCCGGATGAGCAGCCGGATGATGTTATTGAGGCAAAATTAAGCGATGAAAACGGATCCGAAGAAGACGAAAAAGCCAACTGGCTCTGATGAAGACAAAGGCCGGTCTGAACTCGGACTCACAGGCTTCATCGGGCTCGTTCTGCTGGCAGGGGCGCTGTTCAACATCCCCTCGATCCTGAAAGTGCCGCAGACAAAGGAAGACATCATCATGCTTTCCGTCGTCCTCACCATGGCCCTCGGCGGAGGCATCCTGCTGTTTTTTTCGACAAAAAACAAAAAAGACTCCTGAATTCAGGAGTCTTTTTCATTCAGTGCCGAAGGTGGGAATCGAACCCACATACACAAGGTACACGATTTTGAGTCGTGCGCGTCTGCCAGTTCCGCCACTTCGGCTCAACACTTTTTCTATTTTATATCAAAACCCTTTGCAGGTCAAGAACTCATTCTGAAAAAGATGACGTGAGTCAAGGAACCTGTCCCCTTGACTCATCCTGATTCCTACTCACGGACCAGCACTTTGATGACGGCCTTTTTAACATGGCTGGTTTTTTCTCCGCAGATGCGTTTCGGGCTGTGGGCGTCTTCGGGAAACACGACCAGAACATCACCGGGACGGAGAATATTCAGGCTCCGGAACTTGCCGGAAAAACCAATATAATCCTCATCTTCTTTTCGTTCAATTTCTTTAAGGTCGGAAAAATCGGATACGGCCACGATTTCTTCTCCCTCCAGCACGACATGAACATCCGCGTAAAGGATATGTCCCTCCGTGATCGGTTCCGAGACCGTGTCGTAATCGAAGCGGTTGATATAAACAGCCTCGCCATCCACGATGGTTTTTCCCATGGGAAGACTGTCAAATGATCCGTTGAGGACAAAATCGATCGCGGTATCAAGGTTATGGGACAGGCCTTTGTACCGGTTCAGCTCTTTTTGTTTGCAGTAAATCATTTCTTTCCTTTCCTGCCAGGCAGCTCACTGAAATAATGTCATAAGTATAAATGATAAAATGCAACTCTTATTTTATAATGAACGTAAACTTGACAATTAAAACCACGACAAATATGTCGGGGAAATAACGAACCTTGACAATTCAGAAAAAACCGGCCGGACAGAGTGCTTCGCAAGGACGGGGGATCAGCGATACCATGCGCGCCGGAGGGTTTTCCGCGTCCTTTTTTTATCAGCCGGTATTCTCAAAGATGTGAGCACGTTGATGAGTTTCTTGTAAAACATCTAATAACATCACGCGCACAAACTGCTAATTTAACTAAGTGTGTCGGGGAAACTGAAAGTTTCTTCGGCAGACAGCAGACGCTCACTCCGCATCTACTGCTCAGCAGTATAAACGCCGGATGGCTTTTTTTTGTCAAGATTTCTTTTCCTTACAACGAGCAAATCGTAATAACAACTGTCAAGTTTAAGTAATGAACTTTCGATTACTTATAACTGTCCAGTACCTGCCGATGCAACAAGCGTTTGGTTCTGCTGAGCCGGCTTTGCGGCAGCAGCAGAGCCGGCCTCATGTGCTTCGTTCTGAATAGATACGATTTATTGCGTCATCCCCGTTTTGTTTGAAAGAATTGTGAAATATGCGCCAATCGGTGTGAATTTTGCTATAATAGGGATGAGGAAATTCTGAAATTTCCTGAAAGAAGATGAAGGAGACGCAGAACCATGAAATTAGGTATTGTTGGTCTGCCGCAAAGCGGGAAAACCACGATTTTTAACGCACTCACCCGGGGCACCCAGCCCACAGGCACTGTCACCGGAAAAATAGAAGTTCATGAAGCGGTCGTTGACGTTCCGGATGACCGGGTCGACAAGCTCGCCGAAATGTTTAAACCAAAGAAAACCATTTACGCAAAAGTCACTTATGATGATATTTCCGGACTGGACGGAAGCGCAAAATCCGGGATCTCCGGTGAACTGCTGAATAAACTGGCACAGATGGATGGTTTTATCCATGTGGTGCGCTGTTTTGAAAATGAAAATGTCGTCCATCCAAACGGCTCCATCGACCCGATCCGTGATATCGCCTCGATGGAATCCGACTTTATCCTCAATGACACGATCTCCGTGGAACGGCGTCTGGAACGCCTGCATGATGAAAAGAAAAAGGGCGGCGGACGGGACAAAGCCGTGATCGACCGGGAAATCGAACTCTTTGACCGCATGAACGCCTGCCTGAGTGAAGAAAAACCGCTGCGGTCACTGGGCCTTTCTGATGAAGAAAAACGTTCCCTTTCCGGTTTCGGGATGCTTTCCCTCAAACCGATCCTGATCCTGCTGAACCTGGATGAGACCCAGGACGCTCCCGCCATCCCGGACCAGGGACCGGAGACCATGGTCTCCGCCATCCGCGGCAAGATCGAAATGGAAATCGCCCAGCTGCCGGAAGAAGACGCGGAAATGTTTATGGAAGAATACGGCATCACCGAACTTGCGCTGAAGCAGATCATCAAGCTTTCTTATGACCTGCTGGACCAGCAGTCCTTCTTCACCGCCGGTGCCGACGAATGCCGCGCCTGGACGACCTCCCGCCATGCTACCGCACCGGAAGCGGCCGGCGTGATCCACACCGATCTGCAGAAGGGTTTCATCCGCGCCGAAGTGATCGCCTACGACGACCTGATGGAACTCGGTTCCATGAATGAAGCCAAAGCCAAAGGCAAGCTGCGTCTGGAAGGCAAGGAATATCCGGTCAAAGACGGCGACATCCTCAACATCCGCTTTAACGTTTCCAAATAACCGATAACGATCATCGATCATTTACCGGAGACCGATTTCATGCGAATCGGTCTCCGGTCTTTTTCCCCGGCATCTTACCGGCCTTCAATTCAAAGTGCTTAATTCCTTCAGGTATTTCAGCGAGATTTTTTCTGTCGGCTTTTCCTTATGAATAAAGATAAATTACACAAAAAACCATGACATTAATAATCAAAATGGAAAAACTGGCAAAATTTTACACATTTCTAATGGAATATGTCATAAAAAGGTTTGACAATAAGGAAAAGACAACATAAAATACAGATAAGGAGTACATAGGAACCGATGAAAAAACTGTCATCCAAAGAAGAAGGTGCCGGACTGATCGAATATGCTCTGATCCTGATCCTGGTTGGTATCATCATCTTCGTTTTGGTCACACTGCTCGGCCCCGCCATCTCCAAGTTCATTTCTGACCTGATGGCATCTGTATAAGGATCAATTCAATGTTCCGAAAGGTTTTCGGAAATGTTCTCAATTGGGTTTATCCTCCGAGCTGTGTCCATTGCGGAAAAGCCGGTTCATTGATCTGTGATGACTGTTTTTCCAAACTCCCTGCTGTCGGGAAACACTATTGTTCCAGATGTGGGAAACCGCTGATGCCAAAACATTTTTGCAGGCACTGCGGTAAGTCGGAATTCAGCTTCACCGCCTGCCGGGCTCCCTACCTGTATGACGGTCCGGTATCGGCGATGATCAAAGGCCTGAAATACAACGGAACTCTGGGTCTTGTTCCGATCCTTTCAAAACTCTTAGCAGACTTTTGGGAGGAAAACAACTGGGCAGTCGACATTGTGGTCCCTGTTCCGCTTTCCGAAAAACGCAAAGCGCAGCGGGGGTTTAACCAGTCGGAAGTGATTGCCGGAGACTTCTCGAAAAAAACAGGTCTTTCCTGCGATCCGAGAATCCTGATGAAACAACGGAACACCCTGCAGCAGGTCGGTTTGACCGCGGAAGAGCGGAGAGAAAATCTCAGCGGGGCCTTCGCAGCGGAGCCCTCCCTGGTAAAGGGGAAACGGATCCTGCTGATGGATGATGTCATGACGACCGGCTCCACATTTTCGGAATGTTCCTCTGTACTGCTGAACGCCGGTGCAAAAGCTGTGTATTGTTTGAGCGTAGCAACGACTCCGATCGATCACAGAAAGCATAAAATGCCGGACGCTTGACAGCGCAGGCACTATCATTTTATTTTGGAGGTTATTATGGAAGACAAAATCGCAATTTACGGCAAGAATTTAGAGATTTCAGATCGAATCCATGACTATGTGATTCAAAAAATCGGTAAAGTAGACCGTTTTCTTCAGGACATTGATGAAATTCGCGTAGACCTCTCCCATATGAAGAACGCCCGCAATGCGGCAGACCGCTATTCATCCCAGATCACCATCCGTGGGAAGGGCTATATCCTGCGAACGGAAGAAAAGGCCGATGATTTATCCGCGGCAGTTGATTCGTCCATGGACAAGATGACCCGTCAGATCGAACGCTTCAAGGGCAAGAGAGCCCGCGGCCGCGGCGACGGCACTGCTGTTCATCAGACACTGCCGGCCGAGATGGATCACAGCATTGATCTCGACAAAGAAGAAACACCGCGCGTCACCCGCCACAAGAAATTTGACGTATTGCCGATGACCGAACTGGAAGCCATCGAACAGATGCAGCTCACCGCGCATGATGACTTCTTTGTCTTCTACAACGCGGATACCGCGGCGATCAACATTCTGTACAAACGCTCTGATGACACCTATGGCGTGATCGAGCCTGAAATCGCATAAGACCGTTTTTGATTATCAAGTGATCGTATATTCAGCCGGTGCGGAGTATTCCGCACCGGCTTTCTGATTTATACAGGAAAAAGCCACTTCTTATTGTGTATAATTATGGAAAACGGTTGAACCTCGAAAACGGATCGGGAAGAAGACTATGGAATTTATTGAAATATTGAACAAAGCTCATACATCGGGAAAGGCATTTGCCACGGCAGTGCTCACGGCGGCGGAAGGCACCACACCGCGCCATCCCGGCACGAAAATGATCATTTATGAAGACGGTACCTTCGCCGGGACCATCGGCGGCGGTGATATCGAAATGGCTGTTCTGGAAGACGCTAAAGAATGCTTCCGAAACCGGCAGCCGATCCTCAAAACATATCCCGTGATCCAGACCGACGGGAAACGATCCGGCAGTGAAACAATTTATATTGAACCGGTATTTCCTGCCGCCCGCCTGGTCCTCTGCGGCGCGGGACATGTCGCCGGGAAGCTCATCCCGCTGGCAAAGTCCATCGGTTTTCGGGTTACGGTCATCGACATCCGTGATGAAGCCCTCATGCGTGAACGGGCTGCTGCCGCAGATGAATTCATTTTGGCGTCAAGCTGGGAAGAAGGGATCAGCCGTGTTCCGGAAAGTGAAAATGACTTCCTGATCGCCTGCGGGTTCAACTTTGACCAGGACGAGGAATCGCTGTACCACCTGCTCAAACGCAGATCCGCGTATGTCGGCATGCTTGCCAGCAGTTACAAACGGGAAACGATCTATAAGCGATTGCAGGAGCGCGGCATTACCGAAGAACAGCTGCGGACTGTCCATTCCCCTATCGGACTGGATATCGGCGCGGAGACCCCGGAAGAGATCGCTGTCTCCATCGCGGCGGAGCTCATCAAAGCGGGAAAAACAAAGGGAAAAGCGCCTGATCCGGAATCCTGAATTCCGCATTCCGATTGTTAAATAGCCTGAAACAGCCGTCCGGGACAGGATCCGGGAAACAAACACTTAACATCTGTGATAAATCACATTTTCAGGTACTGTTTTGTAAAAGTTATATTACTATATATTAAGGAACTGCTGATTAAGACACACCCCGGGTATGGTGGTAGGAAATTTCCCATTATCCTTTCGGTGGGGCGGCTCGGCGATGTGGAAAAAACACGATCTTTCCCCTGTGCCGGCAGATAAATGCTGATAATCAGTGTTTTCCTAAAGACTACTAAAAAAATTCTTACTGCAGGAGATTTTTATGAAGAAATTTTTGTTTTTCCTCACAAGCATTGTCTTTATTATTTTGAATGTCAACGCTGTTTTCGCCAAAGAGATCGAAGTGTACTTCAATGATCCGTACAAAAACTCAAAGGACCGAACCATCCAGAACATGATTTTGGATGATCTCAAAGGCGCAAAGAAAACCATTGATCTGGCGACCTACAACTATACGGATACCAAAACCGCGCAGGCACTCATCGACGCAGTCCACCGCGGGGTGAAGGTACGCCTTGTCGTTGATGAAGATAATTACAACAAAAAAGTTGTCGATGACCTTCGCGACGGCGGAGTAAAAGTGATCTCAGCTCAGTCCAACGGGCTGATGCATGCCAAATACATCATTATTGACGGGAAGGTCGTCATTTCCGGATCCGCCAACATGACGCTGTCCAGCTTCTCATCCGACAACAACTTCATGGTTCGCCTTGAATCCGAAGAAGCCGCCAAAGTCTTCACTGACGAATTCGAGGAAATGTATCTGGATCTGATTTTCGGAGAGGAAAGTCCCCGGAGCAAAGCCGCTTCCTCTATCAAATTGTCGGACGGCACAACGATTTATGTCCGCTTTTCTCCCGATGACGGAATCGATGACATGATCGAAAAACTCATCGCGGCTGCCAACGACAGCGTCTATATGCTTGCCTATTCCTTCGCCTCCCGCGACATTGCCGAACGGCTCCAGGCTGCGGACAAAGACGGACTGGATGTAGTCGTGATCTGCGAAGACAGCAAAGCTTATACCGACGGCGGCGGTCAGTGCGGTCCGCTTTCCGAAGCGGGGCTTGCGGTATACGTGGACGGATATCCGGACACCCTGATGCATGAAAAGGTCATTATCCTCGATAACTCCGTCGTGATTGCCGGCTCCTATAATTTCACCCGCTCCGCGGACAAGCGCAACGATGAACAGGTGCTCGTGATCCAGAGCAGCGATATCGCTAACCAATTTCTCTCGGAATTTGACAAGATCCTGGAAGAAGCCAGATAACATCTCTGTCCTGAGACTATTCGCGGGCAGTTCACCCAAGGCTCCTGCCAGGATGAACTGCCCGCTTGTTTTTAAAGGCCAGGTCCTCTTTACGAAAAGAAAGACTTGTTAAAGTATCCCTGATATTTTACAGCATTGTAAGATAGCGCTGCTGGTCAGCCGGTGGGATTTCCAGGGCTTCCATAGCTTGTTGAGCTGTCAGTTTCATGGTTCGCATTAATTTATGAATTGAATCAACAATAGTTTCAGCACGTCCTTCTTCACGCCCTTCTTCTTTGATCTCTTTTATAGCTTTACACATATCAATTACCTCCTCGTTTTCCTTGATCTCAATACCGGAGTTTGTTACGATGTTGATCAGATTCGCAGTTTCCCGGCTGACAGTTTTAAAGGTTTCATCGCTGTCCAGCATTTTTTGCAGAGCATCTTTGTCATCCGAATATTTGATGAACTTCATAACCATCCGGAACTCTGTGTGATATTTTTCCAGATCCTCTTCCGAAAGTCCTGCCGGTGTAATCAGGTTGATTTTATAATCCGGAATGAAACGCATCAGAGACTGACTTGATTGCGCAAACATTTCATGCAGTCTCATAGGTCCATCCCATTTCTTACTGCCAAAATAGATGGTCAGCGTTATCACGGGAATAAGCTTATCCTTCTTTGAAAAGCCTGAAAGGTATTCATCTCCGGATAATAATTTTCCTTTTTCCTTTCGATGCTCCCTGGCTGCTGTACTGATCTGTTCCGCATAGTTGACAGAATCATATAACATGCTTTTCACCGGCATTGCGTAATGGATTTTCATCTGAAGTTCAGTGCCCAACAAGATATAGACAGCATTCTCATCTTCCATGATTTGGAGTATTTTTAATACATCACGGTATTTTTGAACAGTTCCTTCGGATATAGTTCCGAAAGGCAAAGCTATTTCGGTTATATCTCTCTCTTTCAAGTGAGAGGGATCAATCACCTGCCTGCCTCCATACAGATAATTGTTGAAGATATCAGCGAATATATCACTTCGTGAAACATATTCTTTGGTTACTGCATCGGGTTTACCCATATTTTATCTTCCTCTTCTGTATTAAATTATATCATTTATGCTTTCGCTTTTCAATAGAGTCTGTTGGCTGTTTAAACTGATTGATATCAAAAATATACCCAGAAAAAACGAAGAAAAACAAAAATAATGAATTTTTACAAATTGCTTGACAGAATCAAAGAAGGCTGTATAATTACCAATGTTGATGACAAAGAGAGCTTAAAATCAACAAAAAAGAGAGTACGCGGGTATAGTTCAGTTGGTAGAACACCTCCTTGCCAAGGAGAAGGTCGCGAGTTCGAGTCTCGCTGCCCGCTCTTTTTTTTATAAGGCAAATTACCTCCTTTATGGCGACGTGGCCAAGTGGCAAGGCAAGGGTCTGCAAAACCCTCATCATCGGTTCAAATCCGATCGTCGCCTCAGAAAATCCCTCAGGAAGAGGGGTTTTTTATTTTTAATTTCGAATTACCTTCACCTTTCCCCCTTCAGACCGGTTTAAGGCGTATAATTATAAAGGTTATTTATGTTTATATTGAGGAGTAAAACATGCCGATCGTTTTAGACGCCATGGGCAGTGATGACCATCCGGTACCGGAAATCGCCGCTGCAATCGAATTTACGAAACAAACCGGCGAAAAAGTTTATTTTGTCGGAAATAAAGATATAATTTTCCAACACTGTTCCGAAAGTGATTTTGCCGGGCTTCCGATAGAAATCGTCCATGCGGAACACGTATTGGAGATGGGTGAACATCCTGTTGAAGCCACAAGGGCAAAACCGGACAATTCCATGTCTGTCGGACTGAAACTGGTCAAAGCTGGCAGCGCAAATGCCTTCATTACAGCCGGAAGTACCGGTGCGGCCAATTTCAACAGCCTTCGTACCCTGGGCCGGATCAAAGGAGTCGCACGTGCCGCACTGACCACATTTTTCCCTACTAAAGACGGACACACCATTCTTCTTGATATCGGCGCCAATGCTGACTGCCGCCCGGAATATCTGCAGCAGTTTGCCATTATGGGTACAGTTTACGCCGAAAAAATGCGCGGGATCAAAAACCCGAAGGTTGGTCTGCTGAATAATGGTTCTGAACCGGGTAAAGGCAACGAGCTGGCAAAAAGTACTTATGCTCTGCTGGAAAAAACCGGCAAGATCAACTTCATCGGCAATGTGGAAGCCAAAGACGTGCTTGCGGGAAAGGCAGACGTAGTCGTTACCGATGGCTTTTCCGGGAATGTCTTCCTGAAAGCTTCAGAAGCGACCGCAAAAATGATGTCCGGCATTTTGAAAGAGGGCATATACGGATCATTCCGCGGAAAATTATCGGGATTGTTCGGAAAACCGATTTTTAATGAACTCAAAGCGAAATTGGATCCGAACGCTGTCGGCGCCGCACCTCTGCTCGGTGTTGACGGACTGTCTTTCGTCGGTCATGGCGGTTCAAACAGCACCGCGCTGATCAACGGTATGAAGCTCGCGAAAACCGCAGCGGATATGGATCTGATTTCCCTCATCCGCGATGCTATCCAAACTCAATTATCATAAATCAAAAGGAGAACCTGATGTATATTTACACCAATGAAGCAAAGAAGAAAAAGAATAAGAATATCGCAAAATGGACAACCATTGCCGCTTTTGCCATTCTGATCGCCGGCGCGGTTGCCGCCTTTTCCCCAAAATACATCACGCTTTCTTTCATCGCGCTGATCCTGGGGTTTGTCCTTTCCCAGGTCTCCATCTCTTTCACCTCCAAATGGGGGCGTGAACCGAGCAATGACGCTATCTTCAACGTCAAGCTCAAGGGACTGAGCGACAATTTCTCGATTTACCACTACATGGATCCGGTTGACCATCTGCTGGTTGGAACCGCCGGTACCTTCATCCTCATGCCTTACTTCCAGGGCGGCGAGATCGGCTATGATGAAACCAAGCAGCGCTGGACCCAGAAAAAGGCCAATTTCTTGATGAAGCTCTTCGGGCAGGAATCCATCGGACGTCCCGAACAGGATTGCGCAGCCAGCCTGGCCGCTGTCCGTGATTACTTCATCTCCAAAGAAATTGATTTCCCGGAAGATAAGATCCATCCGCTGCTGGTGTTCATCAACCCGCAGACGAAGATCCTTGAGGGACAGAATTTCAAGTATGATACCATCCCGCTCGGGAAGCTGAAGGAAACCATCCGCGATTACGCGAAAAACGACCGCCTCTCCCCCGAGTTCATCGATGAGATCACCGATAAACTCCCGCTGGATGATATTGAGTAGGTATCAGGAGATAATAGGGTATAGGGTATAGGAACAGACAACCGCTGTACCCTGTATCCATCGATTCGCAGCCTGAACGTACAAGAGACACCGGGACCTGTTTTCGCTGACTCAAAATTGAGTCAGGAGAACAGGTTCCGGCGTCTCTTTATAAGAATCCGATGTTTTCAAAATCAGGTGCCTGAACAGGACCCTTTGACTTGTGTTATATCAATCAATAATAAGAACCTTAAGTGAGAATGAATGTTTATCTGTCTTTGTAATGCGAACCACACTGCCAGATTTCCAAAACATCATTTTTGATTCGAAAAACAATCCGGTTTTTATCATCAATTCGAACACTCCAATAACCAGAAAGATCATGCTTCAGCGGTTCAGGTTTTCCAATCGAGTTATAACCATTTCTTTCAATATCTTTCAAGAGTTTATTGATTCGCTTCAATGTTTTTGAATCCTGCATCTGCCAGTGAAGGTATTCTTCCCAAGCTTCATCAGACCAGAGCTTTTTCATTACTCGGCCTCAATCAAATCATGTTCCTTCAAAGTTGTTTTTCCTGAATTTACATCTTCTATTGATTTGCGAAGCCGGTTCATATTTTGTTCGCTGTAAAAGGGATCACCCACAATTTCAAATGGAATTCTTTGTTCCCTCGTTACTTTAACCGCAAACATAGTAAAAGCTGCAGTCATAGTCAAGCCCATATTTTTACAAGTTTGCTCCATATCTCGTTTAAGAATTGGATCCATACGGAAATTCACCATAGCCTGTCCCATCTTTTCCTCCATAAATATTATATTATCGGTATTTGTACGTCATTTTAATTCAATAATAATATTTATACTATAATTATTATATATTTGTAAAGATTCTTTATATGAATATAAAGAGGATATCCGTCTTTTGGGATATCCTCCTGTCAGATTTACTGTATCAGTAAGCTTTATTCCAGATTCAGCTCGAGGGAATGGTCCTCGTTCAGCTTGCGGCACATGGCGACGAATTCGTCAAGCGGGACATCATTCATCTTTTTATTGCCGCGGGCGGTGATGGAGACCGTGCGGTTTTCCATCTCTTTGTCACCCAGAATCAGGATAAACGGGTCGCGGGCATTATGGAACTGCTTCATCTTATCGCGCATGTTGCGGTCAGATTCATCGATTTCCGCACGGATACCGGCCTTGCGGAGCACATGCAAAACCTCATTGCCATACTCATTGTGCGCCGGCATGATCGGCACGATACCAACCTGATACGGGGAGCACCAGAAGGGGAACTGTCCCTTGAAGTTCTCGATCAGGATCCCGATGAACCGTTCGAAGGAACCGAAGATAGCACGGTGGATCATGACCGGGCGTTTGAAGCTGCCGTCAGCGGCAACATACTTCAGGTCAAAATTCAGCGGCAGCTGGAAGTCCAGCTGGATCGTACCCATCTGCCATTCACGTCCCAGGCAGTCCTTCATCTGCAGGTCGATCTTCGGACCGTAGAAAGCGCCGTCGCCTTCGTTGATCTCATAATTGCCTTCGCCATAGGTGTTATCCAGGATCTTCTTCAGCGAGGCTTCCGCCTGGTTCCAGACCTCGATATCGCCCATGTAATCATCCGGGCGTGTGGAAAGTTCCACACGGTAGGTAAGACCGAAGGTATCGTAAAGCTCCGTGGCAATGGACATGATATCGCCGATTTCGGAAGCGATCTGGTCTTCGGTCACGAAGATATGCGCGTCATCCTGGCGGAATTCCTGCACGCGGAACAGACCGTTCAGTTCACCGGACTTTTCCTTACGATGGATCACGTCCACCTGGCTGATGCGGAAAGGCAGTTCCCGATAGGAGCGGGAGGTCTTGCGGTACACATTGATGGAGTTCGGGCAGTTCATCGGCTTGGCAGCGAAAGTGTTCGGGCTTTCGTCGTCATAAACACGTTTGCCTTCCTCGTCCGTCTCGTAACCCGGGACCAGGAACATATTGTTGCGGTAATGTCCCCAGTGGCCGGATGTAACCCATAATTGTTTATTGTTGATAACCGGAGCAGATATCTCCTGATAGTCATGTTCAATATGGACCGAGCGCCAGTAATCCAGCAGGGCGTTATAAAGCTTCCAGCCGCGCGGCAGCCAGTAGGGCATTCCCGGAGCGGATTCATCGAACATGAACAGTTCCAGCTGCGGTCCGAGTTTCTTGTGGTCGCGTTCCTGAGCCTCTTTGATGAGCTTCAGATGTTCGGCGAGATCCTTTTTGTTCTCGTAAGCGTAAACATAGATACGCTGCAGCTGATCCCGGTGTTCATCACCGCGCCAGTAAGCGCCGGAGACAGATTTGATCTGGAAAGCAGCGCCGAGGAGTTCCTGTGAGTTGCTGATATGAGGTCCGCGGCAGAGATCACAGAAATTGTCACCGGTGAAGTAGACGGTGATTTTCGCGTCTTCCGGCAGGTCGTTGATCAGTTCCACCTTAAATTTCTGGTCGGCAAAAAGATTCAGCGCATCCTGACGTGAGTATTCCTGCACCCGCCAATCCTCTTTGCGCTTGAGGATCTCATGCATTTTGGCTTCGATGACCGGATAATCTTCGGCAGTCAGGTTCCGCGGCAGCAGAAAGTCATAATAAAACCCGTCAGCGATCTGCGGACCGATGGCGATTTGAACATTTTCTTTACCGAAAATTTCCATTACCGCATCCGCCAGGACGTGTGCCAGCGAATGTCGGTAGACACTCGAATAATATTCCTTATACTCCTCTTTATCCATCCAAAAACTCCTTTGATAAAAAAACTGCCTCATAGTGAGGCAGTTTTTTCTGTTTTTCTTTCGCTTATCTTACCTCACAACTAAAATAAACCACCCCATGTGGTCATTTCTGTTGTGGTAGTGGTAAGTTCATAAGCCATTATTAAACAATCCTTCTTCATATTTTTATCATGAACATCAATATTTGTCAATTATAACGTGAATATTTATGACGCCGCAAACTATATTTAAAAATTGAAAAGGTAAATGCAGCAAGCAGCAAAATGAATGCTGAAAAGGTGTTGCATGTACGTAAATATAATCATCCTTATATCGCGATATAATAGAGAAAGACAAATCGGAATGATCGTCAGTTTTTTTCAGGAGGTTCATATGGACTATCAGAAATACACAGACAGTGAGAAAAAGGCACTGGAGAATGTGACGTTCCGCGAGGTTTCCCAAAAGTATTACGAATCGCACATAAAAATGATACCGGTTCATAATCTCCGGTTGTCTCGCTGCAGCAAGTGCGGACGGTATTTTCAGTACAGAGGTGACCTGAAACCACGGGCGTTTGAAGTATACGAAGACAAACAATATTGCCGGGACTGCTGGGAAAAGGAGCAACATCTGATCCAGGTTCCCTGCCGTGACTGCGGGAAGCCGATCACGCTCTTTGAATCCCGTCGTCAATTCACGGGCAGGTGCAGGGAATGCTGGATAAAGAAGCTTTCGTCTTTGCGGAGCAAATACAACCGATACAGACCGCTGCTGGAAGATATTCTCAAAGAAAAAGGAATTGAACTCGAACCTCCGTTTACAGACGGACTGGACGAAACCGGAAGGCCGGATCATCCCATAGAAGATCTTCGTCAGAGAATATTACCTCTCAGGGACAATGAATACGCATTATATCTTATCCGCGCCGGAGATGGTTTACTGGCATTTCCGGATAACGGGATCGGCCTGCGTTATATCAAAGTGCCGTCTTCAGAGAAAATTCTTGAAGCCGCCGATTTCTCCGGATATCTGCTTGCTGCGGGCAGCGATGGCAAGGATATCTATATTCTTACAGGTAAGGGTGAACTGTTCAGCAGCAATTGGGATATCCTGAAAGGAGAACTGCCGAGCCGTTACAACGAATCGATGGACCGGCTCCTCGGGAAAAAACACAGCGAAAATGGGAAGCCCGTCCAGATCATCGACTTGGAATCGTTCTGTCTGCAAAAAGCCGGAGCGTATTTCACAGAAGAACAGATAGAGGCCGAGGCCGCGGAATTCTGCAGTCATGGCATCACAGGCGTCAATTCGCCTACGTATTATGACCCGGAGGCACAGAAATTCTTTAAGGTTCTGACGGACGGAAATTATTATCACGGATATGATGTTGACTATCTGACGGTAAGCAGGGAAAAGGTTTTGGATGAACTTTTCCGGTACCACTTCACGATCGATCATTTCATCGATCAGTGTGAAGCCGGCCAGATACCAATGTCAGTGATCGTCTCAAGGCTTCCCTGGGTCGAAGGACCGTATTCTCCGCCGGTCGGCTTCGGATATGGTGTACATTTTGTGTGACAACAGGGACGGTTCTTTTTGTCACACATCATGAGCAGACAGGAGCTTGTTCGAGCCTTCTGAGCAAAAAGGCACTGAAGCCGGGTACAGCCCGGCTTTATAATCAAATCAAGCCGGAATATGGCCATTTTCAAAATCTTCTGCGCTGCCACGGAAGAGGAAGACATCATAATAACTTGCATTTACTTTTACAAGTTACCATTAATACCGAACACCATCCAAACCCAACTTAAACAGTCTCTTTTTTGATAGCTTTTGAAAGGAATATCAGCGTTTTTGATACCCTCTCAGCGGGTTTCTGTGATAGGATAACGGGGAACGGATTATTATCCGTTTGAAATAAAGGATACAGATTATGAATAGAATACAAAACCTGATGCAAAACACATTAAACTATTTCAGAAGGGTCATATCCCGCTATCCCGTGACCATGACGCTTGCTGCCCTGACTTCAGTCTTCTCCTGCGTGTTCATTGACCAGAGCGGCACTTTGGGAAAATTTATGGAAGAAAAAGGGATTCCCTTCACCATGCTCTGGGGAGTCGGAACCTTTTTTGCCGAAACCTATTGGTATGAGAAAAAACCGCTGAAGTATTTCGGAATCATCGCTGCCGGACTGGTCGCGGCGGGTTTCATTTATTTCAACAATCACGAAGATGACCTGATCCGGGAAAGAGTTTTCCCCTGGATCTGGACCTGGGTGATCGTACTTATCACTGTCAGCGTGTACCGCAATTACAAAAATTCCGGACTCGCTTTTAATGAATACTGCATTCATGTTATCCATGAACTCTCCCAACTGGCGATCATCTGCGCTGTTGCCGCGCTGGGTATCGTCCTGGTGATGGCCACCTTTGTTACCCTGCTCCTGAACGGCGAACATTTTATGCTGATCCTGCGGGCGGAATTTCTGGTATTGGGGCTGCTGGTCAGCAGCGGTCTGCTGAATGCACAGATCAGTCCGGCAAGGGAACTGCCGCGATTCTTTGTCGTGATCGTCAAATACCTGCTGATGGTCCTGCTGACAGCGGCGTTTGTCATCATTTACGCGTACATCCTCAAGATCATCATCACCCGTGTGGTCCCATCCAATGAGATCTTCCGCATCCTGGCCGGGCTTTTCATCATCGGACTGCCGATCTGGACGATGATCGGGACCTTTGAGCCGGACCATCTGCCGGTACGGATCGGCACGAAGCTCCCGTATATTTTCATTCCCTTCCTTTTCCTGCAGGGGTACGCCATCCGTGAACGGATCATGGCATACGGCATGACGCCTGCCCGCTATCAGTGTCTCGCACTGATGGTTTTTGAGGTGATCTATATTATCGTATACGCAATACGAAAACGGGAAACAGGCGTCATGCTGCCCATTACTGCCGTGCTGGCTTTTATCTGTCTGGCAGCGCCCTTTATCAATATGTTCAGCGTCTCAAACCGCAGCCAGAAATCGATCTTTGACCGTTACATTGTTTCGGATTTTGAAACACTTCCGCCGGAAGACCAGAGCAGCCTCGCCGGTGCGTATTATTACCTCGCGGGGAACGCGGCAGGGAATGCCCTTCTGGCAGATGCGGCCCCGGAAAAAATCGATACCATCAAAGCCAGCGGCAAAATCGGGATCGCGGAAATCGATCAGAACATGTATATCTATTATGAGTTTCCCCTGCTCGACGCGGATATCAGCGGTTTTGACCGCATGTCCCTGGTTTCGACAGATACCATAGCCGATGACGCGGAAAAACCGAGCTCGTACAACAAAGAACAGATCGCGTTTTATGACACCGAAGGGAATACTGTGTTGACTGCCGATATCAGTAAATTCATCAACGCCTGCGTTTCCGCGTGGTCCGCAAACCCGGGCGGAACTCCCGATATATCACCGGAAATCGATCTTCCCGACGGAAGCGTCCTCAGGATCTATCATTGTTCATTCAGTTTCGAGCCTGAGGACGTGATCAGCTACATGGACCTGAACGCGGTCCTGTTTTCAGCCGAATAGGGAGGAATGATCCTTCTCTGAATCAAAAAGGGATCGGTATCCTTCGGTTCAATTTGAACCTGAGAATACCGATCCCTTATCTTTCCGGCAAAACAAGCGCTCCGGAGCAATTTTCAATCCATTTGCGCGAGGACTTTTTCCAGCAGCATTTTCAGCAGAATCAGATCTTCAACGGGAAGATCAATACAGCCACGCATGGCTTCCGGCACGGTCAGCGCTTTTTCCTTCAAAGCTTTCCCCTCATCCGTCAGGCAGACAAACAGCTTCCGTTCGTTGTCTTCCGGGCGGGAACGCTTTACCAGCCCCTGCTTTTCCAGACGCTTGAGCAGCGGGGCGAGCGTACCGGAATCAAGACGGACCTTTTCGCCAAGTTCTCCCTCGGTCATCCCGCCGAATTCCCAAAAGACCATCATCACGATATACTGCGTATACGTCAGCCCCAGGGCATCAAGCGGTTCGCGGTAGCGGCGGATGACTTCCTTCGCGCAGGCATAGAGCGGAAAACACAGCTGGTTTTCCAGCTTCAGAACATCATATTTGTCTTGCGGCAGGGATTCCATCACAGAAATTTCTTCGCGAACGCAGCCGCGTCTTTCAGCTGTGACTCGTTCGGCATATTTTTGACATAGAAAGTCTCGTCTGCGACCGGAATTCCCTGAGCCTCAAGCCCTTTCCGGATCAGATCGATCGCGTGTTTCGAGAGCCAGGAAGTGGAAAAAACCACAGCCTTTTTCACATCATTTTTGGACAATGTCTTCAGATAATCTTTCAGATGGCTGTCGATCCCGTAAGCGTAAAGCGCCCCGCCTATGAATAACACATCGACAGGTCCATTGATCGGCGCGTCGGCACTGTTTACTACCACTGCCGCTGTACCGGCAGCTTTCGCGATGGCTTCTGCCACTGCTTTTGTATTTCCGGATCTTGAGTAATATCTTACTGCTGTATTCATGGTCTAATTCTCCTGTTGGTTAAGCATCGCTTCAACCTGTTCCCGCTTTTCGAACAAAACGCAGCCGCCGACGTGATCATCGTCCAGAAAATCCCCGTCACGCAGCGCGCGGAACAAACGGGACTGCATCGCCTCACGCAAAGAGGCATCCCTGACGTTGATATCCGAATAAGGGGAAAACGGGCAGGGTTCAGCCCCGCCATGTGAGTTGATATGGAAGAATCCGCGTCCGGCTGCCATACATCCGCCGTCGGCTCTTTCATCTCCGGGGAACGCCAGCAGGATCATATCCGGATAGACCTCACGCAGGTCACTCATGGCCGCGGTCAGATATTCGCGCTCGACATCACCGGGGGCGAGATACTTTGCGTCTTCTGTAACCGGGACAAACTCCACATAGATCACCAGTCTGCATCCGCGTGACGCCAGTGATGAAAGGAACTCAGCCGAAGTGACCTCTTTTATATTTTCCGTGGTCACGGTCACGGACGCGCCGAAAAGAAGATTCTTTTCATGGAAGGCATCCATATTGGTGATCAGCTTTTCATAGACCCCGGGCCCCCGGCGCAGATCGGTCGCCTCTTTGCCGCCTTCAATGCTCATCACAGGGATCAGGTTGCGGCATTTATCGAAAAGAGCCAGATAGCTGTCGTTCAGGTAGGTCCCGTTGGTGAAGATGGGGAAAAGGATGTTCTGCATCGTTCCGGCTTTTTTAATAAGTTCCCAGCGCAGCATCGGTTCACCGCCCGCAAGCATAATGAAACTTACACCCAATTCTTCCGCCTCCCGGAAGATGGTGAGCCATTCGTCCGTACTGAGCTGTTTGACCGGCTTGCTGTCCACTGTAGCTTTATTAAAGCGGGAATAACACCCCGCGCAGTGCAGATTGCAGCTGCTGGTGATGCTCGCGATCAGGAATGAAGGGATATGTTCACCGCCCTCCGCCAGCTTCTGACGGATTTTTGTTGCTTTGCGGCTGGCCGCCGCAAACTTCAGCATAAAAGCGCTTTCCCGCGGGTCCTTCAGCGTCGCTTTCAGAGTATCAGAGACGATTTTTTCCACGCCGTGAGCAATATGTTCTTCCAGGTTAAAATTTTCTGCCATAAAACCACTCCACTGCATCAGGCTGCAGTTTTTATTTTACACTGTTTTATTGCGCGCAATTAGTTAGTATAATATACTTTTTCATGTGAAATATCATCAGGGAAAGTGATTTCTGTTACATTTTTGAGAATTGTTTTCAGATTCTCAATGATGGAAACCGGAATAGCTTTTTCTGCAAATTACGGTGCCTTTTCACCCTGTTCACAGGAGAACAAAGCCTTGACCTGCGTGAGAGCTTTCCCGTTATCCGCTGTCTGGCTGTCCTGAACGATCCGGGATGCCTCTCCGCAGACCATCAATTCAGCTGTATTGACAAGGGCGTCAGATCCCTCGTCGGAGGAAAAGCTGCCCATATAGGCGATCTCTGTTGACCCGGAGGGGAGAATTTCCAAACGGGAAGCAAGATTCAGTATGGTTTTCCCGCCGCCAAAAGCAAAATCACCGGAAAAAGCCCAGTTGGCATTACCCGCTACCAGCGCTTTGGCGCTTTCCACTTCTGACAGACTGCCGGCACCGGAAGCGCTGCCGCCGGTGAAAAGGGCGACCGGTACGGATGAACCCTCTTCGGTTGTAATGAAGGTGCTGCCGCATTCGGCAAGGGCGCCTTCCTCCGCGAATCCGCCGCCAAGGACATAATCCGATGTTCCGGAAATCTTTAAGGTTGTGTTTTCGGCTGACGCGCTGCTGCCGCTGCCATAGGCGTGACCCCCGCCGAAAATCTCAAAATAAACAAGTCCGGTTTTTGTTAAGGTTACTGAAGTTTCAGTCACACCGGAGTGCCCGCCATCCGTTGCCAGCCCGCCGCCGAAAACAAATCCGACCGAGCCTTCTATCGTAAGATCAGAGGATGCCAGGTCCGATTCTGTTTCTGAAACGCAGGCTCCGCCATAGATGCTTGCGTTTTCCATGCTGATCCCCTGCCCGATGACAAGCGGCACACCGTTGGCACAGATCCGTTCGACCTCCGGTAATGATATGGATCCCATACCGTCCGCCGGTACAATTATCAATTCTGTTATGCCGCGGTCTGAAGGCAGTTGTAAATTCTTTTCGGTAATAACGGAAGCAACATATATCGTAACAACTCCGGCATTCTCGGGAATTCCTTCCATCTGTCCGGAAAGAGGTTCGCGGTCAGTAGTATACACGGCATAATCTGCGGCTGCAGGAAGAAAAATAACAGAAAGCAGAAGGCATATATAAATTGAAAGTCTGAAAATATATTTCATATTCTATTAATTACCATTTTCATGAAAATTTGAAAAGATCACTTATAAAACAAATCCGAAAAATTGTCTGTAATATAACGCATTTCTTCGTAATCCCGATCCCATTGTTCATAATCCGGATCACCTTTTTTATTTTCAAGCTGAAAATTTTCCTGTAAATTTTTTCCGATATAAGAGGAAAATTTTTCCTGGCCGCTCAAATTCATATGCATGCTGTCAATATAGTCATTAGCATAATCCAATCCGATTTCTTTTTCCCTGCCTACAAAATTCAAAAATGTCATCCCGTTCTCATCACAAAATTTTTGTACAGCGGAAAGATAAGAATAATATTCAATATCAGTAAAATTTACAAGCTTATTGGTTTCAAAAAGATAAAAAGGAGTTTTTATAAAAACACATTGACAGTTATTTTCTTTGCAAAGCTTTTGAATGGATAACATCCAGTGAATTGTTTTTTTCGCAAGCGAAGATTCCGGAATTTCCGAGGGGATTTTTAAATCTTCAACCTCCGTTGAATTTGAATCCATAAAAATAAAAGATCCTTTTAGAAAATCACGCTTATTATAGTCATAAAAGATTTCATCACGTGTGAGGTCTTTCCAACGGGTATGATAATTTGCGACCGGGAAAAACAATTCCAAATAATTTGACTCCGCTCTGTTTAAAATCGCTTTTATTCTGTGGATATCATTTTTCATAAAATCGAAGTTTTGATGGGCGTTTATTGTACCTAAATATCGATCTCCATTCAGAAAAATATCTATTACAACGACCTTGGGTGATTGTGTTTCGAAAACCTGCTGTAAATAATAATAGGATGTTCCAAGGTCTTGCATATGACCGGAAAAATCATAGGATGTTATTCCGTATTGATCCCATATCATGTTCGGGTTGATGTTGCTGAAAATATGACTCGATCCGAGAAAAACGACGTCTAAACTGTTTTTCTTTTCATTGTAAAATCCCTGATGCATTGTACTCAAAAAGTCCGGATTCACCAACATGTTAACAGTCGGATAACCGGGAGGAAAATTCTTCGATGAAAAAACGACCGTCAGATACTCGTTTATAAGTAATAATCCCGCAGTAAAAAGCAATAGTTTGAGTAATAGTTTAACATTCATTGGTTTTGTTACCTGAAACGCAAATGGCAGACTTCGGTAAGGAACAAGCTTCGCTTGATCAGAAACAGAGGATGATCTTCTCCCGCTGTGCGGCGGCATGCCACCGGTCCTGTGTACTCCGTCCTAAATATATACCCTAAAAGCTGGAATAAATAAAATTACTAACATCGAACGTGATTCCATAAATTCCGAATATGACCAGGAGAACGATGATCAAGTAATAGCATATCCAGCGGATCACAACATTTTTGTTTTGCAGCGAATCATACAGACTGACGCCGTTATACTGAATCATTTCCGCGATCAAAGCGATCCCGATTGAAATTACAAGGACGATCCAATCTTTGATGCCCAATCCTAAATTAAAAAATTCTTCCCATGACACCATATTGGAAGACGGAAATGTCAGCATACGCTTTATAAACATTTTTGCATTTTGGAAAGATTCCGCTCTGAAAAATATCCATGCAAAACTGACTGCGAAAAAGGTTATGATGATCCTGACGAATTTGGGTAACTTGATTTTATCCAGGATCAATTGTTCAAAGGTTTGAAATGCAGCATGCAGCCCTCCCCAGATCAGGAATGTGACCCCGGAGCCATGCCAAATGCCGCTTACGATAAATGTAATAAAAAGATTCAGATATTGTCTTATTTTGCCTTTCCTGCTCCCGCCCAGGGGAATATAAATATAGTCTCTCAGCCAGGAAGAAAGAGAAATATGCCATCTTTTCCAGAATTCCCGTATGCTTGCGGAAAAATAAGGCAGTTCAAAATTATTGGTGATCCTGAGATCAATTGCATAAGAGATGCCATACGCGATCAGAGAATATCCCGCGAAATCAAAATAGATTTGCAGAGAATAGGCGATCATGGTAAATACTAAGATAAACCCGTGATAATCTGCGGCATTCGGGAACATGTTATCAACAAAATAAACAATGCGGTCTGCTATTACCAGTTTATAAAAATAACCGCGTGCGCAGATCAGAAGCCCTCTTTTGATGCGTTCAAAATCAAATTTGGAATCGGAAATGCGGTCGAGCTGTTGTTTAAACCGGTCATGCCTTTCGATCGGTCCGGCGATTATTTTCGTGAACAAAGAAAGCCACAGAGCGATATCGATAAAGTTTTTATCCGGGCTGTCTTTTCCGCGATAGACATCAACAATGTAAGATATCGCCGAAAGAACGTAATAGGACAAACCGACCATATTAACGACAGTCAGGGAGATATTCTCTGTATTAATAAAGCCTGAAAGAAGACCGGTCAAGGCTGCGGTTTGTTTTCCATAAATCAAAAGCAGGATCAATATGGAAAGAAAGAGAGTCAAAAGCAGTTTTTTATTAGATGACTTCTCTAAAATAAATGCCCAGCTGAATGTCAGGATCGTAACCGCAGATAAAATTATGATCGTCCAGACCCCGCCTAAAAGGCAGGCGTAATAAAAGCTGAACAAGGTCAATGCCGGTTTTCGGAAAGCATGAGGAATAATATACCAGCATATTATGAAAACGATCAGCAATGAAACGAATTGAGGCGTGTTGAAAGATAACATTTATATTATTCCATCATCAGTTCCAGAATTTTCTGATCTGTTGTGACCATACCTTCCGCAGCCATACGCCCGACGGAACGGATCGTAGCTTCGACATTGCCCTTGACCAGTCCTTCACCGGAATGGAACCCCTTCTTCGCCATTGCCATCTCATGCGCGAGGATCGCCGTATCAACCGCGGAGGCGATCTTCGAGGCACAGGAGGGCTTTGCCCCGTCACAGACCATTCCCGAAATTGTCCCGAGCGTATTGGTGATGGTAGCGCAGATCTGTTCATAAGTCCCGCCCGCGAGCCAGGTGATGGCAGCGCCGCTGCCGGTAGCGGCACTTACCACGCCGCAGAACGCGGAAAGACGTCCGTAGGAAGCTTTAATATGGATCGCCACCAGGTTGGCAAGCATCAGCGCGCGGATCAGTTCATCCTCACTTTTTCCCAGTTCCTTTGCATACACAACCACCGGCATAGTGACTGTGATCCCCTGGTTCCCGGAGCCGGAATTAATGACCACCGGCAATTCGCAGCCGCTCATGCGGGCATCCGACCCGGCAGCAGCCGCCGCGACCGCGCGCAGCGGTGTGCTGTTCCCGCGCCGCAGAATGATCTTCCCGACGGAAGCGCCCCAGTCATCCCGCAGTCCTTCTTCGGAAATCGCCGTATTGCATTTGATCTGATGCAAAATCGTTTCCCGGATGTTTTCTTTGTCAAGGTCCGCGTTTTCCGCGTAATCTATGATCCTGCGGATCGTGAGCTGCGAATAGGAGGTCCCGTCTTCCGTGTCTTTCCCGGGGAAAGCAGCTCCGTCGCATAAATTTTCAAAGGGGAAGGGCTTACCGTCCCGCTCCACACGGCAGATATTGGTATGGGTATATTTCAGTTCTGCTTCCGCTGTGTGTCCGTCTGCTTTCCCGAAAATGATGACCTGCAGCTTGTCCTCTTCATTTTCAAGCAATGATTCCTCACAGATCCCTTTATCAAGCAGGTCTTTCGCGTGGAAAATCTGTTCCGGTGTTATTGCGGTAAGAAGCTCGAGCTGTTTGGAAGGGTCTCCTCCGACAGCCCCGAGGACAGCGGAGGCGGAGATGCCTTTCATCCCGCCGCTGTTCGGGACAGTGGCGCCTTTGGCATTCTTGATGAGATTCCCGGAACAAAAAGCCCGGATCTTTTCCGGCTCGGCACCCAGCGCATGCCGCATGACCGCGGCGCAGTAAGCGATACAAATCGGTTCCGTACATCCCAAAGCGGTGAGGAGTTCACCCTTCAGGATCGTTGTAAAATCGTGAAATGTTTTTTCAAAAGTTTCCATACCAGCCTCCGGGTTAATTATATCAATAAATTTCAGATTCTGACCGTGGCTGAATTTATGCTATAATATAGCCACAAATGAAAGAGAGGTACTATGCAGATCATACCTATGCGAGATTTAAAAAATACCGTTGAGATCGAAAGACGGTGCCGGGAATCCCACGAACCGGTATTTGTAACCAAAAACGGATATGGGCGGCTTGTTGTCATGGATATTGACTATTACGATGAAACAATGCGAAAAGTCGAAGAAGCCCGTTTAATCAATGCAGCAATTAAATCCTATGAAGAAGGTCAAGTATACGACGGCAAAACCGTACTTCAGGAAATAAGAGAAAAACATGGCTTATAAATATCGCATCATTAAAGAAGCTAAACAAGACATAGAGGATATAGTAAATCATATTTCTACTGTGTTATGTAATCCGGAAGCTGCTGGCGATTTTCTGAATGAATTTGATCGAAAAATGGATATCGTATGTGAAAACCCAAAAATTGGAACTATTGTTACAAACGAATTCTTCATAAGAGATAATGTCAGACGAATAATTGTAAAAAACTATTATGTTTACTATTTTATTGATGATCAGAACAAAATAATAAATGTGACGAGAGTTGTTTATAACAGGCGTGACCAGATCGTAATTCTCAGCTCAATTATGCCTGATGACTTAAATCATTAGTTAATATGACAAATCTCATGCATTTGCATTTATGTCTTTAAAATGGTGTTTTTGCGCCAAAAAGTTACCATTTAAATTATGTTTTTTCAGGGCGGAATTTCTGAAATGATAGTAAAATAAGTATCATGTAAAATCCCTTCAAAGCGTTGAAGGGCAAAAGAAATTTTTCAGGAGATAGAAAATGAAAAAATCAATGCTGTTTGTTTTGGCTCTGGTCTTCGTTCTGGCCTGTGCTCTGCCGGCTGCCGCGAAAGACTACAAAGTCGGTGTCGCGATCTATCAGTTCGATGACAACTTCATGACCCTTTACCGCAATGAGCTGAAGGCTTACTTCGATGAACTCAGCGCTGCCGGCGAAGACAAATATGATGTCACCATCGTCGATGGTAAGAACGACATGGCTGAACAGTCCAACCAGATCGACAACTTCATCACCCAGGGTGTTGATGTCATCATTCTGAACCTGGTCCAGACCTCCTCCGCCGATGCCATCATCGACAAGATCGTTGCTGCCGAGATCCCCTGCATCCTCATCAACCGCGAACCTCTGGGCGACAACGGCGATGAATCCTATGCCGGCATTCTCGACAACGCCAATGTCTGCTACGTCGGTGCCGATGCCCGCCAGTCCGGTACTTTCCAGGGTGAAATCGTTGCCGAACTCGAAAATCATGGCGACATCAACGGCGACGGCAAGATCAGCTACATCATGATCGAAGGCGACCCGGAAAACATCGATGCGCAGTACCGCACTGAATTCTCCGTCAAAGCTCTGACCGATGCCGGTTACGAAGTCGAATGCCTGGATGACCAGGTTGGTAACTGGGCTCAGGCAAAGGGTCAGGAACTCTGCGCGAATGCTCTGTCCAAGTATGGCGACGCTGTGGAAGTTGTCTTCTGCAACAATGACGCCATGGCCCTCGGCGCTGCCGCTGCCATCCAGGCTGCCGGCCGCAAAGTCGGTGAAGACATCTACCTGCTCGGTGTCGATGCCCTTGCTGAATGCCAGGAAATGGTTGCCAACGGCGAAATGACCGGTACCGTTCTGAACGACCATGTCGGCCAGTCCCACGCCGCTGTTGACGCAGCAGTTGCAGCCCTGAAGGGTGAAGAACTCCAGAACTACTACTGGGTCGACTATGTGAAGGTTACCAAATAATTTATCTTTGGTAAATAAGAGCGGGCGGGTCTCCGGACCTGCCCGCTTTTCGTAGATTTTCAATGGTTTTTGGCATGATTCATGTTCCTATGAAATATGACAAAAACCCTTGAAAATTATTTTTCAGGAAAGGAGACAAAGCAATATGTCAGAATATCTCCTTGAGATGCGTGACGTCAGCAAATCTTTCCCGGGTGTCAAAGCGCTGAACCATGTTCAGCTGAAGCTCCGCCCCGGAAAAGTACACGCTTTGATGGGTGAAAACGGTGCCGGAAAATCCACACTGATGAAATGCATGTTCGGCATTTATAAGATGGATGAAGGCCAGATTTATATTGACGGACAGCCGGCTGTGATCAAAGACCCGATGGATGCCCTGCGCCAGGGGATCGCCATGGTCCACCAGGAACTTCAGCCGATCCCGGCACGGACGATCGGTGAAAATATCTTCCTCGGACGTTACCCGATGAAGAAATACCTTGGCTTTATCCCGGCGGTCGACCACAAAAAAATGTATGAGGATACAGCTGCCCTCTTGAAAAAGGTTCGCATGAACTTTGACCCGAAGGAAAAGGTGGGCAACCTGAGTGTATCCCAGATGCAGTCTGTTGAGATCGCCAAAGCTGTATCCGCGAACTGCCGGGTCCTGATCCTCGATGAACCGACATCCTCACTGACCGATAACGAGGTGGAAGCGCTGTTCCGCATTGTGGACGACCTGACTGCCGAAGGCGTCGCGGTGGTTTACATTTCCCACAAGATGGATGAGATCCTGCGCATCGCGGACGAAGTCACCATCATGCGCGACGGTCAGTACATCGGCACATGGCCTGCGAATGAACTGACAACCGATTCCATCATCACAAAGATGGTCGGCCGCGAACTGACCAACCTTTATCCGGAAAAGCACAATGTACCGGGTGAAGTGGTCTTCAAGGTGGAAAATTTCACGTCCATCAATCCGCGTTCCTTCCGCAACGTTTCCTTTGAACTCCGAAAGGGTGAAATTCTGGGCGTCGGCGGTCTGGTCGGCGCGCAGCGCACGGAACTGATGGAAGGTTTGTTCGGTACCCGTTCCCATACGACCGGCAAAATCACCTACAAAGGCAAAGAATTAAAGATCAGCCGTCCGAAAGACGCTATCGACCAGGGTATCGCCATGCTGACGGAAGACCGCCGCGGTTCCGGGATCATGGGTGTGCTGAGCGTAGCGGACAATGTCGCGATTGCCTCTTTGAACCATTACCTTTCCTTCGGTGATGCCATTGACGGGAAGAAAGTCCAGGCAGTCGTGAACGAAATGATCCAAAAGATGGAGATCAAGACGCCCAGCCAGAAGACACAGATCCAGTCGCTTTCCGGCGGTAACCAGCAGAAGGTGCTGGTCGGACGCTGGCTGGCAAACAATCCGGATGTCCTGATTTTGGATGAACCGACCAGAGGTATTGACGTCGGCGCGAAATATGAAATTTATTGTATTATTGAACAGCTTGCCCGCGAAGGAAAGAGCATTATCATGATCTCCTCTGAAATGGGTGAACTGATCGGTATGTCCGACCGCATCATGGTCATGTGCGACGGCCGGGTGACCGGTTTCGTTGACCGCTCAGAAGCCACACAGGAAAATATTATGGCGCTTGCGGCGCAGTTTGAATAGGAAGGTTACTGAATCATGGAAAAGAAAAATTCAAATCCGATATCAAAATTCGTTGGATATCTGACATCCAACCCGATCGTGCTGCTGCTTTTGATAGCTACGATCATCATGTGTTTCACTGTTAACAACTTTTTCTCATGGGGCAACTTCGGTAACCTTGCCTCCAACACAGCAGTCCGTTTCCTGATCGCTCTGGGTGTTTCCGGCTGTCTGATCACCAAAGGTACAGACCTTTCCGCGGGACGTCAGGTCGGGTTTGCCGCGTGTCTCGCCGGTATTCTCTGCCAGCGCGGTGATTACGCGAACCGTGTTTTCAAAGCCATTCCGGAAATGAACATCGGTCTGGTTCTGATCATCGTCATCATTGCCGGTGCATTATGGGGCATTATCAACGGGCTGATCATCACCCGCCTCCATGTTCCCCCGTTCATCGCGACATTAGGTACCCAGACGATTATTTACGGTCTCTGCCTTGTTCTGACCGATGCCCAACCTATCGGCGGCTTCCAGAAAATCTACACCAGCCTTATCACCGGACGTATCGGTTCGGTGCGGAGCTTCAACATTCCGTATCTGCTCATTGTTGCGGTCGTCTTCGGCCTGCTGTTCTGGTTCATGTACAACCACACCACACACGGTAAATATATGTACGCCATCGGCGGTAATGAAGTCGCCGCGGAAGTTTCCGGCGTGAACACCACCCGCTCCCTCGCTTCCATCTACACCATCGCCGGTATCATGTACGCGTTCGCCGGTTACCTGCTGGCAGCGAAATCCGGTGGTGCCTCCGCTTCCATGGGTATGGGCTATGAACTGGAAGCCATCGCCGGCTGTACCATCGGCGGTGTCTCCACCACCGGCGGTATCGGTACCGTCTCCGGCATCCTGGTCGGTGTTCTGGTGTTCGAACTGCTGAAGATCATCCTTCAGTTCCTGGGTGTCAACCCCTACTACAACTACGTGGTACAGGGTGTCGTCATCGTCGTCGCGGTCGCCCTCGACATCCGCAAGTACATCAAGAAGAAGTAAATTCAGCTGTCAGGGATCGGGGATCAGGTTTCAGATCCCCGGTAAGCATAAGACGAGTCCTGACAAAATAAAATCGATCAAAGGAGCCGGCACGTTTTAGTGTGCCGGCTCTTTTTGTATAAAATGATATTTTTTATCAAAATGTTCAGCAGCTTCTGTAAAGAATAATGCGCTCTCTTTCGAAATACAGAACAGGTCCGAACAGAATCTGACCGCCTTTTTTCAGGCGCTGCATCACGCACACCGGATACCCTCATGCGGGAAAAATAAAGGAGTCCTGAGAAAATGCTGATTATTGTCTGTTTTATAGAGAATGAGTCGGGAAAGACTTGTTCTGTTGACTCAAATGGTCCATCGAAAACAGGTCTCTCCCGACTCAAAAACGAATATATCAGCGCTTTCCTGAGAATCCGCCGCGCGGCGGCGCCTGTTTCAGAGTTCAATATTCCACCGGTCAAGGCCGATCAGCTGATCGAAGCGCTTTTTGATGTTCATATTGAGACTCTTCGTAATGGCCCATACGTCTTTTTCAAGGCATTCTCCGGAGATACGGATCGTCATCGTTTTATGATCCAGTTTGCTGATGCAGGAAAACGAAGGACCGCTGATGATCCCGGGGATCTCTGCACTGATGGCAGGAAGCTCACGTTCGAGGAATTCCGTCACCATGTCGATGGGCACAAACACCGGAATTTCGAAATATAAGTGAAAACGGGAGGTTTCCCGGCTGTAATTGATCACGCTCTGTATCTGGTTATTCTTGAAGATCCGGATATTTTGTGATCCGGGGTTGCGGACCCATGTGGAGCGTATGCCTATCTTATCCACCATGCCCAGGAAACCGTCGATCTCCACGATCTCACCCGTCTCAAACTCTCCTTCTGTCACGATGCTGAGACCCGCAAGAATTTCGGCTACCAGGTCCTTCGCGCCCAGGGAAAGCGCCAGAGAAAAGATCCCGACCGACGCAAGGAGTGCCCGGGTATTGACGCCAAGATACGACAGAAAATTATAAATCAGCCCCACAATGATAACGAACCGCAGCATACTGAAGATCAGCTGTGATACGGTCTTCTCTCTGGGAGACATCTCACAGGTGAAGATAATGAAGATCACATCCATAACAATGAGCTGCAGACTGTTTCCCAAGATCCTTCGGCTGAATGCCGAGATCCGCGATGCTGCTGAACTCCGCGAATCCTTCTGTCCGCGCCGTGAATGTCCCTTCCGGATCATCATTTGAAATGATGAAGAATTCTCCTCCGTATGCGCTGCCCACATAGGTCAGAAGCTGATCCATATTATCCTGATAATAAAAGAAATACTGCTGCCGCTCTTCCGGTTCCAGCCAGGTGACATAATAAAGCTCATCATCGATATGGGCACCGGCAGCCAGCAGTTCTTCTCCGTCCGGGGTGGTGACAGTCTTCGGAGTATATTCAGTCATGATATCTTCCGGCTGCAGGTTTTTGAAACGTTCATCCGCCCCGGCCAGAGGCTCGACCCGGCCGTCTCGGATCCGGACAAACATGCCGTCATAGATATCCATCCTGCCGGGATACGATCCGTTCGTCATACGCTCCCGAATGAGAAAAGCGGACAGTCTGAGATTGGTGAGCATTCTGTCAGTGATCCGCTCCGAAAGCTTTTGATGTCCCAAATCATAGTCCGTCATGGTCTTGCTTATGCTTTCCGCTTTGAACAGGCCGTCTTCGCGGATATCCATTTGGAAAAGATACCATTCCGCGAAAAATAAGACCAGCGTAAACAGCGTAAGAAACGCCGCCGCCATTAGAATCGTTTTTTCTGTTTACTGTGAAGATCGTTCATAATATTGTCCAATTTTGAATAAATCCGGAATGGTTTCTATATTAGTATATTTTACTTTAAAAATTCATGATTTTTTATTTTTTCCGCACAAGATTTTTGCGGTTATTTTATTTGTGTTAACACAAAAACAGTTATGATCCCGTTTTTTACCCTGATTTTGTTAAGATAATACACTTTTCCTCGTAAAAAGGAAGGCAAAGTATATTTTCAACTTGGAAAAACAAAGCAATATTTTCAGCAAACTGTATTATGGAAACGCTGATGGACTGCTTTGATGAGCCGGGGCGGTTTCGGATCACGACAAGCATGATTCAAAACCGCCCCTGACTCTGACAGATCAATGTTTTGTTGTTTTACAGCTGATAACATTCCGGATCATAGAATGGCTGCTCCCGTACCTGCGGCAGCCGCGCGGCAAGGAAAGCACGATCCTGCTCTGTGAGAGGATCAGCCAGGACCTCTTCAACGTGATCAACGGCATATTTCAGATGCTCAAAATTACCCGGAGGGATCAGGATATCCGCCCCCAGCGAGAAGGAATATTTGAGCGCTGCCGTAAGATAAGACGATTCTGTCCCGATATCAAAAGGCCTGCACCAGGATTTTGGATATATGGAGCTGTCCTGCTCCTCGTGGCTCCAGGCGCGGTCAACCATGGATTGGATGCCCAGCAATCCCAGTCCCCGCTCCTTCACAGCTCTGCGGATCCTTTCTCCCATGCCATGCTCCATGTGCATATGCCAGTTCAGGGGAAACATAACGGTATCAAAATCATACAGCTCCAGCGCCCGCACAGCCGCTGTCTCACTGTGCGCGGTAAAGCTGACCTTCCGGGTGATTCCCTTTTCCTTCATGTCCCGCAGCAGTTCCATAGCGCCGCCGGGCGCAAAACAGGTTTCCAGTTCCTCCATTGAGGCGATCCCGTGAAGCTGGTAGACATCGAAATAGTCCGTATGCAGAAGCCGCAGCGATTCAAGCATATCCCGCTCAGCGCCCGCTCTTTCCCTTACGGCGGTTTTACAGGCCAGATAAACCCTGTCACGGTATGGCTTCAGGGAATTTCCCATCAGCAGCTGGGCATCTCCATACCCGGGAGCTACATCAAAATAATTGATCCCATGGTCCACCGCCCAGCTGACATATTCATCCGACATTTTCTGCCCGTCTCCCGGGATGACAGCCCTGTCAAAATGCTGGGAAGAAACCACGCCGCCATAACCGATGGCGGAAACATTCCATCCGGTTTGCCCGAATTGATGATACTTCATGTCAGGACCTCCCGGACCTATTCCAGGTCGATCTCTTCACCCGCGGGGATGATCAGTTTGCCGGGAACATCGAACAATTCAGCCCGTTCCGGGTCAAACAGCTGCCCCGGTGCCATATGATAGGGGATGCTGTTCCTGGCTTTGACCGTTTTTGCGCATTCGACCGCTTCGTCCATATCCATATTGAATTTTCCGTCGCAGACAAAGAAAGCGTAATGGATCTCTCTTTCCGCCAGTTCGGACATCTGATCAGTCGTTGATGTATCACCGGTGGCGTAAATCGAGATTCCGTCGGAAAGGGTGATGAGCCAGCCGACACAGACATTGATATCATGATTCTTGTTGTTTCCCGCCTGGACCGCTTCGACCGTGGCATATCCGAGGTCAAATTTCTTATACTCCCCATTGACCAGGGCATCCGTGTTATAGATCACCCGGCAGTCTTCACTGCGGTTTTTGATTAGATCAACTGCACTGTGGTCAGGGTGGCCATGCGACACAAGGATCAGATCCGCCGGCAGGTCATAGCCTTCTCCCGCATAGGGATCCACATAGATGACTTTACCTTCCTTAGTGATAATGCGGAGACTTCCGTGTCCCTGATAAAGAAGCCTGTCCGCGGCAGATCCGGTATCATCCGCGGAGACAGAAAGAGGCACACACAGAATCAAAAAGATTGAAAAAATCAATAATACATTTATGTTTCTCATCATATACCTCCCAATGAGATTTTTATAAAAACTGAAGTACTTAAATTATAATATCAATGGAGCCGCCGAAATCCATAAAATACGCCAAGTATAAATCTGCTGCTGAATCGTTTTTCCAATTCTTTTAATTCCTGTTTCCTGCCAACAAGAATTTCCTGCCTCATTTAATCAACTTCTGATTAGTCTGCTCTAAAGTTGGCAGGATATAATGCTTTTTCAGCTGTTTAGCATGAATGGTCAAGGTTTCATACTTTTCCTGCACAACAATCAGTATTTTGTAAAATATTTTCCGGGTAATTGTAATAAAAAATCAGCGGAAAAGAGATCATCAAAATCAATAAAGCCTGATCGGCACATCGATGAAGTGCTTGAGCCGAACGAAACCGGCACCTCAAGGGAGCAGGGAACACGCGCCGGACCTGCAGCTCAGATAAAGGATCTCTTTTCCTTATATTTATACATTCTCAGGCATGCCTGACAGCGAGACGGCGGGCGAAAGGTTTGTGAAGCGTCTGCAGCAGTACCGGAACCAGCAGGCTCAGCAGGATCAGAATGCAGCCGCCCAGTTTGCAGTAGCTCATCTGATCATGCAGAATGATGATGCCCTGCAGTGAAGCGCTGAGCGGGCTGAGCGCGCACATCATCCCCGCCCGTTCGGCGGTGGTACCGCGCTGGGCTACCGGCTGCAGGGTAAAACCAAACCCGCTGCAGATTATTGCAAGCCCGAGGATCATGCCCCATTCGGAACCGGTCTGCGGCAGGCGCGGCTGTTCAAGTACAAAGGACATGATGAGGGAGAGAAACCCGATGGTAAAGACCTGTGTGATGCCGATCATCAGCGGATCCCCTTTTCGGGAGGCAATGTTCGTGAGCAGGATCGCCGAGGCGTAAAACAGAGCCGAACCGAGCAGATACACACAGCCGGACCGAAGCAGTCCGCCGCTGGCGCCAAGCGTCAGGCAGGCAATACCCAGAACAGCCAGCGCAATGCGGATGCTTTCGGAAAGCTGAAGCTTCTTTTTCATTATCACAAATTGGAGAATTGGTACAAATATCATTGCGGAATTCTCAATGAAAGAAGTTGTTCCGGAATCTGTAGCGCGCAGTCCTGTCAGCTCACAGCCCATCATGATGGTGAAAAGCAGGCCCAACCCGAAACCATATTTGAGCTCCGTCAGCCGGATATGGATCAGTTTCTTTCCGAACAGGATCAGCAGAAAGATAAATGCCGTCAGAAAACGCACCGCCAAAAGGTTGAACGGCGTCAGCGAATTCATCGCGGATTTGGACAAAACAAAGGATGTACTCCTTGCAAGGATCACTGCTGCCAGTAAGAGTTCACTTTTCTGCTGATTGTTCATCTTGTTTCCGCCTTTCTCTCTTGACAAGAGTATACGCTGTTTTTATAATTGAGTAAAGCGACAATATTTCAATTGTTCTTTGACAATTTTGCAATATTCGAATTCAGGGGTCAGGGACTTGGGACTTGGATCATGGAACAAGGGAGTAAACTGTAAACTATATTCCGGAGAATCGAGCAAGTGACAGGGAACAGGGACGAGCAGTCAGCCATCAGTGATCATACGCCCAGACTCTCGTTCCTGACTCCATCCACTTGCTCCTTTCGCCTTGTTTCTAACGCCATCTCCAGCCCCCATTCCCTGCCCCCTGAATCCTGAAAGGAAGGAATAATTATGGATACTGATAAATATAAAGCATTGATTTGTGCCATCGACACAGGCAGTCTGACAGCCGCGGCGGAAAAGCTGGGATATACGCCCTCAGGCATCAGCCGGAGTGTGGCGACCGTTGAAGAGCAGCTGGGATTTCCGCTGCTGGTCCGGGCGAAAAGCGGCGTAACGCCTACAGAAGACTGTGCCCGGGTCTTACCGCTCATCCGCAATCTGCTGCGGATCCAGGAGCAGCTTCAGCAAACCGCGGACCGCATCTGCAGTCTGGAAACCGGTTCCATCACCGTCGGCACAGCCTACCCGATCTATGACCAGATCCTTTCCAGGCAGATCGTTGCCTTCCGCAAACTCCATCCCAACATTAACATTCGTCTGATCGAAGGAACCTCCAGCGCGCTCAGCCAGATGCTCCGGGATCATGAATTGGATTTCTGCATCATCAGCCAGCGTGAAAACATACCGGTCTTCCATCCTCTGTGCCGTGACAGCATCTGCGCGTGGGTCCCCGCAGCACATCCTGCCGTCAAAAGGGGAATTTATCATGTGCCGGACCTGTGGACAGATGATTATATAGAACTCTTTCCGGACCTGGAAACAGATAACTCACTGTTTTTGAAAAAAAACGGACTTAATCCGAACTATTGCGCAGCCACCTCGGATATTTACGCGGCCTATGCCATGGTGGAAGCCGGTCTGGGCGTTGTGCTGATCAATACACTTCTGTCACAGCGCTGGAAAGGCGATGTCGCTGCCCTGCCTCTGGACCTGTCTTCCGATTTTGAAATCGGCATCGCCGCCAAATCTGACGAAGAAAATCCCCCGGCCGCGAAAGAATTTCTGAGCTTCATCCTCCCGACGCTTAGGAGGGGGTAGGAGGTAGGGTGGTAGGGATTAGGGAGTAGGGATCAGGGGGCAGATAACTAACCACTGCTGGCTGATAACTCATTCCTGGTCCCAAATCCCCGATCCCCGACCCCTGATCCCCGACCTCTGGTCCCAAATCCCCGATCCCCGACCCCTGATCCCCGACCTCTGGTCCCTAATCCCCGATTCCTGACCCCTGATCCCCGACCCCTGGTCCCTAATCCCTGACCCCTGGTCCCTAATCCCCGATCCCTGGTCCCTGGTCCCTAATCCCCGATTCCTGACCCCCGATCCCTGACCCCTGGTCCCTGGTCCCTAATCCCCGATCCCTGATTTAAAAATTCAATTAATTTTTGGCATTGACCTTGCAACAATAAAGAACAGCGATAAAGCTCAAAATGAAAATCGTGGAAAATTCATGTGGAGAATTATCGTGATTGGCACTGATATTGCACAAATATCAGTTAACCTGCCCCCAAATATGGGTGGTGGATGAAAATTCATCAAATTTCGTTGAGAAATGAGGTCAAAGCATGAAAACGAAAACTTTTAGTATTTTGTTTGCTCTGGTGATGATCCTGAGCATGTCGGTTGGAGTCTTCGCAGGAGACTTCGAAGAAACATGGGACGAAAATACCGTCCTTCAGGTCTTCAGCGATATGAACCTGCTCTTCCCGGATATGTTTGAAGATGAAGATTCTGATTATATCTGGGTCGAAAGTGACGAACCGGTCGTTAAGGACTTTGTGAAGAAAGACGTTTCCCTCGAGGATGTTGCTTATGAAGGCAAAGCCCCGATCGGCACCGCCACAATCACCAAAGCTTCTTTCGATCCCTGCGGCGATGGTCTGATCTCCTTCGAGATGGTCATTACCCGTGCTGCGGATGAAACCGGTACTGTCAGCCAGTACTATGGCCCGGAAAAAACCACTTACCTGCGCAAACTGTCTGCGAAAGTTAATGGTTCTTCCGCCAGCGTTACCAAAGTGAAATGCTCCGGCAGTGATGATGGCTGCAGCTCCATTCAGTTCCGCAAGAACAACAAGACCGGTGCCTATGAAGCCAAAATCAATGGCTACATTCAGTACAATGGCATTCTGGTTGAATCCTCCGCACCGCAGATCGAACTCACTGTTCTGCACACCACTTATCGCACTGCTTTTGGCTGGGCTGAAGACGAAGCTCCTATCACCACAGCTCCTTACACAGCTACTCCGGAAGCCAAGCGCAATTACTGTCAGGGTAACCTCGAGGAATACAACCCGAAGAGCGGCGTTGCCGGCATGATGGATTCTGTCCGTGCAGTCTACGATGAAAACACCGGTGAAGCCCGCTTCCAGGTGACCATCCGCAACTACAAGAGCACTTCCAAGGATAACTATATTATCCCTGCTGATGTCATGATCGACGGTTACAGCACCCGCTACACCAGCTATACCTGCAAGTACACCATCTACAACAACGCCAACGGCGCTCCGCGTACCGATTACTGCAAGTATGGTGAAGGTATCGGCCTCGGCAAGAATGCCCTGATCCGCTTCGATATCACCATCGACCATCTCAGCTCCGCAGTTCTGCGCGACCTGGGCGGCAGCGATCTGCCCTTCACCTTCCGTGTCGGCGGTATGAGCTACAAAGTCTTCGGTGTCTTCAAACCTGTTGAATTCCCGTGCCCGGTTGTCAGCCGCATGCAGGTCAAGGATCCTCTCTACAGATTCCTGACTCCTTACTTCGGCGAAAAAGATAAGACCATTTCCGCTTCCGGCGCCTATGGTGTCTACAAGAACGGTGTCTGGGGTATGTATCAGAAATGCGGTAAGTTCGCTTACATGATGGTCCGCCTCAAGAACGATGGTGTCAAGGATGAAGTCATCAACCTCAAGAACGTCGCTGTCGCTATCAATGGCGGTACCCCGATGAGCTGGAACTGGGTTCTGTCTACGCAGGATGCATTCAAGAACAAGATTACACTCCCTGCTGGCGAAGAAGTTATCCTGATCGGCCGCGCGAAGATTACGGACTATCCGTATCAGACCAACAGCGATCTGGCAATGACCGGCGCAATCAACTTCCTTGATTACGGCTTCTACATCACCGGTTCTGTCTACTCCGATCACAATAACACCAATTGTGTCGCTGCCCCGAAATAATCATCAGCAGGACTGATTCCGGCGAAATTTGAATAAAAATTATGGCTGCCCCCTTCGGGGGGCAGCCAGAAGCCCGGAATATAATATCCGTCTGATTCACCAAGGCGGATTTTTTATTTTAAAACAGGAACGCATGTCTTTTCAGGACCGAAAACCCAAAGCGGTACAAAGTCATCGTTGTTCTATTTCCCTGCCACATTTTTTGCGTTTTGTCAGTAGCGCGGATTTGATACAAAAACATCTCATTTTCTCGAACTTTTAGATGTATATTTGTAGTTTTTTCCCTGTTCTGCTGAGATTTTGATTTTGTAAATTTCCTGCATGTGCGAAAACAAAAAAATCACCTCACATAATAACGATATGTGAAATTAGATTATGAAATTAAAATAGGAAAAAAATGCCAGCTCTAATTGCGGAATGTTATTGTTGTTATTAAAAAGTGACAATCATCTGAGGTAGTATATGCTAAAATTGCCTATTATGAATACAAAATTCAAACCCGGCGCCATAGTTTATCTCATAGGCAACAACCACTTTATTGAGGAAGCAACCGTTGTAATGACGGTCGCCGGTTTTGTCACCATCCGTTTTACAGAACGGAACGGAGGAACCAGGGTGCGCGAGAGCCGGCTTTATCCTACCAAGGAAGAAGCGGAAGCAATCGCTAAAATATAAATAATGGGAGGTAAATATGAAAAATGTTGTTTTATGGTATGTTGTCATAGGAATTATTGCTTTAGCATTGGAAATTGCTGTAGCATCAAAATTTGAGGAAATTGCTAATGAAAAAGGATATTCCGGATATTTTTGGTGGTGTTTTTGGCTTAATATAATCGGTTATTTTATGGTTGCTGCGTTACCAGATAGAAAAGGAAACAAAGATATCATTACAGCGATTGAAAAGTCTGGTACTGCCTCACCTCAACAAGCTCAACCTCAATATCAACAACCACAACAGACATATTGGAATAATAACCTGCCACCACTTTAGGGAGAAGAAATAATGAGAGACAGATATGAAAGATTATATGCATTACCTGGGTTGTTGTATACCTCTGGCTCCCCGGTAATTATCGAAGCGGGTGCGCTTCTAAAGGATAACCAATACAACAGCGCCGTAGCTCAGCTGAAATTTAAGAACATTTCCGATTCTGTAATTAAAGCTGTCTCTGTAAAAATTTTTGCACTGGATACTGCGCAAAGACCGTTGGGAGAACCGGTAATCTTTCAATATCTGGATCTGTCTGCAAAACGTGATGAGAATTTCGGGCAGAATGTTCCTGTAAATCTTCCCGATTCGGGAACACGTGCATTTTATGTATCAGTAAGTGAAATCGTTTTTGAAAACAATGAAGTATGGAATGGCAGTGAAGATGTTTGGCAACCTCTTCCTACAGCGGTTCCGCTAAATGATTATTTCAAAGACTCAGAAATGACGAAACAATTCAAAATACGTTATGGATCTGACTGCAGTGTCTGTCCGGTACAAATTGGTGATTTATGGTATTGTACCTGTGGAAAAATCAATCATATCAATGAATTTACATGTTATTTATGTGGAAAAAAAGCTAATGAATTGTTCCACGTAGACCTTGGATCTCTTGCAAGGGAAAAGGAAGAACGTCTCAGAAAAGAGGCCTGGGAAAAACAATTAGCAGAACAAAAAGCCGCCGCGGAGAAGGCACAAAAAGAAGCTGAAGAAAATGCAAGAAGAGAACGAATTGAAAGGGAGCGGATTGAAGCTGAAAGAATTTCTAAAGCAAAAAGAAAAAAAGTAATGATTATAGTTGCTTTCATTCTTTTTGCAATAGCTGCATTCTTTATTATACGGATGTTAATTTATTCACAAAAATATAATAAAGCTGAAGCGTTATTACAGGAGAAAAGGTTTGAAGAAGCAGCATCTATTTTCACTGAATTAGGAACTTTCAGAGATTCAAATCTAAAGACAGCAGAAGTATATTATCAGCATGGGCAAGAACTATTACAAGAAAATCAATTTAATGAAGCCCGTATTGTTTTCAATAAGTCGGTAGACAATGATGATGTTCAAGGGTGGATAAAACAATCGTATTATGAAGAAGGAAAATATTATTTATCCCTACAAGAATATGATAATGCAATAAGTGCTTTAAAGAAAGCAAATGGATATGAAGATGTTCAGGAGTTACTACAGAAAGCTTATTATGAAAAGGGGAAAGGTTTATTAGAATCTAAAGATTATGACCAAGCAATTTCTTCTCTTCAGCAAGCTAAAAGTTATTCTGATGCGGCTTCATTATTACAACAAGCATTTTATGAAAGAGGAAAAGGGTTATTAGCATCAAAAAAGTATTCTCAAGCACGTAGTGATTTTGAAAAAGCAGGCCAATACTTAGATGCCGCAGATTTATTTCAGCAGACATATTATGAAGAAGGAATATCTCTTATTGAAAACAAAAAATATAGCGAGGCGCGTAAAATATTCAGCAATATAAAAAAGTATAAAGATGTCTCAACACAAATGAAACGAACTTATTATGAGGAAGGACTGGACCTTTTCTCAAGAAGACTCTATGCGGAAGCTGCTAAGGCTTTCAAAGAAGGGGATAATTATTCTGACAGTCAATCATATTACTATTATTGTCTTCTGAAGCCAATCAACCTTAATGATGGTTCCATGCATAGTTTATCAGATTATTATGGATACTACGAAAAGATAAAAACAGAAAAACTTAGAACCGAATTTCAATCTCTACCTCAAATACAAAGAATCGAAGCTTTTAATGGAACGTGGTCTATGCATTCTCAATCTGCAAGGATAGCTGATAGTTCAGATAGAATGGAATGCAAAAATGGAATATGCACATCTTATATCGGAAAATATATAGGCAATATGTATGATATTTGTTATAAGTCTGGTGACTATTTAATGCATAATCTGGAATTTGGCTCTTTGTATAAAATAATATCAGATTTTACAAATAATTCATTTCGTTCAGATGACTGGCATCTTTACACTGGCAAAGATACTTCATATGCAAACGAGGTATCAAATTATTACAGATAAAATGGTATTTTTTATTTATTCGGAATAATACCTTTCGCCACTTTAGGAGATATTTGAAATGAGAGACAGATATGAAAGATTATATGCGTTACCTGGGTTATTGTATACCGCTGGCTCCCCAATAATTATTGAAGCCGGTGCTCTACTGAAGGACAATCAATATAACAGCGTTGTAGCTCAGCTGAAATTCAAGAATATTTCCGATTCTGTTATCAAGGCTGTATCAGTCAGGATCATCGCATTAGATACGGCCCAAAGACCGCTGGGAGAACCAGTAATATTTCAATATCTGGATCTGTCAGCAAAACGGGATGAGAATTTCGGGCAGGATGTTCCAGTTAATCTTCCTGATCCCGGAACACGTGCGTTTTATGTTTCTGTACGGGAGATCATTTTTGAGAATAACGAAGTATGGAATGGTGGTGATGATATTTGGCAACCTCTTCCTACAGCGGTTCCGCTAAATGATTTTTTCAAAGACTCCGAAATGACGAAACAATTCAAAATACATTACGGATCTGATTGTAGTGTTTGCCCAGTACAAATTGGTGATTTATGGTATTGTACGTGCGGAAAAATCAATCATATCAATGAATTTTCATGTCACTTCTGTAAAAAAAATGCTAATGAGTTGTTCCATGTTGACCTTGGTTCTCTTGCAAGGGAAAAAGAAGAACGTCTCAGAAAAGAGGTCTGGGAAAAACAATTAGCAGAACAAAAAGCTGCTGCTGAGCGAGAGCAAAGAGAAGCAGAAGAAAATGCTAGAAGAGAAAGAATTGAACGAGAGAAAATTGAAATTGAAAAACATTTGAAAGCAAAAAGGAAAAATATAGCTATCATTTTTATTTCAGTTGTATCTGTTCTACTCCTATTTATATTCGTATTGCAACCTTTATTGAAATACAAAAAGGCAGAAGGTCTCCTTTCTGCAGGAAAATATGATGAATCTATAGTCATATTCCAAGAACTTGGTTCTTATAGAGATAGCAGTGAAAAAATATTTCAAGCTTACTATGAAAAAGGTGAGAGTCTTTTTTCCAGTCAGAATTATGATGATGCGATTAATGCTTTCGAAAAATCCGGTGATATAGAGAAAGTAAATGAAACTTATAAAGCTAAAGGCGAAAGCCTTCTAGCTGATCATATGTTTGATGAGGCAATTATAGTATTTACAAAAGTTGACGATAAAGATAAGGTGAGGGAAGTTTATATAGCCAAAGGAGAAAGTCTTTTAGCTGATAATAGATTTGATGAAGCAGTTACAGTATTCCTACAAGCAGGCGCCGAAGCGAAAGTAAAAGAAACATATCAAGCAAAAGGGGAAATGCTTCTCTCAAAATTAAAATATCGTGAAGCTATTGCTTCTTTTTGGAATGCTGGCGATGAAGAAAATATAAAAAAAAGTTACTATTTGGAAGGTGAAAATCATATTTTAAATAAAAACCTTGTTGAAGCTTTCCATGCTTTTTCGAAAGCAGGAGATTATGCGGATGCTTTGAATAAACGGAATGAAATTAGATCTAAGCTAAAGATAGTGGCTATTTCAGGTACTTCAATATTTGGCGTTGGTCTAAGACCGGATGGAACAGTAGTTTCGTATGGTAATAATATTTCAGGAAGAATTAATGTTTCAAGTTGGAATAATATTATTGCTGTTGCGACAGGATTCAACTATACAGTTGGTTTGAAGTCAGATGGTACTGTTGTCGCAGTTGGAGAAAATCAATATGGACAATGCAATGTCTCCGATTGGGAGAATATTATTGCAATTGCTGCTGGCGATCGCTTTACTGTTGGTCTGAAATCAGATGGTACTGTTGTCGCAGTTGGAGAAAATCAATATGGACAATGTAATGTTTCAGATTGGGATAATATCTTAGCAATTTCTACTGGGAAAGAATTCACTGTCGGTTTGAAATCAGATGGCACAGTTATTGCTGTGGGCAATAATAAGTTTGGCCAATGCGATGCCTCTGAATGGAAAAACATTGTTGCAATTGCTGCAAATTCAGATTTCACCGTTGGACTAAAAGAAAATGGAACTGTAATATATACGGGACATTATTATTGGGATTATAAAAATATTAAATATAGTTTTTTGTCAGTTCCTTATTGGAATGATATCGTTTCTATAGGTACTGGCTATGATACAATTTATGGGGTAAAGAGAAACGGTACTATTGTTATAGATAGTATCCATTATATTGATAAAGAAGAAAAAATTGAAATTGAAAGTAAATGGAAAAATATTTCTTCAATTGTATTTGCTGATTGTATTGTTGTATTGACATATGACGGTAAAATCAACACTTTTGGGGATAGTTATGTTGATTACGAAAATGATATACGCAGATGGAACAATTAATAACAAAAATTTTCATAATTAAAGCAGCTTTTTATACCAGTAATTATACTGTGTCGTTCCATGAACAGTACAGCATGACCAACGGTGTGTCGTTGATCATCCCGGAAGAGACATTCAAAGCAGTCCAGGAAGAGAAGAAATGACGCAATCCGTTCAATGACACCTTCATTACAGAAAGAAAAACCGCCGACAGGGAATTATCCCATTGGCGGTTTCATTATATATTCAACATCCTTCAGTATCAGATGATGAAATGAGTGAAGCTGACATCTCTGATTCAGAAGATACAGATGAAATAAAGTATCAGGCTGATACTTCTCCACATTAGATTTAGTAATCGTTATTTAGTTCAATCATTGAAAAGTATGTGGTTGTATTACTGATACAACTATACCATTTCTCAGCAGCGAGGATTTGATACAAAAACATCTTCTTTTCCCGCACTATTAGGGGGTATACATTTTCTAATTTCTGTCCATTCTGATGTAATATTGATTCCGAAAATTTTCTGAATGTGCGAAAACAAAAACTTCACCTCACAAAATAACGATATGCGAAAATATGTGAATGTATCTAATTATTAATGAAATGAAGCGTATTGGGGTACCGGAAACATAATCTGCCGATAGAAACACGTTATTACAATCCGCTGTTCTGGTATGAAATGGAAGAACATAACACACCTGTGCTTGTCAAAGAAAATGGTGAGAAAATCACTATTTCTGAGAGAAGTGATATGTTCGATGTGACAGTTCAGAGCCAGCAGGGTTGGCAGCGTTCAAGACTTTATATGGAATATGATAATGCCTGGGATGGAACAGCTTTCGGAGCAACCATGTCGGCCACCTTGGCATTTGTCCCGGATGAAGAAGGCAGATGCTATACATTTACATCCTGTGAGGAAGCAGATCGGAGAATGTATAAGAATCTGACGAATGATCAAGTCACTACATGCAGAAAGAATGTCGATGTTTTCTATGCCGATCGGAATCTTCAGATTATGTGGAAGGAAGTGATACTCCAACGGTTTGCCTTATCCTTAGAAAAGACGGTTCTTTAGAGCCGGCAGATCTTAAAAAGGTAAACCCGGAGATCCTGGATCGATTCCAGCAACACCCTATCAGAATCGGTGATCCGGAATCATATAAATTGATATTCAACCAAGAGTAAGGTCTTGGAGATATAGATTTATGAACTCAGATTTATCAGAAATTAAAAGATACAACGTGTTCGCATCAGATCTTATGCGGCGCTATATTCTGGGAAGAAATTGATATAGAAAAACTGATTATAGTTTCTTAGATGACATTTCATTATTGAATTTTGAAATAACAAGAGGGTGTCTTTTCATATTTTGAGACACCCTCCGGTTTTAAGTTATTTCCGAATTATGATCGGTTGTGTACCCTGTTAGTGGGTCTCCATGTATTCATGGATCGTTTCGGCTGTGAACTTCGTGATGGAATATTCGAATTCCTTCTTATCGTTCAGCTGATCGTTATAATCGCCGCGGCAGAGGCCGAACTGCTTGGAAACGCCGTCCGGGTCATAGGTGCCGGTGGCACGGATCAGGCCTTCGCCATCGAGGGTCTTCATCATTCTTTCGCCGATCATCGTGTCGATGTCGCCGGAGAAGATGCCGAAGTTATCGCGGTCGATCTGGGAATAGGTCAGAAGACGTTCATCAGCCTGGATGGAAAGAGAAGCGAAGTGACAGACAACGACCTGGACATCCGGATGTTCGAGCATCATCATGTCGACCATGCCCGGCATCGTCGTATTGTAATCATTATCCAGTTCATATTCCTTTACGATCTCGATCTTGGGGCAGGCTTTCAGGGTATCACGGACGCCGTTGTCGCGCTGCACATCATCTTCGGTCGTGGGCAGTGCAAACATGACGGCCTTGATGGATCCGTCTGCGGCATCCGGGTATTTTTCATTGACCCAGTCCACGGCATTTTCAGCCATGGCTTTGCCGATATCATACTGGTTCGCAACAGCGACGTTGTCATAAGCATCCAAATCGGATGGAGCAGTCGCGAAGAAGCTCATCACGATTCCCTGTTCACGGAGCTTTTTGCAGACATCGACCAGGGCTTCCGGTTCGCCCGCATAGGAAATGATATGCGTTACGCCCATGGTGGCGAAGTTTTCCATCTGCTGGATCTGGGTAACGGTATCGAAATCGTAGCTGGTGATCTCTGCTTTCCAGCCTGCTTCTTCAGCCTGGGATTTCATGAAGTTCGCCGCCCAGTCGAAAAATTCGATTTGGAGGCTGGGCCAAACGATACCCAGATAGTTCTGTTCTCCGTCAGCGATCGCTGAACCGGCGAAACAGCCGATAAGTAAAACTGCAAGCAATACAACAACAAATTTCTTCATATTTTCTCCTTTTTGTTTATAGGAAATCCCTTTCCTAAGTCGCTAATTTAGTTTCTCATCAATGATCTTTTGATGATTCAGCTGATATACATCGATGCCGATCGCGGCCAGCATGATAATGCCTTTGACCACATACTGCAAATAGACACCGAATCCCGCCAGCTGCATCCCATTGCTCAGGATAGCCATGATCAGGATGCCCGCTACGACACCGCTGAGCCGTCCCTCGCCGCCGCGGACGGATACACCGCCCAGCAAGATGCCAATCAGCACGGTGAACTCAGTTCCCGGACCGGAGCTGCTGTTGACCGAACCGAGCCGGGAGATCAGCATCACGGTTGAAATCCCAACGAAAACACCCGCGATCACACCGATCAGGTATTTTGTTTTGATGACTTCGATGCCCGCGAGCCTTGACGCATCTTCATTTCCGCCCATGGCATAAATATGACGTCCCCAGTAAGTCTTCGTCAGGAACAGTTCCATGATGACCGCGAAAAACAGCATGATAATGACTGCGATCGGGATTCTGGTCCCGAAGAAGTTTGCCTGTCCGATCTTTTTAAATGAATCAGGAAACCCGCCGACAGCTTTCGAACCGGATATCGTGAAACTGAGCCCTTGATACAGCATGGAAGTCGCGGTCGTGACCATCAGCAGCCCGATATTCAGCTTGATCGATAGTGTCATGTTCAGTATATTCAGAAGAACGCCCATCAGGACCGCAATAAGGATCATCCCTATCGTACCGATATTGTAGTTTTTGTTCAGCAGTCCGATCGTGACGCCGATCAGGGACATCTGATAACCGACCGAGAGATCGATCTGCCCGGACATCATGATAAACGTGATCCCGATGGCGCAGACGATCACAAAAGCGTTCTGATTCAGAATATTGATGATGTTCTGGATCTTGAAAAAATTTGGCGAGAAAAATGAAAAAATGATCGAAATGACGATCAGAATGATCCAAGGCATGTTATTTTTGATTATCTTGCTGAATTTGCTGTCCATATCGATATCCTGTTATTCTTTATCCTCAAGTGCGATCCCGGAAGCCAGTGTCAGGATCTTCTGCTGATCAAAATCTTTTTTCATGACTTCGCCCATCTTCCGGCCTTCGTGCAGCACGACGATCCGGTCTGACATTCCCAACAGTTCCTCCATCTCAGAAGAAATCATGATGATGGAGACGCCGTTCTCGATCAGTTCGTTCATCAGGTGATAGATCTCCTGTTTGACGCCGACGTCGATCCCGCGGGTCGGTTCATCGAAAATGATGATATCTGTATCAAGGGCAAGTACCTTTGCCAGGGCGATCTTCTGCTGATTGCCGCCGGAAAGGTTGCGGACGAGCTGGAGTTGGCTCGGAGTCTTGACTCTGAATCGGGAGACCATTTTGTCTGCAAGGACTTCCAGATTTTTACGGTTGACAAAACCGTATCTGGAGTTCTTTTTCAGCGCAGAGATCGTGATGTTCCAGTCGACCGGGAAATTCAGAAAAACACCTTCTTCTTTGCGGTTTTCTGAAATATAACCGATCCCGGAACTCAGCGCCTGTCCTGCCGAATGAAAATCGACCGGCTTCCCTTTGTACCGGATCGTTCCGCTGTCTTTCTTCGCTTCGCCGAAAATGACCTTGCCGAGTTCGGTCCGTCCGGCTCCGATGAGTCCGGCAAGACCGAGGATTTCTCCTTTTTTGAGTTCAAAAGAAATATCGTGTACCCCGTTGCCGCTGACACCTTCCAGTTCGAGGATCGGGCCTCCAATGGGCGTGGTGCGGGCGGGATAAGTTTCGTTGAGCTCACGGCCTACCATGAGCCGGATGATCTCTTTTCGGTCAACACCTTTCATCGGCCGGGTCTCAATGTGTTTCCCGTCCCGGAGAATAGTCAGCGTATCGGCAATATCAAGGACTTCATCGATGCGGTGGGAAATATAGATGATCGATACACCCTCGTCACGGAGGCTTTTGACGATCCGCAGCATTCGTTCCACTTCCGCCATCGCCAGGGACGCGGATGGCTCATCCATGATCAGGACCTTTACGTCGGAAGAAAGGGCCCGGGCGATTTCAACGATCTGCTGTTGAGCGGGTGAAAGCCTTCTTGTCTGTATGTCGAGGGGGATATTGACGCCGAGTTTATCAAAGATCTCCTGCGCCTTTTGGTTCATCAGTTTCTGGTCGGGGCAGAACCTGCCGCCGATCTTTTTTCCGAGGAAGACGTTTTCAACAACGGAAAGCGAGGGGACGTTATTGAATTCCTGATAGATCACTCCGATGCCCAGCTGCGAAGACAGTGCGGGCGTGAGGCTTTTGTATTCGGTATCGTTGATGATGACGCTGCCGCCGGAAGGCTGTATGGCTCCGGAAATGATCTTGATCAGTGTGGATTTGCCGGCACCGTTTTCGCCCATGAGGGCATGGATCTGTCCTTTTTTGACATCGAAACTCACGTCGTTGAGGGCCAGTACGCCGGGATATTTTTTGCTTATATGACTTATTCTAAGAATAGTATCATTGTTCATATCGGAATCATTATAACATAAAATCCAATAATTCCCGAATGATACACCCCATATTGATCTTATAATTGTCAGTAGAAAAAACGGGCAGAGGATTTTGTTTATACAGGCAGAAAAGGTTTCAGGGTTCAGGGATCAGGGGATTTAGGATCAGGGATTTGTTCCCTGCTGCCTGTTCCCTGCAGCTTGCCGCAAGCCGCCGATTTCAAGACAGACTGTCAGCAGCGAAGATACAGCATTGTGAGGTAAAAATAAAGATCGCTGCAAAATGGGAAATGTCTGATCATGGTTCCGGCAGGGTGTCAGGATCCACCCGTGAACTTGTTCAGCGCGTGGTCCATCGAATAAAAAATTCCCAGGCGCGGGAAGAATACCCAAAGAAATCGCGGCTATCATCTCAGCGCCCTCAGATCACAATTTACGTATAATTTATAGTACTGTTTTAAACAAGAAAAAGGAGATCAAAATGTCCAGGGTACAGATAGATTTTTGTTCACAGAAACTCCACATGAACACCAATGTTTATGTCATCCTTCCCAATACCGCGGTCGATTTTCTGGCGAACGGCGTCCGTTACAACGAAGATGGCGAGCTGAAGGTCGTATGGCTCCTCCACGGGATGGGGGACGACTATACCGGCTGGCTCCGATACAGCAACCTGGAACGATATGCTCTTGCGAGAGGCATTGCGGTGGTATGTCCTTCTGTCCATGCTCAATGCTTCTATTCCAACATGACCAAAGGACTCGCTTATTATGACTATATCGCAGATGAACTGCCCGCGTTCATGAAAGAAACCTTCCCGCAGTTTTCACAGAAAAGAGAGGATAACTATGTGGCCGGCCTTTCCATGGGCGGGTACGGCGCGCTGAAATTCGGCTTGAGCCGGCCGGATCAGTACTGCAGGATCGGCTGCCTGTCAGGCGGGAATTTCATCGAAATGCAGCTCCCGCCTGAAGATGAGGCGGAAGATTTTCTGACACCGTTTTACGGCGTTGCCCGCAACGCTTTCGGCACCGAAAAACTGGGAGACGCTGCCGGGACGGAGCATGACCTGAAGCACCTGCTGGATATCGCGGTCGAACAGAAAAAGCAGATTCCCGATATCGGCATGTACTGCGGCACTGAAGATTTCATCAAGGGGATCTCCGATTCCATGGCGGATTACATCCTGAAAAAAGCCGCTGAGTACCCGATCAGCTTTTCCTACAAGACCTATGCCGGCCTCCATGACTGGAATTTCTGGGATGCGCATATTCCGGAAATGCTGGACGATATGGGACTGACATCCCTGCTTCCGTAAAGCGGCCGGAGCGGTTCCGCTGAAGAAAAAGGGGCTGTCGCAAATGAGTTTTTTAAGCAGCGCGACAGCCCCGTCGATTATTAGAAAAATTGATGAAATTCGGGAAAAATCGGGAGAAAAATACAATTCTTCCCGGCAGGAATGTTCTGTTGATAAAGGGACAGGAATACCGGCGTAGGGAATGCTTCGCGGGGTGCGGCGGGCAGCGCCGGGTGCCAGCGGGAACCCTGCCCGCACCCGTTTAAATTAGCCGTCCGGAGGGAATGGCAATTGGTCGGAGAATTCCTGATTTTGACCGGGAGGTGAAAAATCATGATGCAGGCGGTCGTTTTCCGGAGGGTTTCCCTCTCCGGAAGGTGATCCATGGGAGGAAGGGGCTGATCCTTCCAGTTTATCCGGGATCTCCGGGAAAATGTCAGCGCTGCCGGTGGAGCCTTTTGTTCTGTCAAAATCATTTGTGTCTGTTTCGCCTGTCAATTGAGGCTCGTTTCCCGGACCGGGCAAATCATCATGATGCGGTTCAGTGCCGCTTTCCGCTGAATCTGTCGTTGGGGTTTCCCGCGGTGACAACTGTGGCGAAGGTTTATACTCCGGCTCCTCAGGAGACGCAGCCGGGATGGTCCCGTTATCGTCGGGATGTTCTTCCGGATCCTGCGGCGGCTGATTTTTTTCAACAGACTTTTCTTCTCTTTCAGATCCGGACAGGTTCCGATCCGGCGTTTCCGGCGGACGTTCAGCTTCTGTTTGTCCGGCAGAAGGCGCAGGATCAGATCCGTTTCTGCCGGGATCAGCAGGTCCAGATGAAGGATCCGGTTGTGCGGATGGACCGGGGCGGGCTGAATCTTCCATCCTTTGTCCGTATTGACCAATGGAAATCACTTCTTCCCTTGCATTGCGTATTTCCGGCCAGCTCAGATGTTCAACGGATAGCTCAACAGGCATGGCTTGTTCCATGTTTTCCGTAATAGTACTGATGGTTCCTTCTCCATTCCCGAAACGGGTAGAGATACCGATCAGAACCGGTTTCTTTTCTTTATCCTCCCGGGTTTCTTCCGGATAGATCACGTTGAGCGCACGGTCAATCGCGTTTTCAACCTTTTCATACCGAACCGGAGGGATCGAATCAACCACTGTTTTGGCATCATCATTGAGTGTTTCCGTTGAAAGCACTTCTCCGCGGGCATTCAGTTCGTATTGGATGGAGATGCTTCCGGTGTCCATACTGACATAGGTCCAGGGAACATATTTTGTGGCCGCATATGCTGAAGTGGGAATCAGAATCACAACGCCGGAGAGGATGATCAGTCCCCTATATTTCAGCCGGTCAGCAAAGCGGCGGATATTTCCTTTTGCAGTCTCGGCAGCGAACCAGATACGATCCTGTACAGTCAGGAGAGAGGGTTCGATGAGGATACGCTGTCCCACATGAAAATCCCGGTTCTTGATCTGCAGGAACCTGCCTCCGGGTGCCAGGACCACCGCCTTTTTTTCTTTTACGCTCATTACCAATGCAAACTCACCGATCATGCTCCCTCCTTTCCCGAAAAATACTCCTGGATACCCGGAAAATCTCCGGCTTCAATTTCAACGGATGCAATGATATATTTTCTGAATTTATCCAGCAATTTTCGCGCGATCGGTACACCGGTTTCCATTTCTGCCGCAGGAAGCTTGAGCGTCCTGCGCAGTCTGGCCAGCAGTTCGGCGACCGCACAGACAAAGCGAGCAGCTTTCAGACAGACTGCCCGGGTCTTTTGTGCTTTCGGACAGGCATTGGGAAGGTCAAAAAAATCGATCTGGTAGCGCTGAAGGATCAAAGCAAGCTCCCCGATTTCTTCTGAAAGCGTCCGGTCCGGCATGTCCTGAATCAGTTTCTTTTCAATGGAGATCCGGAGACCTTCCGTTTCGCTTTCACTGCTAATTTCTCCGGTAAAAACATCCGGCTCAACGGAAATCTCCTGTCCGTAATGCTTACCGGACCGGATGAAGTCGATCAGCCTGTGCCGGATGACCACCGAGGCATATGTTTGAAGGGAACCTTTGGAAGGGTCATGACTCTGCGCAGCCTCCCAGAAAGCTGAGAGTGCGATGCTGTACTCGTCGTCAGACCGACTGACCGGCCGCCCGAGCACAAAGGAAGCTGTCCGCAATATGAAGGCTTCGTTGTTTTGTAAAAGCTCTTCCTGGTCCATGGTTTACCCTGTCTTCTGTGTTCCCTTCCGTATGGTTTTGTAAAATTTTCCAGTTTAATTATACGCTATCCCGTTTATATATAAGGTATACCCGTTCAAGTCAACATTTGCCATATCTCCGCTGAAGCCGGAGATATAACTGTCTCCCAACAGTTTCCAGGTTGAATTCCCGCTGAGATATACCGTCACAGAAGAAACGCTGTCCTGAAGGATGGATCCGGTGATCGACTGATTGGTCAGGTTCAGCGTCACATTTCCGCCATTTTTCCCGCTGCTTCCCCAGGCATCAGCCGAAGCGTCAAGAAACACGTTGCTGTCAGATGCATAGGTGAAGCTGACACCGTTCAGGTTAATCTCGGTCGTTACGTTGGTCACATGGAACATAGCACCTGTCAGTGAAGTCATGGAACCGCCGGACATGTTGAAGACTGAATTTCCTTCAGAAGCATCACCGGACATGCTCTGATAGATCAGTACATTGGTATTGACAGTAGATTTTCCGTTCTTTTTACTGTTAGATCCAGTGATCTCCACATTGTTCAGCGTCACGCTGTTTCCGCCTTCGATCACTACAGCTTCAGAAACCACGGAACTCAACACTGCGTTGGAAACGGTGATATCGGCAGTGGAATAAATCGCCGGAGAACCGACACCGGCAGAGCTATATGTACCCCCGGTCACATTTACGGTACCGCCGCCCCGGTCGGAACGGATGGCTGCCGAGGAATTGCCGCCGGTGCTGACGGTCAGGTTTTCGGCATTCAGTGCAGCCCCGCCTGTGGTCATCAGTCCGCCGGAATTATTTCCGCTGGTCATGATTGTCGTATCCGAGACATTGACAGTAGTACCGGTACCGTAACTGAATATGCCGTTTGCATGTCCGCCGTCTGTGACGACTGTTGTACCGGAGATCGTCAGTGTGGATCCGTCTTTCGCCAGTACCGCCGCGTTGATCCCGTAAAAATCGGCTTCATCACCGCTGGCGGAACCGGTTTTGTTGACTGAGGCATCCGCGATCGTGACGACCTTTCCGGAAACCAGGACTGCGTTTTCACTGTCGGATGAGGATATGTAGCTGATCCCGGATGAATCTTCCGACACCACATTGGATGCGCTGTATTCGGTGGGTCTGCCGGAACCCGGTTTGTCACCGCCCGGTTTACCTGATCTTTCCGAATGTCCCTGATCTGTTCCCGGATGGTTTCCCCGGCTAGCCGAAGCCCCTGCACAGACGAAAACCGCGGTCAGTATCGCGAATAAGAATATAACAATATTTCTTTTCATATTTTATTTTTCTTCTTGTATTTTTTTATCTTTCCGGGATCCGCAGCGTCGGTCTGCTTGTGGGACAGCTTCTGCTGCGGATCTCTTCCATAAAGAGTCTCTAATTTTCTGTTTTCTTTCCTGTCAGGAAGTTCAGGAAGGCTTTAAAGAAGCTTTGAATGCCTGGTTCCAGTGATTCATTTTGTTCCCCGATTGGATCCATTTGGGATTGTGATGACATCAACTGTCCGTTGACCGGCTGTCCGGTAATCTGCTGACCGTCCTCAGATTTAGCCAGGGGGTCCTGACCATCTTCCGGTTTAGCCGGAGGCTCCTGACCAATTTCCGGTTTAGCCGGGGGTTCCTGACCGTCTTCCGGTTTAGCCGGAGGTTCCTGACCGCCTTCCGGTTTAGCCGGAGGCTCCTGACCGTCTTCCGGTTTAGCCGGAGGCTCCTGACCGTTTTCCGGTTTAGCCGGAGGCTCCTGACCGTTTTCCGGTTTAGCCGGAGGTTCCTGACCGTCTTCCGGTTTAGCCGGGGGTTCCTGACCGCCTTCCGGTTTAGCCGGAGGCTCCTGACCGTCTTCCGGTTTAGCCGGAGGCTCCTGACCGTTTTCCGGTTTAGCCGGAGGTTCCTGACCGTCTTCCGGTTTAGCCGGGGGTTCCTGACCATCACCGGGCTTTAGATCAGCCAGTGCGCTGCTCAGGACATAACCAATGGTCCCATTGATACGAACTTTTGTATAATCGCCGTTTTCTTCAAGAATTTCAACGATAGTACCATTCTCAACGCTGGTCAGGACATCCGCGCTCGAATCAGCTTCAGATAACATGCTGATGGCGGTCTCATCATCGGTTTCCACTACAGCCAGATTCATGGGCGGCTGCCCCTGCATCTGTCCATTCTGCCCGCCACCCATCGGGGGCTGGCCCTGTATCTGCCCGTTCTGTCCGCCGTTCATCTGCGGACTGCCCATCGGCTGGCCCATCTGATTATTAATGGTATCAGCCATTGCCGTACCGCCGATCAGGCAGAAGCACAGGATCATTCCAATTACTAAAATTAATTTTTTCATTTTATCATTCCTCTTTTCAATTTTTTATGTACGGTTTTCCCGTACACATGTTTTAAGCGGGATCCGGTATGAAAAAAAGGGGGTCAAAAAGAAATTGGTCAATTTTTGTTTTTTTATTTTCTTACCCCCATTTTTTTATTTTTGCTTTCGCTTATAGATATTGTGCGGATAAAAGCACGGAAAAAGTAAGTGTTCAGAAGTAACTGATCGGGACAATACCCTTTAGTGACATTCCCGATGCGGATGTACTGAATACAAAAGAAAAACCATAAAGGAGATGGAATATGAAAAAAAGTTTATTGTTTATCCTTGTTGTTACACTGTTTTGCATGCAGTGTGCTCCGGCAGCTCTTGCTGTCCCTACCGAACCGGAATTATCCGGCGGTCAGCTGAAGATCACGGAAGCCGGGACCTACCGCTTTGTAGGCAGTATGAAAGGGACCGTTCTTGTGGATCCCGGTGAAGGGGATGTTGTCCTGGTCATGGATAACTTCCGAGTGGACGGTGCCCGTTCTGCGGGCATCATTGCGCTCAGCGGTGATTCTCTCACGATCCGGATGGAAGACCGATCCAGCAACCGCATTACAGACGGCGGAACCGATCCTGAGTTCCATGCGGCAGTCTACAGCCGGGTGAACACCTTCTTTGAAGGGAACGGCACATTAGATATCACCGGTTATAATCATGAAGCGATCCATGTGGAAAATGCGGATCTGACATTCAGCGGCGGTTCTATTAATATGATGGCGCCCGATCGGGCGATCGCTGTTGACGGGAACCGTCCAGGTATGCTTTTCTTTGATGATGGCACCTTCAATATTCAGGCCGGAAACGGAAGCTATTCACCGGCAACGAGTGTGATTTTCAACGGCGGAAGGATCATTGAAACTGAATCGGGAACCGAAATGAACTTCGATCACAACCTCAACCCTCTTCCGGAAGCGATCGTTAGATCCGCTGATTCTCAATCGAATATGCTGATCCAGCAGGGGCAAACCGATCCCGCGCACATGCAGCAGTTTGAATTTGTTCAGGCTTCCTTTGAACAGCGGAATGAGCAGCCCTCAGTACAGCCTGACTTCGGCCAGCAGAATAACGAGCCTTCAATGCAGCCCGCCTCCAGCCAGCAGGACTCTCAGCCCGGCAGCATGCCCGACGGTCAGGATCAGGATAACGGAATGCAGCAGCCCGATCAAATGGCTGCTTATGAATCGGCTGCTGCAGCGAGCGCGATCGTCAGCGGTACCACATACAACTCAGCAATGGATCTCACCGCGGATTATGATAACGCCACGACCTATGATGTCAGTGAGACGAGCCAGATAAAGATCAGCGAATCCGGTACCTATATCGTCACCGGCACCTCCAGTGACGGCAACATCACGGTCAAGAAAGACACGACCGGTGTGGTCCTGGTCCTCAATGATCTGGACCTTACCAGCACCACCGGTGCAGCCGTTTCCATCAATAAGAACGCTGAAGTGCAGGTGATCATATCCGGAAATGTGGTCCTCACTGACAATGAAAACCCGGAGGATGAAAATTCCACTGACGCCGATATTGCGGATGCCTTCGACGGTGCCGCAATCAAAGCAAAAGCCGGATCAAAGGTTTATATGACCGGGAACGGAACCCTGACGATCAACGGCAATGCCAAGAACGGAATCAAAGGCGGGGACGATTCCAGCATCATCATCGACGGTGTGACCATGAATATCAAGGCGGTAAATGACGGCATCAACGGTAATTACGATGTGACCTTGCTCAGCGGTGACTTCACGATCGACGCAGCAGATGACGCGATCCATGCGGACCATATCCTGACCATCGGCGATGAAACCACCCATACCGGTCCGACCATCAACGTGACGAACAGTAATGAAGGCCTGGAAGGAACCGTGGTCAACATCCATGGCGGAGATATCCGGATCAACTCCGCGGATGATGCAATCAACGCGGCAAATGGTGACGGGACCTATGAAGGGGAACTGGATTACGCTTTCAACATGACCGGCGGGGAAGTCTCCATCAAGAGCAGCGGTGACGGGATCGACTCCAACTGTGATGTGAACCTTATCAGCGGCAGTATCCAGATCAGCAGTGCCACAATGGGCGGAGAAGCCGGAATTGACTATGATGGTCAGATCTATATCTCCGATGAGTTTCAGCTCAATAACAACAGCGGTATGTCCGGTCCGGACGGGATGCCCGGCGGTATGAGCGGTATGGATTTCGGTCCGGCAAACGGGAGCCAGCAAACCGGTTCCTTCACTCCCGGTGCTGCACCTGATTTCGGCGGCAATTCCGGATGGAGCGGAGCACCTGATTTCAGCGGTGGCCCGTCACAATCGGACGGCTTCTCCGGCGGCGGTCCCGGCAGACGCTGGTAAGCATAGCATGAACAAAACGGGGCTGTCGCGCTGTGTAAAAACACATTTGCGACAGCCCCTTTTATAGATGGGACGATTCTGAGTCAGATGTGCTTCCGGATAAACGCCAGCATCAGTTCCTGGATATTCTCCTGTGTAAAGGCATTTTCAGCGTGATTGGCACCTTCCAACAGATAATAATCAGCCTCGGCGCCGGCAGAGAGAAGCTTTTCATACAGGTTCAGGCTGGACTGATAATAGACCACATTATCGGCATCGCCGTGGAAAAATAAAAACGGCGGCGTGTTTTTGGTGACGTGGGACATCGGATTGATCTCTTTCAGCAGTGCTTCATTTTCGGCAGTAATTTCCCCTGTCAGCAGATCCTCATAGCAAACCGGCACGGGATCCCCGAGAACGGCAGGAAAATCGCCCGGACAGTACAAGCAGATCACCCCGTTCACTTTATCGGATTCCTGCCGGTTGGCCTCGGTCTTATATTTTTCTTCATCGCCGGTCAGGGCGGTGAGGGCTGCCAGATGCGCTCCTGCCGAGTCGCCGGCCACGATCAGCTTTTCCGGATCGATGTTGAATTCTCCGCGGTTGGCACGCAGAAAACGGATCGCTTCCTTGACATCCTCAAGGCAGACCGGCCATATGTTGTTGCTGTTGACGGAGTATTCAACGTCAGCGACCGCGATCCCGTGATAGGCATAAAAGCCCAGTTCTGCCAGTCTGACGGCAGGGGACGCGTTGCGCCATCCGCCGCCTTCCAGCCAGACCAGCAGTGGTGCCGGCGGATTCTCTTTGTGATCATAGTGCGGGATGATCAGGTTGATCTTCAGCGGATGATAATCCCTTCCCCAGCGGGTGATCCGGTTTGCGTAGATGATATTGTCATAAACCAGTGCGCTCGGCCTTTTTTCTTCAGCTTTCAAATGATACAGCATAGATCCTCCGATCGGTTAAAACTGACGTGTTAAGTTTTTCAGCTACTTGCGGCCTTTATAGTGGCCGATGCCCCATGGCCATTTCACAAATTCATTTGCATTAGATTTCTGTCCCAATTGGACACAAAGCAAAAATTTTAAATTATCGGTACAAAACAGCAGCGGATGCCGGAGAATTGGCCACCGGAATCAGGGAGAACAGCGTCCGCCGGTGTCTGTATCATAGCATAATATGGAGGAAAAAGACAAAACAAATACTGAAAATCATCCTGTCGCTTGGCGCAGCCGAGCTGTCCCTGCTTTGCGGTCTCAATGCTGAAAAGCTGTTTGTAAAGAATCTCGGTCTATTAACGATTCCCATTCCAAACAGGGAGATCGAACCCTATACGGTAATTACGGAAGACATGTTTACCACGACCGAACTCATCGGTTACATAAAAGACTTCGATTATGGGAAAAATCTATTGTTTCTCCTCATGAATAGATTTTACATCAAAACCGACATAAATAAAGCTATTACAAAGGCTGCTCAAAATTGTGAAAAAATTTGAAAATGAATTGATCAAACGCCTTTATTTCCGCGAGAGAAAAGGAATCTCTTCAATTCCTCTTAGGTACATAAATTCAAAAACAATTTACTCACATTTTTCTTTCTTTTGTCGCAAAAAGGGGCCAAATCAGTCCCTTTTTCTTGTTTTAAAGAGGCAAACTCAGGAAGCCCGAAATATAATATCCGTCTGATTCACCAAGGCGGATTTTTTATTTTAAGAATATAGAAACACAAATCTATTCTGAAGCAGTACGAAGAGTACAGTCCCCGTACTCCGTGGCACGGCACCATATCCCGCAGCAGGGTGGGCGGTTCATGACGTCGAAATTACACTCATCGGCCATAACATCGATCGGCGTCAGGAACTGTCCCCCAGGATCTCGGCACCTAATCCCGCGTAGTTAGATTTCCCTTGATTCGATGCCATGTCCCGCAGAGGGAGTTTTCCTTGATTCGATTCCGTGTCCCCGGGGTACAATTCTCATCGCCGTTCTTGGTTAAGAACGATGAGCGAACGCGCGGCGATGTGAACCGCCCCCCTGCATAGCGGCGGCACCGGAGGGATCATTTCTCCCGGACACACTGCGTGCGCCGGGGAGAAACGATCCCCCGGCACCTTTGTTCTATTTTCCTACCACAATTTTAAAAAAAGTCAAGGGACAACATTGCCGGTTTTCTTTTTTTTCGTTTTGCTGTAGACTATTTTTCAGGAAGAAGGAAGTAGGATGTAGGTGGTAGGTGGTAGGTGTCAGGTACCAGGTCTCAGGTGCCAGGGACCGGGGCCTTGATCCGGAGGAGTTTAACTGAACTCTTCACACTTCACACTTCACACTTTAGAAAGGAAAATCGGTGATGAGCGAAAAAAATTCAAAGAATATAACCGGCGATGTCGTCGACGTGAAAGCCGAAAACGGCCGGCCTTCGCTTGTCACCGATTATCCTGCCCTTCATGAATCGGTGGAACATGCCCGGCAGAGATATCTGCAGGACAAACGCGATTATTTCAACACCCTCGCGGACGAACCGGTTCTGCTGCAAAAGACAAGACGCTGGAAGCGCTCGGCGAGTGAATATCTGCGCTGGGCGGGCACCCTCTTCAACGCCTATCAGGATAACCAGGAACAGCGCCAGATGGTGCTGGATATCATGGACAAGGTCGCCAAAGACGCGCAGATCATGTTCAAAAATACCTGCAATTACAGCGAAATGGAAA
>CADACE010000020.1:2427-80305 GCA_902786265.1 uncultured Chloroflexota bacterium | reverse complement strand
ATACCCGGATCCGGTCGCCGTTGATATTTTTCAAATCATTCCCGCTCATGTCGCTCCTTTCTTGCAGTGTGAAGTGTGAAGCGTTCAGAGTGAAGTTAATCTCCTGTGAATCAGGAAAACTTCATACTCCCGCATCCTACTTCCTACATCCTGTTTCAAATTTCTTATTTCTTATTTCTTATTTTTCTTGAGTATATATCGGGAATTTGAAAAAGAAAACCGGCAATGTTGTCCCTTGACTTTTTGAAATTTTGTGGTAATGAAATAGAACAACATTGAAAGCGGTCCAAAAGGGACAGGTCTAACTGTTCCGGTATCGGTACAGTTTGACCTGTTCCTTTTGTACCGGCCGGACTCTGCAGCGGTTTTCATCATTTGGGTTGAGGTATCGGTATGCATGAAGTAAAATAAAGAAAGCAGGATATAGAATTCAGGACTCAGGATCCTGATTTGAGATCTGTGCGTAAGGAGAGAAAATTTTATGAAAAAAACCGGACATATCCCAAGTATTATTATTCTGTTTTTATTTCTTCTGTTCCTGGCATTGCCGGTCATGGCCGCGGAACAGAACGGCGGAGGACAAAAATCCAACAGCCCCGTCACAATGATCGACCTTGGCATCAATGAATTATTCATGGATGTCGGAGATACTTATACCTTTACTGTCACCTATGAACCTGAGAACACTGCCCGTCCGTATCTGCGCTGGTACTGCAGCGACGAGAGCGTGATCCAAATCGACGGGCTCCACTTCACGGTAACGGCACTTGCGCCGGGAAATGCGGTGATCTACGCGGAAAGTCTGGACGCCGTTTCCCATGCGGTCTGCAGCGTGCAGGTCAGCGGCGCTGCGGGCAAAGGCGCGGTGAATCTGCTCCCGGGGACGGAACTGGTCCCGCTCGGCGAATCGGAAAGGACGAAAATCACCCCGGGACCGCTGAAAAGTTTTATGGATTTTGTCCTGAGCTCCGATTTTACTGCGGAAGCCCGGCAAAATGCGGCGCAGCGTGAGTTCATGGTGGCAGCGGATGTCGTCCCCGGTACGGAAAAGGCTGAAAGCCAAAGGGCGCTGTCCCTGGGAATGACCGCTTCTTACCCGTTGGAGAACCTGAACATGATCACCCTGCAGGGCACTTTTGAGCAGATCATGGCCTTTGCCGCGGGAAATACGGATCTTTTGGAGATATTCGGCGGGGAGTATTATTTTCTCGACACGCTGAATACAGATACAGCGCCGTCAGAGGGAAATGCTTCCGAGACGCAGAAGCTTGAGGGATATACGGAAGAGATAACGCATGTCAGCATTCCCCATAACATGGGATATACCGGGAAAGGGACAACGATCGCGGTCCTGGATACCGGTCTGAACAGTTCCCATGAACAGTTCACCGGACGGGTGATCCGGGAAAAATGCTTCACCTCAAACACGACCGAAATTCAGGAAAAGTTAACAATAAAAACAAAAGCTGTTTGTACCGGAGGAACTACGGAATCGGAGTCATCTCTCCCTGATATTTCAGTTATAGATACACCTGATGATCAGGCTCTGTCGGAGGCTTTCGCTTACTTACATGGTTCCCATACTGCCGGGATCGCTGCCGGCAGGGACGGGATCGCTCCGGAAGCGAACATCGTAGCTGTTCAGATTTTTTCCTGGGGGGAATATGTCTGCGGAGTTTTTGAGAATACCGGCGAACCGGTAATTTGTTACCAGTCTGTCGAGACCACGCAGGATAAATGGCGTGCTTATAATTACATCCTCGGTTTGCATAATGACGGTGTCCGGATCGACGTCGTCAACATAAGTTACGGAGACAATACGGGAAAGGTGGACACGGGGTTTTCATCCGTTTGTGACGCGGAACGAAGGAAAGATGCTGAGCTGTTCAAAAGAATGACGGAAGCCGGCATCATACCCGTCGCCGCATCAGGAAACGAGTCATTTAATAACGGGGTGGGCCATCCCGCATGTGTTTCCGATGTATTCAGTGTAGGCGCCTGTACGAAATATGATGAGGATCAGAATTCACCTGTCTATATTTCAGCGTTTTCTGACCACAGCCGTGAATTGGTGGACATCCTTGCTCCGGGGAACGAGATCCGTTCGGCAGTCCTTTATGATCCGGAAATCTATAAATTAGAATCCAAACTGGTGCTGAGCAACATTGCCTACGCTAAAGAAAACGGTACTTCCATGGCTGCACCGATGGTTTCGGGCGCTTTTGCTCTGTTAAAGCAGGCTGTACCCGGCAGGACTGTTGATGAATATAAGCGGTTTCTCCCTGACATTTCCCGTCTGGACGCAGATACCCGGAAAGATCCCGATTGTGATGATCCCAATAAATGCACTCCCGAATATACTTTTCCATTTCAAAAAAAGGTCCTGAATTTTGACGGATTTCAGGAATTTCTGGAAAATATTCCGGGATCTGACACGCCGGAACCTCAGCCGCTTATATTTGACCGGTTGGATATCCTGCCGAAGACCGGTTTTTCCGCGCTGAATCCGCAGAAACTCTCCGCACAACCGCTGAACGTTCAGTACAAACCGACACGCCTGACGATACAGCTCCCGACACTGGATGCTTCATCTGATATCGTAACGGTGCCTTTTATCGATGGGGAATTTCCGGTGGATTGGCTGGGTAATTCTGTCGGAATGCTGGAGGGCAGCAGGATGCCGGGTGAGGGGCTTACTTTCCTGACCGGGCATAATCATCTGAACACCACCGAAGCCGGGCCTTTCGCGCTCCTGAGCAGTCTGGAGCCCGGGGACAGCTTTATGATCACCGATGCGCGGGGCGTTATGCAGATCTGGCATGTATACCAAAACGTGAAGATCCCGGCAGACGGCTTTTCCGGACTTGCCGGTGCTGTGAAAGACAACACCCTGGTCCTGCTCACCTGTGAGGATGAGTCTCCCGACGGCGGTTACCTGAACCGCCGGGTGGTTCTGGCAGAATTATAGCAAAACGGCAGCGACTCTGAAACTCAGGATTTTGCTGACAACCCGGATGATTTTGACCGTTTCCGGGCGATCTCTGTGAAACCGGCCATTTAATAACGATTGCGAAAGCAATCGTTATTAAGTTAAAATCATTGAAAGAAATGATTTTGCAGCATCCCCTCGCCGCTGATAAAACAAAAAAGCGCCGGTATTGGATGTAATCGCTGTTTGGCATTACAATTTTGATAACACAGATAGAATCGAAATGAGGGAAACGTATGAAAGAGAAAACAAAAACTTCCGGATTTCAGTTCTGGCTCCTGGTCTGGGGATTGGGTATTGCAGGCCAGCTTTGCTGGAATATAGAGAACCAGTGGTTCAATACATTTGTGTATGCAAAGATCGCGAAAGATCCGACGATCATTTCGTTCATGGTCGCGATATCGGCAATTGCGACGACGATTGCAACATTTATCTTCGGCACGATGTCTGACAGAATGGGAAAGCGCAGACCGTTTATCGCGATCGGCTATATTCTGTGGGGGATATTTACGATCCTATTTGGTACAACAGAGTTCATCGGCAAAGGAGCATCGACAGCCTCGAATGTGATCATGCTGGCCGGAACTGCGGTCGTTCTTGCGGATGCGCTGATGTCCTTTTTCGGGTCAATGGGAAATGACGCCGGTTTCAATGTCTGGCTCAATGACAAGATGACAGAAAAGAACCGCGGACAAATCGGAGCCGCGCTTGCAACACAGCCGGTCATCGGCACGATCATCGGGACAGTTGTCGGCGGTATTTTGATCGGCAAGAATGACAACTATATGCGGTTATTCATCATCATGGGCGGTCTTGTGATCCTCTGCGGTATTCTTGCGCTTTTTCTCGTGAAAGATGAGCCTGACCTCAAACCGAACAAACGCGGCAGTTTCCGGGAGCAGCTATTCTCTGCCTTCAATTTCCGGGAACTGATTAAGCACAAAGAGCTGCTGTGGGTGTTCCTTGTCCTGACAGTCTATTTTATAGCTTTCAATGTATATTATCCGCATGTCGGCAACTACATGATTTATTATCTGGGTTTCTCACCGGACAATATCGGGATCATTCAGGGCATCGCGCTTATTCTCGGGATGTTTTCGGTCATTCCTGCGACACGTCTGCTGAATAAGAACCGCTTTGCTGCGGCAGCATCGATCTCGATCATTCTCAGTGTTGCAGGTGTGGGTATTCTGGGGCTCTTCGGCCGTCCGGGGAAAGTCGATCCGTCAACGATCCTTAACTGGAACCTGCTGATCGGCATGTTCTTCTTCGGATGCGGCTATATCATGTTCATGCAGGTTACTTCGGTCTGGATGAAACAGCTGTTCCCGGAAGAAGCCAAGGGACAGTTTGAAGGTTTCCGCATTATTTTCTTCGTGCTGATCCCCTGGGTCGTGTCGCCGCTGATCGCAAATCCGATCATCAAGAGCAATGGGCAGATCACGGATACGAACGGCATGGCAGCCTACCTGCCGACACATGTTTTGTTTTTGATCTCAACCGTGCTGATTGTACTCACCTTTGTTCCGCTGGTCTTTGCTGCACGCGAAAGAAAGGTCTGAAGAGCGGATATCACTCCTGCTGCCATAGGAAAAGGCGGTAAACAGCCGGATCATTAGAGATAGGAAAACAGCAGCGAAGTGCGCTGTTAAAAGTGAGGTAAAAATGGAATTCAAAGAAGTAATTAAAGCCCGGTATTCCTGTAAGAAATACTCGGAACGACAGGTCGAATCAGAAAAACTGAATGCCATTCTGAATGCAGGCAGACTGGCACCGACTGCGAAAAACCTGCAGGAACAGCATGTATATGTGCTGCAGACTGCAGATTCGCTTGCGAAAATCGATGCCGTCACTCCCTGCAGGTACGGTGCACCGACCGTTCTGGTTGTAGCATTTGACAAAAATAATGTTTTTACCTATCCGGGCGGCAAACGCAATTCTGGTATGGAGGATGCTACAATTGTCGCGGCACAGATGATTCTTGCTGCTGCGGATGAAGGTGTTGACAGCTGCTGGGTCAATTTCTTTGACCCTGACAAGCTTGCAGATATTCTTGGCCTTCCCGAAAATGAAGAAGTATTGATGGTCATGGATCTTGGTTACGCCGCTGAAGGAACAGGGCCGCTTGCCAATCACAGCAGCCGAAAATCTCTTGATGAGACTGTTACATATTTGTAACAGTGTAACTGAATGCATTGCCGGATAGGATCCAGCCGCTGAATTCTATCCGGTATCGGCAAAATCGATCTGAACAAGATCCGCATCGTTTTCCATTGCGAATTATTCCGCTTTATCAAAACACGAAGATCCCTGCAGTATGTCCGGTCAGAGGCGCAGAATCCGGCCGGCAGGAGTTCGTATGTACAGAGCCCGGTTGCTGTTCCTGAAGAATAGTACGGAGAATCAATATGGATCGTGAGTCTGAAAATATTGATTTCATCATAGAAGACGGAGTTCTGACCGGTTTCAGGTTGAAAAACGGCTGCCGCTATAACGGCTATATCATCGTTCCCGACGGTGTCAGGGAGATCGGTTACGGGCTTTTCCGGAAAGAATGGCAGTTCAAAGCTGTTCGTCTTCCCGAGGGCTTGCGCAAAATCGGAGAAAGCGCGTTTGAAAATGCCGCATCACTTTCCGCCATCCGTATTCCGGATAGTGTAACGGAGATCGGTAACTACGCGTTCGTGCACTGCTATGATCTGAAAAATATAAAACTGCCGGACAACATGACCGTGCTGGGCGACTCTTTGTTCGCGTATTGTGATAAATTGAAAAGTATCATAATGCCGATCCATTTGGAAAACATCGGAAGAGGCGCGTTTAAATACTGCAATTCCCTCGAAAGCATCACAATTCCGGCGGATGTGCCGGTGATCGGTGAGGAAATGTTTTACGGGTGCACTTCCCTTCAAAAAGTTGTTCTTCCAAACAGCCTGAAAAAGATCGGAGAAAGGGCTTTTGAAGAATGCCGGTCCCTGGAAAGCCTGACCATTCCGCAGGGTGTATGTGAGATCGGCGAATCCGCGTTTTTGGAATGCAGCAAACTGAAGGAGCTGCGAATACCGGCGTCAGTCCGGTCTATCGGCAATTGTGCCTTTCAGCAATGTGAACAGCTCGAGAACATCGCTGTCGCTCCGGATAATCAATACTTCAAATCCCTCAACGGTGTCTTATACGACAAATCAATGACGACGCTCCTGCGCTATCCGCAGAACAGGCACGATGCGCGCTTCAGCATTCCCAAAGGCGTCAAACAGATCGCAGCCTGCGCATTCGATCACTGCCGGTACCTGCGGCAGATTGAAATGCCGTCAACGATGGAAACCATCAGCGAAAAAGCCTTCGAGGACTGTTATTACCTGCGCGAGGCTGCAATTCCCGCAAGTGTGACGGATATCGCCGATCACGCATTCGGGTATTCCTGTGGTATCCAAACGATTTACGGCAGTTACCATACCGCCGCGGCACATTATGCGGGGAACCATCACATTCAGTTTTTTGCGAAGCCGATGGCAGCGCTGCCGAATGATTTTGAGATATCAAAAAGCATACTCATCAGGTACCACGGCATCGAAAGAGATGTCAGCATCCCCGCCTGCATCACTGTTATCGGAGCGAAGGCTTTTTTGGGGCTGCTGTACGGAATGTCCATTTACCCGATGGCGTAACGTATATCAAATTCAGAGCGTTCGCCTATTCTTCCCTCTCCGAAATCAACATCCCTGACAAGGTCAGAAGAATCGGCGCAGAAGCATTCGTACACACACATCTGGCAAGCGTTATCATTCCCGACAGCGTTACGGAAATCGGCGAGAGTGCTTTTAATCATTGTGATGACCTGAAAAGCCTGATGATCGGCACCGGTGTCACGGTCATCGAACCGAATACATTTCTGAATTGCAGGCATCTTTACAGGGTCACGATCCCGCCTTCCGTCAAAACGATCGGATATCACGCGTTCGGTTTTTATTACGGGAATCCAGGTATTTGGGAGAGCGGACACAGAATCCATAATTTTACCATCTGCGGAGAAAAGGGCACGGAAGCTGAGCGCTATGCTCTTGAGAACAGATTTATTTTTGAGGAACTTTGTGATAATTTCAAATCTGTTTCGCAGAGGTCCTGGCAGAGGAATAACAAGGCCATCCGGAAAAACGTGGAAAGTTTTCGGATCACTGATGAACATAAAGGTGCGTCAGAGCAAGCAGCGCTGAATTCCGGTATGTCGGGATGAATCGAAATCGGGATTTTTTGTATGATAATCTTGAAGTATTGGCAGCACTTTGTATAATGACATATATCAGGAAAAGGGGGTGTCAATGGCACTTGCGGATTATATCAATAACAAACCAATCATTACTTTATATGCCGTATTTTGTCTTTCAAATTAAATAAAAAAAAATACGGAAGGGGGAACAAAACAGCAATGGAAACCGCATTTCCTGAACCCGACGCGGGATCATCTTTCCATATCACACAGAAGCGGTCTGACGTTAGGCTAAATTTCCTCAGAGACAATTACAAATTCGTCCCGGCCACTTCTTCGTCGTACTCTTTGAGGAGGAAATAGTTGTCGATCACGCGGCGGACCGGGAAGGCTGCCAGGTAAGCACCTTCCTTGCCGTTATAGACAAACACAACGACAGCAATTTCAGGCGAACTGTACGGTGCATATCCCGCGGTCCAGGCATGGGCCGGCCAGGAACCGAACTGGCAAAGTCCTTTGGCATTCGCGATGTCATCGCAGTATTCAGCCGTTCCCGTCTTGGCGGAAGATTCATGGGTATCACCGGCGAAAGCCTCTTCCGCGGTTCCTCCGGGCTGGGGAACACGCCGCAAGCCTTTCCTGGTCTCTTCAATGACCCATGGCTCGACCGTCTTATATTCGCCGGTCTCGATACCGTTTTCATCATAGATTTGAATTTTCGGGTCTTTCGTAATATCCCAGTGCATCTGCGGGGTAAACGGCAAAACCGTGTTGCCGCGCTCATCCAGGATCTCCCGGATCAGGGTCGGTTTCACATGAATGCCATTCGCAGCAACTGTCGCGAATGCTCCGAGCACCTGGATCGGCGTCGCGGTAACGTACCCCTGTCCCATGGAGGCAAGGTAGGTATCGCCGGTTGCCCAGGCTTCACCCTGATTCACGCGTTTCCAGGTCGTCGTCGGGATCAGTCCGTCTTCTTCACCATCCAGCTCGATGCCGGAATACTGGTCATATCCGAGCGCACGGGCATATTCGCCGAGACGGTCGATGCCAAGGCCTCTTGGGACCTCCGTCCCGTAACCGCCGCCGACTTTGTTGAAATAGATGTTGCAGGACCACGCCAGCGCGTGCTGATAGTCTACCTGCCCGTGTCCGGTACGCAGGTGGCACACATATTCCTGTGTGGAACCCGGGTCGTTCGGTGAATAACGCTGTTCCATATAAATGGAACCGGGATCAAACACAAATTGATCCGGCGCGACAACTTTTTCATTCATCGCACCGATGCCGGTGACGATCTTAAATACAGAACCCGGCGGCTGGGCAACCTGTGTCGCATGATTCATCAGAGGTCTTGACTGGTCAACGGAAAGCTGCTGGTAATAATAAGCGGGAATATACCGGGTCATGCGGTTATTCTCATAGGTAGGTTCGCTGACCATCGCCAGCACTTCGCCGGTCTGCGGGTTCATGGCAATACCGGCTGCATCCTCTGTGATGATCCCTGTCAGGGAAACCCGGTTATAGAAATCCATGGTATCGATTATCGCCGCCCGCATGACATTCTGCAGCCGGACATCGATTGTCAGCATAATGTTATACCCCGGGACAGGTTCCCGCGGCGGTTCCAGGTCACGCGTCTGCAGACCGCCGACATCAATTTCAACGACACGGCGTCCGTTCTTCCCGGAAAGAATATCCTGGAGAGATGATTCCACACCCGCGTAACCGTATTGGTCGGATTCAACCAAAAAGCCTTTTTCCCGCATCTCATCCTGCATCATTTCCGGGATAGGGCCGAGAAATCCGATGATCTCCGCGGTGGAATACCCGGTCGGATATTCACGGATCGAGTTCACACGGACCCCGACCCCCGGCATTTCCGCCGCTTTTTCCTGAACGACCATGGCAAGCTCTTTGCTGACATCACAGACGATCCCTGTCGCGTCATAAGGGGAAAGAGAGCTGGCAATATAAACGACCTGCGAAATACCGAAATCCGTACCGCATTCGCTGTAAAGACGGACCGTTTCATCATTGATCTCACCATTATTCACAGGAACGTCAATGAGCTGGGACAGCTTTCTGTAAACCTCCTGCGTATCCCCGTCATCGTCGGGCAGATCAGCCGGAGTGATGGTGATATCATAGGTCGCGGTGTTTCTGGCGAGGACAACGCCGTTTCTGTCAAAAATAATGCCCCGCTTGGTCTGTTCACGGACGATCGTGATGCGGTTTTCATCCGCCAAATCCAGATAATAATCACCGTCGATGATCTGGATCGTAAACAAGCGGTAAACATAAAACAGCATTACCCCGAAAAAAACGACCAGAAAACCGATCAGCCGAGGGCTTCGTCCTGCCAGTTTATTCTCACTTTGACCGTTCATTCAGTTTCCTCATTTATATATATCGTGTTGATCACATCGTTCAAAAAGGCATAAATCGGGATACAGAGCAGCAGATTCATCACCAGCGAGGGGACGATGATCATCCGGAATGCCTCAAAATAATTGACATTGGCGTTTTGCAGAAAAAGCAGCCCCAATGTCCCGACCGAAATGACGAGGGTACTTGTGATCGTGACGAACAGCATCAGCACCAGCGGCATCTGCCATACTCTCATCTTGATAAAACGGATCATGATCCATATAAATAAATACATCCACAAATAAGCGTTCATCGGCATCGCGCTGATGTAGGACATGATCAGCCCGCCGGCAATCGTAAGGATCCATGAATACCTGGTGCGGTCATTGATGCTCCAGGCGATCAGGCACAGAAGGATCAGATCCGAAGTGCCGTTCATCAGGCGGATCTGGCCGAAAAAACCGACCTGTACAAAAGCCGCGGCAGCCAGGATCGGCAGTCCAACGATGATCTCCCACATAACCGTTACTCCAGCGGGCCGATATTTGCCGGCGAGAAGTTCGAGACCACCAAAACTGCCTGCAGCGAGTTAAAATCTTCCGCCGGCAAAACAGACGCGGACTGAAAGATCTCATTATTGATCTGGTTCACGTTCAGAACCTGACCGACAATAAAATCGGCAGGGTAATCACCGCCGAGACCGGAGGTCTGGACTACCTGACCCGGTTCCAGGTTGACATCCTGGGATACCATTTCGATCGTGATGTCACCGGTGATGGAACCCTGAACCACACATTCGGCATCCACATCCACTACCACCGCATTGATCATGGAGGTAGAATCCGTGATCAGACGCACCCGCGACGCGGAAGCGGTCACGGCATCAATACGCCCTACCAGACCTTTGTTTGTTACCACCGGCATCCCCGCACGGATCCCCGCGTCACTGCCCTGGTCGATCAGGATATATTTCAAAAACGGGCTGGGATCTTTCCCGATCACCTTTGCCGGGACATACTGTTCATCCGGACTGGATCGGGCAAAACCGAGCAGCGCGTAAAGAATATCCGCCTCGTTCAGGTTCTGCTGCAGCTGAATAATGCGGTTCTGCAGCTCCGCCACTTGATTTTTCAATTCTTCATTTTCAGCAACCAAAGCCACCTGGTCTTCGGATATGGAGAACAGATTGATGATGAAATTCAGCCGTTCCATCAGGGTCGACTGTGCCCGTACAACAGGCGCCAGCACCCGGTCGATCGCTTTGGCCATGTACCCGCTTAAAGCGAAAAAGGCGATGCCCAAAACAAAAAGGACTAATACAATTTTTCTCCAGTTTTTGAAATTAATACGTTTCCGCATAGTTCTGCGTACTTATGGAAAGGCTTATCTCGGATTGCTGAAACGGTCCACACTGGCACGGAACTGTTCCAGTGTTTCTTCACTTTCCAAAATAGCGCCGGCGCCTCTGGCAACGCTGGTCATCGGATCATCAGCGACCCAGACACGGATCCCCAGCTCATCATTCAGACGGTCAGCCATCCCCAGGATCTGTGCACCGCCGCCGGAAAGGCAGATACCGGTTTCAATGAGGTCCGCGACCAGTTCCGGAGGGGCTTCATCGATCGCGTCTTTAATTGTATCGACCATCACCTGAATAGAGCCCGAAATAGCTTCGCGAATCTCAACAGAGGAAACTTCAACAGCCTCCGGCAGCCCGGTCACCAGATTCCTTCCGCGGATAATCATTGTCTTTTCCGTAGGAAGCGGGAATGCGGAAGCGATCGAGATCTTGGTCTGCTCCGCCATCCGTTCACCGATAAACAGGTTGTAGCGGTTGCGGACATAAGTAATGATATCCTGTTCCAGCTCGTCTCCGGCTACACGCAACGAGCGAAAGACCACGATTTCATTCAGGGAAAGGATGGCAACTTCCGTTGTACCGCCGCCGATATCAACGACCATTGTGCCGCGGATCTCATTGATCGGCAGGCCGATGCCGATCGCTGTCGCTTTCGGTTCTTCAATAAGGTAGATTTCACGCGCACCTGCTGCCATAGCCGCGTCATAAACCGCCCGGCGTTCCACATCCGTCGCACCGCAGGGAATGCCGATCACCACCCGGGGACGGGGGAAAGGCGCGATGGACTGCTGATGGGCTCTGCCGATAAAATAACCGAGCATGGCCTGCGTGATCTCAAATTCCGAAATCACGCCATCTCTCAGCGGACGGATCACACTCAGATTGGCCGGAGTTCGTCCCACCATTTCTTTTGCCTGCATTCCGATTGCCACCGGACGTTTTGTGCGCTTTTCAACAGCGACCCACGACGGCTCATTGATAACAATACCCTTCCCGCGGACATATACCAAAGTGTTCGCGGTACCGAGATCAATACCGATATCCAGTGAGAATAAACCTAAAAGCCAATTCAGTGGGTTAAAAGCCAAGATTCAACTCCAAAACATATAAAATTGCATTGCAGGCACAATACAATTCTATTATACCAAATGTTTTAAAATTTTAAGGTTTTTGGCCTCTTCCAATTTTTTTAATATTTCAAGTAAAAATCAGCAGATGGAATCAGGCTGAAATACGCGAAGGAAGCAGGCATTCTGACAAAATAAATTAGTCCTCCTTAGGGAGTTCTGATCCGCACCGGCATAAACTCAGGAGGACATTTTTCTGTTTTCTCCGGATACCTTATTTTTTCGATTTGATCTCCGAAAAAAACTGTCAGGGTTTAGATAAAAAGGCATATCAGCTAAATCATTTTCATTTTTCTGTATTTGCTGCTTCTTCCGCACCATGGGAAAAAATATCCGGTCAATTCAACAAGAATCATCGTAATGATCACTGAAACACAAACAATTACCAGCCACAGAAATATTTCATTATCGCATAAAGAGCTTTTCGGCTTCAGCCAGTTGACAAAATCATGTGCAACAGGAATTGCGAAACCATTCTGAAAAGCGTATATGACAAATGTATTTCTTCCTAAATATTCAAATAATTTTGAACTTTCCATCATGTTGGATATGATCATAATTGTAAAAATCCCAAACACAGATGACAAGCCAAAATAAACAGGATTTCCGAAATAACAGGCATAGATTTCAACCCGGCCGCCTGCTCTGAAATTTAAAATCGTAAACAAAATGCTGAGCGCGAATACCGGTATCAATATCAGATGTTTAGATAAATACCGCTCGATAATACGTTTATTTAAGCGAAAGTAATAACCAAGAGATAAAAAGGCTGTTCCATACGGAACGAGATCTATGCTCCAATAAAATCCATAAACAATTTTAAAAACAAAATATTGTAAAAAAACCAAAAAAACAGAAATGAATAAATAGGGCCCGGGTCGGTTTCCGATCTTTTTTATTATAAAAAACATCAGCAATTCACTGAAAAAAAGGGCGCAGATAAACCAGAGCGTAAAATAATATTCATGCAGCCTGTGCGCTAATATCAGCGAAAGGGAGGTCTTATAGAAGTCCCTCAGAAGAGCACGATAACCGATGAATCCGTCAAGAATAACCGCTCGGCACGTTTTTGCAGCCCATAACAGAAGTCCCAGGAAAAAATAAGGAATCACAAGACTTTTTATTTTTGATATGATAAATTTTTTACAGTCACCGGCAGAAAAAACAAGTCCGGAGCAAAATAAAAACAAGGATAAATGAAATGAATAGATCCAGATCCGAAAGATTTCAGGCGTTTCAAAGATATGACCGATGATCACAAACAGAATGCCGAAACCTTTCATAATATCAATAGTTTTATCTCTTTCTTTCCCCATAATATTCACCTCATTCGTTTTTTTCCTCTTGAGATAATTGCTGAGGCAAGTCCCGAACGGAGTCCAAAATAAGATCCGGTTTGTGGAATCTTAATAACCTGTCTGTATCAAAACCGCTTTTCACGGCAGCGGCATAAGCGCCTGCGCGATGCGCGCATAAAATATCAAAAATCGTATCACCGACCAGCATACAGTTTTCAGGCATAACACCTGCCGCTTCAGCGATTTTCAGCATGGGTGCCGGATGGGGTTTGATGTAATTGCAGTCTTCAGAGGAGATAACAAACCGAATTATTTTTTCAAGCCCGAATTTTTTTATAAAAGCTTTCGTGCTTTGTCTGCCCCCGGAAGTAATGATGCCGAGCATATACTTTCCGCTGAGTTTTAGCAGCGTTTCTTTCATTCCTGCAATTTCTTTATATTTATAATCATTTTTCACTGATAATCTGCTGTGTATTTTGCTGAGAAGCTTATCCATCCCGACAATGTCAAGCAGCCGGTAAAAACTGTGCAGAACCGTCTCCCCAGCCATTATCACAGGGCGGTTGATTTTTTCGAATTTTTCGGCAGGAATAAAAGGCATCAGCTTATGCGCCAGCACTGAAGTTTTTTCAATATAATAATCATCAGTTTCGGCAAGCGTACCGTCCACGTCAAAAACGATCAGTTTTATATTTTCCGGATGAACAGACGATTCAGTCAATTTTTTCATCATTGTATTTCAATATTTCCTGCATATGATCAATAATAAAATGCTGAGCGGCAGCATCATAGAGAACAACTTCATATGGGCCATACATACCGACTCTCACTTCTGAAGAGATCCCTGTTTCTTCGCCTTTTCGGGTCGGCTTTTTTCTTTTCTTCCCGTTCAGCGTTTCAATTTCTTCAAGATATCCTTCTGATAACAAATATTTTGTGATCTTTTGATGGCTGAGCTTTGTCATGAGATTTATATCGATCAATTGATTAATTCGGTTTGTAATTTCGCTGACCGGGATCGGAGTTTCTGAAAAAAAGAAAGCGTTCAGTTCTTCCTGTGAAATATAAAATCTTGACTTGTGAGGAGGTTGTATTATGCCATCATTACTTATCACTTTGCCCAATACTTCAGAGACATACATCAGACAGCGTATGATTCGAACATTATTCAATGTATCATTTTCAGGAATCTGCAAACCTGATATGGGATCTATACCCATAGCCATTTTATCCAGATACATTTTCGCCCTTTTCATTTTTTCCAGTTCTGTCATGCTGTGCCTCTGAATTCTATTATACTGAATTATCCTTCATATGAGAGACTAATTAGAAATCCCGGATTTTATTATAAAGATTAATCCATTCAAAAACATACAATTTGTAACAAATAATATATTACATATGTAATTGATTATGAGTTTTTCAATAATATGTTGATTTATTTCTTAAGATTTTTCAAATTAATGTTATAATGGAGTCACTATACACTACCGAAATGGAGGATTGTATTTATGGCAAGTGTCACTTATGACCATGTAGTTAAACGATTTGGTGATGTTGAAGTTTTGAAAGACATCAATATTCCGATCAAAGACAAAGAATTTTTGGTATTGGTCGGCCCGTCCGGCTGCGGTAAATCCACCGCGCTGCGTTGTCTGGCTGGTTTGGAAGAAGTTACCGAAGGCGAAATCCGCATCGGTGATCGTGTCGTGAACGATGTCGCTCCGAAAGATCGTGACATTGCCATGGTATTCCAATCCTACGCTCTGTACCCGCACATGACCGTGTATGATAACATGGCCTTTGGTCTGAAGCTCCGCAAGACCCCGAAAGAAGAAATCGACCGCAAGGTGAAAGCCGCTGCCGAATCTCTGGGCCTCGAACGTCTGCTCCAGCGCCGCCCGCGCGAACTGTCCGGTGGCCAGCGCCAGCGTGTTGCCCTTGGCCGTGCTATCGTCCGTACTCCTCAGGTCTTCCTCTTCGATGAACCGCTCTCCAACCTGGATGCGAAACTGAGAGTCCAGACCCGTTCTGAAATTTCCAAGCTGCATCAGAAAGTTCAGACAACCTTCATCTACGTTACCCATGACCAGGTGGAAGCCATGACCATGGCCGATCGTATCGCTGTCATGAACAAGGGTTATGTCCAGCAGCTGGATACTCCGCAGACACTGTATGATTATCCTGCCAACCTCTTCGTTGCCGGCTTCATCGGTTCCCCGTCCATGAACTTCTTCAATGCGAAGATCAAGGTCGATGGCGACAAAGCTTATGTCTTCAACGATGACTTCTGCGCAGAAATTCCGGAAGAACGCAAGAAGGCCTACATGAACATGCACATGAAGGACATCATCTTCGGTATCCGCCCGGAAAACATCCACAACCCGCAGTACTGCCCGGCCGGCATCATTAAAGCCCCGATCAAGGCCAAGGTCGATGTCACCGAATTGATGGGTAATGAAATCTTCGTCTACGCCCTCAATGGTTCTACCCAGTTTGTTGCGCGTGTCGATCCCCGCAGCCGCTACAAGGTTGGCGACGAAGTCGAACTGACCATGGATATGACCAACTTCCATGTCTTCGATCCGTCTCTGGATGCCGACAACCCGGTCGCTGTCCGCTGATCCTGATCTGTAATAATGGAAAAACCGGTTCGTTTGTGAACCGGTTTTTTTATTTCTGAAACAATTCTGATTATCTAAAATTCAATATCAATAATTATTTACCGGACAAAAAAAGGGACAGCCCGCTTCACGAGCCGTCCCTCAGAATTCATTACGCCGGGCGTATGCCCCGGTAAACTCTCGATGTCAGCGTCTTGAGGATCGTATTCGGATTTTTATTCAGGATCTCACCAAGTTCAGCCGAACTAAGAGGCTGATTGTCACGTGAAAGAAATACACGGAAAATACTGTCCGTCAGCGGGCCGTTTTCCGGAACAAAACCATTTTGTCTGGCACAGTGGGAAAACAGGCAGTCAATAAGGACATCTTTCCTTGAAACCTCGCCTGTTTCCGGATCGACCACGTCAATGATCTCAACACCTTCACCGGCATCCTTGAATTGCTGATAATGCTCTTCACAAAGGTACCCGCTCAGAAGAGTACGCCAGTTCTGCTCTTTGGATTTCCAAAATTCAAAATCGATATAAAGAGGCGTATCGATGGTAACTTTAGTATAAACAGGTTTCTTTTCTGTCTCAGCCATTTTATTCCTCATCCTTATTAGCTAACTTGAAATACATCTGATCAATGCGCTGGATCGATTCTTCCTTCAGCAGGATCGCGTAAAGCAGCCGGGGAGGGACCCTTCGCAGCATGTTGATCGCCGCGTAAATTTCGTTGAAATGAATGATGCCCTGCGGATTATCTTTTGACAATTCCCGGAATACCAGTTCGATCTGGCGGACAACATTGGATTCTTTCCGGTTATTGGCTTCCCAAAAAGTATCCAGCTGCGGAGAATTTTCAACGTATACTGCCATCCGTTCATCAAATTCCGTCGAAATTTTATGCTGGCTGGTGACAAAGGAAAAATGATTTTTGTCATCCAGATTGAATGACCGGATCCAGTCTTTACCTGAACGCGGCGGGATCAATTCTAGCTCGATCACGCTTGAGTCATCAGTCCGATTGATTTTGAAAATGCTTCCCGGAATAATGCCATTGGCACGGTACCATGGTTTCAGACCGCATACATAATTTTTGGAAAGGATCACCCAGCCGATAAATGTCTCACCCGTCTTTTTGTCACGGAAATTGAAAACAACGTTATCGGTCTCATTTGCTGTCGGGAAAATCGACTGCAGCGCACCGACCAGCGGCAGCGTACCTGCTTTCCAGTGCGGATAAGAGATGCATACACGGCAGGAATCAACCGTATCCTGCGGTTCAATAAGCTGATCCTTTTCAAGCTCATCCTGGATGTTGATATCGGGGATCTCATCCTCATCAAACTCGGCTTCATAACGGAGCAGATCTTCATTGAACTTCAAAGTCAAAGGTGTTTTCCGTACGTCTTCGGGCTGCATTTCCTTGAGCGTCCAGAGAACGACATTCACAGGACCGACTTCGCCGAAACGCGGATCATTCTGCATGGCATAATTGAATGAAAAAACGGTCAGCTCCGGGTTGGAATCCATCGGATATTCGATCTGTTCGAGGATCTCTTCCGTATGCAGCGGACGGCCTTCTTCCATCTCCAGTACTGCTTCTGCCAGATTCAGGTATCCCGGATTCACATCGGTAAGCAATGCATGGGGGAACCAGAAGCTGCCTATGCGCACAAGGTCTTCATTTTCAGAAAGCAGCGCGGCAATTTTCCGCCCGATCTTACGGCCGAATTTTTTATATACATAATCCGGATCGGTAAGATTTTCATCGGGATGATCATAATTATATTTATTCAATTTATGAGAAGCCAGACCGGAGGCGAACTCTTTCTGTGAACCATCCGGAAAAGCAACTGTAATGACGGAAAACGTTCCGAGGGCCGGATTAATTCCTTCCCTTACCGATTGAACAACGCCTTTGGCGCCGCCATCCAGCGGAAATTCTATTTCATCCCCTGCCGCATAATTATTTCCGGGGCGGTAATAATGATCATTCTTTACCATTTCTTCTTTTCCGGATTTTTTAAATGCCTTGATACGATTTGAAATCAATGCCTCAGCCAGCTGCAGCGGGGTCATTGGTGTTTCCTTTTCCAGTAGCATATTGTAAAAAAGGTCAAGGTCATTTTCATCAATTGTTACAGAGGACCAATCAAGCGTGTTCATAATCAGTTTCCTTTTCCGATAATTTTAGGGGAATTGTGTGTTCAGCCAGGTTGCCGGATTCACATAAATCGAGTTGATAATCACTTCCCAATGCAGATGCGGTCCGACAGACCGTCCCGTGGACCCAATCAATCCGATGGTATCGCCGCGTTTCACTTCCTGCCCTGTGGATACAAGCAGTTGTGCCTGATGAGAATATGAGGTGTATACACCCCAACCGTGATCGATCACAGTATAATTGCCATGGATCGGCAGTTCCCCGGCGAATAAGACCGTTCCGTCCGCGGCGGCGTAGATATTGATATTGCTCGCCGTCATCACACCGAAGTCAATGCCGGAATGATAATTATGGAACGTCCCGTTGTTATATGTTCTCCGGCTGCCGAATCCCGAAACAATATAAGGCTCATCCACCGGATAAGACATCATCGTCCCCCAGGAGCGGACCGGTGACGTTTGCGTAAGACTTTTCACCGTAGCAGCGTCAACCGCGTTGGTTTCATCTTCAAGCGTTGAAGCATCGACACCCTCGACAATTTCATTGCTGAAGATACCTGCCGCGATAATGATCGGCTGGTTCATTTCGAAGGAATCACCGTATTTGTTGCTGCCGCTGATGTTGATCTGCTCCAGTCCGACTGTTTCCATCGCGTCTATACCCAGCATGGCATACCAGTCAGCAGAGTCAGTATCACGGAAAAACCGCAGAGGATATCTGCCCACTGAACCGGACAGATTTTCGATGGTATCCCCATTGACATGGATCACATGGGTCGCACCCTGGGTAAGCGGCAGCTGCTTGATTTCGATCACATTCACAAACGGAGCGACAGAATGCGTCTCAAACACACCGGAATCCGCGGAGGTCTTCCCGAATATGACCTGAGAATCAGCGAAATCCCAGACACCTTCTGCGCGATTGATTTTCTGCAGGGCTGCCGGAGACATTCCCAGTTCCGCACTTTTCACCAGGATCGAATCACCGTTCTCAAAATTGGAAACAGCCGTAATAGATTTTGCCCGGTCATTGGAGATCGTTGTCAGCAGACTGCCGATATAAAGCTCCGTCGGGGAGACCAGCGTATTGATCTCACCGAGCTTGGCCGGTTCCATCCCGGAAAGGATGCTGAGGGTATCAAGTGTATCGCCGATATTGATATAACGCGTAGCAATGGAGCCTTCAACACCCGCCAGGGTGGGAATTTTCACCCGTGTCCCGATCGAAATCGCGTTTACATCCGGTATATTGTTGATTGCAAGGATATCGTCAACGGTCGTATTAAACATCATAGCTACGATTGAGAGAAAATCTCCTTCCTCAATCGTATATTCCGCGTAAACTTCTTCGTCTTCAGCTTTTACAGGTAAGAAAACATTCACAAAAACAAGAATCGAGACCAGTAAAACCGTCAGGCAGCAAAAAACATTTTTCCTCATAAATGTTACTAAATATTTTATCATGTTTATTATCAAAATCAGGGAATGTAATGATGAAATATGCTTATAACCTTCGGGTTTATTTTGTCCTGGCAGTTTATGAAAAGATACAGCCCGCACGGACGGTCCAGGCTGACCGGGCAGGCTGTATCTTTTTTTCTATGTACAGGAAACAATTCCGCTGTGTGTCAGGTTACCAGAACAACAATGGTTCCGGATTTTTCCGATATTTTAGAACTATTCTTTATTCACCTGAGTCAGAACATCTTCCTTTTTCACATTTTCATCATGCTTTCCGGATTTTTCTTTCTTTGAGCGAATGAGTTTCCTTACGACAAACACGATGATCACGATCGGAATGGCGGCCAGGATCAGGATCGGAACAACGACAATAAGAAAGTAGATCAGGAATTCAATAACAGATTTGCAGCCGTCCAGCAGACTTTCAAAAGCATCCTTGAAAACATCACCGAGGCTCCACTTCGTAACGGTACTGATCGGAGCCGGCCGGATGGAGCTGATCGTGACATCGATCGATGAAAGTGCGACACTTTCTTCCATATATTTGATCTGACCCTTATAGACTTCGATATCCGATTCAACATTTGCTATGGACTGATAAACTTCCAGCGCTTCTTCGGCATTCTGGGCTGTATCCAGGATCTCGTACAATTTATCACGGGTCTTTTCCAGGCTGCTCAGACGTGAACTGGTATCAACATAATCCGATGTAATATCCACACCGTAAATGCGTTTATTTGATACATCTTTTGAGGCATCGCCGGTCATATTCTCGATAAATTCCAGCGTTTCATTCAGCTTTTCAGCCGGGACACGGATCGTCAGGTTTGCGCGCGGCAGATAGATATCTCCGCTGTAACGTTCCTGCGTACTGGAAGATGAAACCACAAACCCACCCATCTGTTCGGTAAGCGTGATCAGCTTTTCCGCTGAGGCGATCGGGTCCATTACCTGGATCTGAATACTTGCGGATTTCTGGATCATTCGTTTCTGTTCACTGCCGCCGCCGTTTTCCGCAGCAGGGACAGCCTTTGAATAGGCGGCTGCGGAATTTTCTGATCCATAAGCCATATCCGCCATCATGTTATCAGCATAATATTCATATTCGGGTTCTTCATAAATGCCGCCGTAATCCCGGTTCTGCACGCTTGCCGCTTTGGGTTTACAGCCTGCAGCTAACAGGGACAGAATTACCAGCAGAAATATTACAATATAGGAAGTCTTTTTCATAATAACCCTCCATCTCCTTTTGATTATACAGTATAAACGAAAAAGTCCCGCGAAAAGTTCCGCGGGACCTCAGATTTACTGTATATTCTTCGCTTAGAAGAGATGCCAGACAGCGATCACAGGGGCGAAGGTAGAAGCTACCAGGGACATGACCGTGATCAGGGTATTCAGGGACGGACCGGCGGTATCTTTGAAAGGATCACCGACGGTATCACCGATAACGGCAGCTTTGTGGGCTTCGGAGCCCTTGCCGCCGAATTGTCCGGATTCAACGTACTTCTTGGCGTTATCCCACAGACCGCCGGCATTGGACATAAACAGAGCGAACAGCACACCGGTGATGATCGCGCCGCCCAGGAAACCGGTCAGACATTCAGGCCCGAACAGCAGACCAACAGCCAGCGGGAAGACGATGGCGATGATTGCCGGCAGGATCAGAGATTTCAGCGCGCCGTCAGCAGCCAGAGCGACACATTCGCTGTAATCCGGGGTGGCTTTGCCTTCCAGGATCTTCGGGTTCTTCTTGAAGACGCCGCGGATATATTCGATCATCTTGAACGCGTTCTTTGTCACGGAGAGCATAGTCAGCGCACTGAAGAGCGGCGGGCACATGGAACCGAGGAAAATACCGGCCAGCACTTTCGGATCCATGAGGGAAAGACCGGAGTCAGCAATTGCCACCTTCCCGGCAGCAGTCAGAGCAGCGTCAATTTCACTTCTGAAGGCAGCGAACAGCCCCAGAACGGTCAGAGCCGCAGCGGCGATAGCGAAGCCTTTCGTGATAGCTTTGGCGGTGTTGCCCGCGGAGTCAAGGACGTCCGCGCGGTCGATGACTTCTTCATCCATTCCGGACATTTCAGCGATACCGCGAGCGTTATCAACGATCGGGCCATACGCGTCAGCAGAAACAGTCATACCGGAAGTGGCAAGCATACCGACAGCGGAAATCGCGATACCGTAAAGGCCCATTTCCCCGCCGCCGACAACAAAATAGGCGACCATCATGGAAATGACGATACCGACAATGGACGGGACGATGGAGATCAAACCGTAAGACATACCGGAAATGATGGTGATCGCGGCACCGGAACCGGAATATTCAGCAGTCAGCTGAACAGGTTTGTATTCATCGGAGGTAAAGAATTCGGTTGTCTGACCGATAACGACACCTACCGCGGTACCTGCAAGGATCGCCACGATCAAACCGTTGTGGATCTCAGGAACCAGGAAAATGATGATGGCCATGATGACAACGAACACACCGCAGGTAATATAGGTACCCATGTTCAGGGCTTTCCCCGGTTTGCCGTTAGCACCGACTTTTACCTGGGAAACACCGACGAGGGATGCAAGAATACCCAGCGCGCAGAGCAGCAGAGGGAGGACTGTATAGAAGGGAGCAATTTCCTTCCCCATGGCAGCACCGAGCAGCATGGCGGCAACGGCGGAAGCGACATAGGAGTCGAAAATATCAGCGCCCATACCGGCAACGTCACCTACGTTGTCACCGACGTTGTCAGCGACAACTGCCGGGTTGCGGGGATCGTCTTCCGGAATACCGACTTCAACTTTACCTACAAGGTCAGCTGCGATGTCAGCGGTCTTGGTGTAGATACCGCCGCCGGCCTTCGCAAGCAGAGCCAGGGAGGAGCAGCCCAGGGAATAAGCAAGAACCAGCTGTGCATCCTTACTGATGAGGTAAATGAAACACATACCGACGGTTGCGACACCGACGACGGCGAAGCCCATGACTGCACCGGCTTTGAACGCGACATTGAAAGCGGTGTTCAGGTCTTTAGAAGCAGCAACAGCGGAGCGGACATTCGCCAAAACCGCGACTTCCATACCAAGGTACCCGGCTACTGCGGAGCAGGCAGCACCGAAAAGGAAACAAATCGCTGTCGGGATCCCACGCTGGCCTTCAATGGAATAAACAACAGCCAAAATAACAGCCATGACACCGGCAACCAGAATCAGAGCTGCATAGAGCTTCTTCAGATAAGCGCGGGCGCCATTACGAATCCATCCGGCAACTTCCCGTGAACGGGCAGTACCGTCATCCTGCTTCTTCACCCAGAAGAAGTAATAAAGGCCAACGCCCAGAGATGCGAGACCGCAAATCAGACCGATGACCAACCACAACGTTGTATTACTCATCACCATCCTCCTAAACAGGTATAAAGTGAGTTCTATGGAACTGATAATATTCCGGGAACTGCAATAATTGCTGAATGATCCTTCAAAACAAAATTACAATTCCAACCTATATACATTATACATGCATTTTGATTTTTTGGGGTATTTATGATACATTAGCGAATTAATGGATTAATACATGGATATAGACAAAAAAAAGCGGATAAAGTCCGCTTTTTCTTGTCTGATAAAAAATCTGAATTCGAAATAAGATCTTATTCTTCTGAGCTTTCTTCTTCAGCAGGAGCTTCTTTTTCTTCCGGCATCAGGATCTCTTCCTGCTCCGGCTGTTCCTCTTCAGCAGACTTCTTGAAATTATGGATCTGCTCTTCAAGGATCACCTGTCCGCGGCGGGTGAGATCTTCCGCACGGCGGCGGGTGGTGCTGGCAAGTGCTTCAAAACGGTCGCGTGCTTCGCGGGCAGCTGTTTCAGCCTGCTTGTAAGCATCATCGACAGAGACATTTGCCTTGCTCAGAATTTCATCTTTCTTTTCGCCAAGGACAGCTCTGGTTTCCTCTCCGGAATTCGGTGCATAAAGAACCGTCGCAATAGCGCCTGCGATCGCTCCGGCCAGGAACCCTACAAAAAATGAACCATATCCACTTCTATCTGACATTTCTTTTCTCCTCTTTCATGTCTTCCGATACCTATCGGAAGCACCATCATGCTATTTTTTGAAGACGGACAGAACGGTATCTGCCGCGCTTTTGATGCCGGAAACCGTCGAAGCCGCTTTCACAGCAGGTTCAACTGCCTGGTCACTGAGGAATGACGCGGTTCCGTACAGCTTCTTTGCGGTCTTGTCAGCTGTTTTCAAAATGGGCGAGATCTCATATTTCAGAAAGTTTACCAATCTCGCAGCCTGAATACATAAAATAACAAAAGCCGCTGTTGTTACGATCCCTTCCAGCGCGGTGATGACCAGCGTAACATCGCGGATCTGCCCGGTTGTTTCAGGACCCAGACGGATAAACAAATAAATCAAACCCGCCAGGACCAGAACGACCGCGGCAATGATCAATATGATTTTTGACCCGGAGCCTTTCTTTTCTCCTTCGGCTGAATTTTTTACGTTTTTGTTTTCAGTTGTTGTTTGATTTGTCTGTTCTTCCATTTTCTTCCTCTGTTAAAAATTATATATGCATTTTCCGAAAAAAAACAATTTCTAACAGGAAACTTATGAACTTTTAATAAAAAAAGCTGCTTTATCAGCATCTTCGCAGATCGCAGAAGGTTATGCAGCTGATAAAACAACCTTTTTTTCTTACTTTTACAGCTTATTCTTCCCGGAAAGTGATACCGTTTTCGTCAGCTTTGTCAATGATAGCCAGGGAATGCAGCTTATATCCCGCATCACGAAGCTTCTGACCGCCGGGCTGGAAACCTTTTTCGATTGCAATGCCCACACCCACGACTTCCGCGTTAGCCTGATGGGCAATGTCGATCACACCGCGGAGCGCTTCCCCATTAGCGAGGAAATCGTCGATCACAAGCACACGCTCATTTTCACCCAGCCATTCGGCAGAAACGATGAGGTTCACCGTCTTTTTATAGGTAAACGAGAAAATCTCGCTCTTGTAAAGGCCGCCTTCGATGTTATCAGACTTGGCTTTCTTCGCGAAAAGCAAAGGAACACCGAACCGTTCCGCCACAACCGTGGCAAGTGCAATACCGGACGCTTCAATTGTCAGAATAAGTGTCGGCTTATCTTCTGCAAAAACAGCATAAAATTCATCCGCCAGAGCCTTCAGCAAATTAATATCTACCCGATGATTCAAAAAACCATCAACTTTAATGATATTTCCCGGTAATACTTTCCCGTCCCGGACAATACGATCCTGCAGCAGTTTCACGATTCACCTCGATTTCAGATAAACTAATACATTTACAACCTACAACAATAGTATTATTTTAACTGATTCTTATGACTTTAATCACATTAATCATATTATTTCTGACAGCTTTTTTAAATGAATTATCTGTTACGGCGAATACAGCCTGAATTTTCTTACTCCCGCATTTTTATTATCCGTTACCGGTTACTGACGCCCGCGGATTCGAAGGTTGCCATATCCCGCAGGATATTATTGGCGGCATCGATGATATGGAAGGATAAGGCGGCACCTGTCCCTTCTCCTACACGCAAATCGAGCTGCAGCAACGGATATTTCCCAAGTTTATCCAACAGGACTTTGTGGCCGATCTCGGGAGAACGATGCCCGGCGATCAGATAATTCCGCACACCGGGAACCAGTGCGTCAGCCAGAGCGGCGGCAGCGGTTGAGATCAGCCCATCCATCACGAGCGGAATGCGTCGGGAAGCAGCGGCGATCGTCACACCGGCCATACCTGCGATTTCCAATCCGCCGATCTTACACAGCACATCCATCGGGTCAGCCGCATCAGGTTCACGTTCCGCCAGAATCTTTTCAATAACCGCAACTTTCCGCATCAAACCCGCGTCATCCAAGCCGGTCCCGCGTCCTGTCACCTCAACTGGTTTCCTACCGCACAGGACAGCTGTGATTGCCGCGGCGGAAGTTGTATTTCCGATCCCCATTTCCCCGGTAGCGGCCATCTGCAGCCCTTTGTCCGCGGCTTCATTGAGCACATCCATACCGATTTGGATCGCTTCTTCTGCCTGGGCCGGCGTCATCGCGGGAGCGTGAAGCATGTTGGCGGTCCCTTTTGCCACCTTCCGCCGTACCAATCCGGGAAGATCCGGAAAATCGTAATTTACGCCGATATCCACGATCACAACTTCACTGTGAGCCTGCTTTGTCAATACGTTGATGGCAGCTCCGTGATTGAGAAAATTCATTACCATCTGCGGCGTCACCTCGGCAGGATAAGGGCTTACGCCTTCCTGTGCGATTCCGTGGTCAGCCGCCATCAGGAAAACAGCACGCTTTTTCAGTTCCGGAGCGACGATCCCCGTCATTCCGGCGATATCGATGGAAAGTTCTTCCATCCTTCCCATGGAACCTGTCGGTTTCGTCAGCAGTTTTTGCCGTTTTGCGGCTTCCGCTCTTACTTCTTCATTGATACCCGGTATTCTTGAAAACTTCATCACAGATCAGTCTCCTTATTTTCATTTTCCGCTCATCAGGTACAAATCGATTAACGCGGTATAATCTTACTGTATGATCAGGGCCGGAAACATTGACTCAGTTTTCTCCGTACCGCGGATTTGATCATAAAACATAAGGCTTGCTCCCGATATTCCGGATCAACTCCGGAACCTAAGCCACCGGAAACAAAAATGAAATATTCAGCCAGATTGATCGCCATCATCATGATCGTGTGCCTCGCTGTCACGATCATTTTCAGCATCCTGTTTGGCAGTGTTCCCATTTCCGCGGCAGAGGTACTGACAGTGCTCGGCTGCCGTCTGGGAAACAAGCCGGTTCCCGCAAACCTCCGCAGCACGGACACCATTTTATTTATGCTTCGGATCCCCCGCATGCTGATGATGTGTCTCGCCGGAGCGGCTCTGGCTGGCAGCGGGGCCTGTTATCAGGGGCTTTTCCGCAATCCTCTTGCGGACCCGTACCTCATCGGGGTCTCCTCCGGCGCGGGCCTCGGAGCGATCATTGCCATGTCCATTCCCTGGCAGTACAGCAAGCTTTCCGCTTTTATGGTACCACTGTTTGCCTTTGTTTTTGCCATAATCACGGTATTTCTGGTTTTCAACCTGGGAAGGATGGGCGGATATCTGAATATAACGGGCCTGCTCCTCGCGGGTACCGCAGTCAACGCTTTCGCTTCAGCTTTGAGCTCTGTCTGGATCCTCATCAGCGGATTGGAAATCAAACGCTCCTTTTCCTGGATGCTTGGCGGCGGAGGGATCGCAGGATGGGACCGCATCCTTTTCACCGCTCCGCTGATCCTCATCGGAATTACCGGCCAGCTCCGCTATGCTTATCCGCTGAACATCCTGCAATTCGGTGACGATCAGGCGATCCAGCTGGGAATTCCGGTCAATAAAGTCCGCATACGGCTCATCATTTATGCCACGCTCACCACATCGGCAGCCATTGCCTGTACCGGGGTGATCGGCTTCGTGGGTCTGATCGTTCCGCATCTGCTGCGCATCCTGACCGGCAGCGATTACCGCAGCCTCATCCCGCTCTCTTTCGCGGGAGGTGCTTTGATGCTATCGCTTTCGGATCTTCTGGCCCGGGTGCTCCTCGCTCCTCAGGAAATTCCCGTCGGCGTCATCACCGCGGTCACCGGTGCACCGTTTTTTCTCTGGATCCTCAACCGTTCCAGCCAGGCGAAGGTATAGCCATGCTCAAACTCGATCATATATCCCTTGGTTACGGACAGAATCCGGATATTCTTCATGATATCTCCATGGAGATCCGGAAATCCGAAATGCTCGCTGTCATCGGAAAAAACGGTGCGGGGAAAACGACGCTCATCCGCGGTCTGACCGGACTGATGCCGCTGCGCGGGGGAAGAATCACCTTCGACGGTGAAGATTTGTCTGTGATGAGTGTGCGGGAACGCGCAAGGCTCATCTCGGTTGTCCCGCAGGCAGCATCACTTCCCGCGGGCTATACGGTTTTTGAAACCGTCAGCCATGGCCGTACACCTTACCTGAACTGGTACGGGAAACTGAGTGACAACGATCAGCAGATCATCGAACGTGCCATCCGCGTTACGGGACTGGAAAACCTCAGTACAAAGGAAGTCTCTGCACTTTCCGGCGGAGAACAGCAGCGCGTCATTCTCGCCCGTGCCCTGGCTCAAAATGCCCCGGTGATGATCCTGGATGAACCCACCAGCTCTTTGGATATCCATTACCAGGTCAGGCTGCTGAAACTGGAACAGGAAATCTGCCATTCTGAAGGCATTGCCGCTGTTTTTATTATTCATGATTTGAATCTGGCCGCCCGGTTTGCGGACCGGATCGCGATCCTGGATAAAGGGAAAATCGCGGCCATCGGAGAGCCTCGTGAAGTCTTGAGGGAAGATTTACTCTCAGCGGTTTATGATATTCCCGTCCGGGTCCTTGATGATCCGGAAGAAGGACTCATTATCATCCCGCGTATCATTTAATTGTAATAAAACAATTTGCCATGGAGAGCCACACCATGGCAAATTGTATTTTATTCCGCATTAATCGATTGTTATTGACCGATCTCAAACCGTTCCGGATGGAGCAGCTTCGCGATCACTTCAAGACCCTCTACAAGGCGGGGGCCGGGGCGGGAAACAAGATTATCATCAAATTCAAACAGCTTTCCCTCTTTTACGGCTGAAATGCCATCCCAGCCGGTGCGGGCAGCGACCGCCTCCGGTGAATTTCCATACGCGGCGTCCCCGAGCAGAATGACCGACGGATCAGCCTGGATCAGCGCCTCAAGACTGATCTGGACCCATGCTCCGTCAAGGGAATCGCCCAGATTTTCCCCGCAGGAAAGGCCGATAATATCGGAAATAAAGGTACCTTTGCCCGCCGTCCAGGGTTTGGCAGGATCCGTCGCGTCCAGTTCGTAGAAAACCAGAGCCCGGTCTTCACAGCCATCCATCGCAGCTTTCACTTTCTCTACACGCAATTTCAGGTTTTCAACCAATGAAACCGCTTCTTCTTCCCTGCCGACCACACCGCCGATGGTCAGAATCGTTTCAAACAATTCAGAAAAATCCGCGGGGTTTTTCACGCAGTAAACCGTCAGGCCAAGATCTTCCATATTGCTGATATCATCCAGCGATGTCATTTCAGAAGCGAATACGATATCCGGGTCCAGCGAAAGGATCAGTTCATAATTTACACCCGTATCCCATGACGTCACTTTTTCCAGTTCTGACACAGATTCCGGATAATCTGAATTGATATCAACAGCTTTGATGAGATCTCCGGCTCCAAGGAAATAAAGGGTCTCAGTTAAAGAAGGAGCCAGCGTCACTGCGGATGTGATTTCCGAGGGAACACTGACTTCCCGGTCCAGTCCGTCCAGATATGTCACCATTTCAATCGTATCGGTTTCCTGTGCACAAACAGGAACAACAGCACAAACAAAAATCATCAGGAATATTACAAGTTTTTCAAAATTCATTTTTCATCACCTCTGTCAATTTCGTTATAACAGCTCTTTATTGAGCATTCATCACTAATACGTTATTTTACAACAGGAAATCATAAGCCGATAAGAATTTATTGAATCTTTTTTCATGAATTCGGCGTATGATTAATAAAAGTGATGATAAAAGTACTTTTTCAGGAAAAAGGAGAGTAAATGAATACACGAAAAAATTTGTTTATCCTGATGACGGCATTGGTGATGATCCTGACCGGAATTGCTTCCGCGCAAAGCGAAAATGATCCTGCCGCCCAAATTGAAGCAAAGGTAACAAACACGAATTATAAATACAATGATAAAACCGGCAGCGTCATCTTCCAGATCGATACCGAATTGACAAATAACAGTAATGCCGGCATTATGGAAATCAAATACAGGCTGCATTTTCTTGACAAAAACGGCGAAGAAATGGAAACGGCAACCGGTGTTTTCAACGGACAGGACACCCCGCTCGCGCCGGGGAAATCGACCTCACATTATCGCGGCGGGCAGTTCGCAGCTGAAAACAAACCCAATGATATATGCGTTGAAGTTTTATCAGCCCTGACTGAAGAAGAAATGCCGCCGATTTATCTCCCGAAAGCAGGAGATCATGTCTACCGGGTGCTGAACAACAAAAATCTGGAAAATATCAAAGAAGAGCCGCCGATTGCCGTCAGATTATGGATCGATCACGGAGGCGCAAGAGATGAAGCCCTTCTGGAAACTCCCGAAGAGATCGCCTCATTTGTGGATGCTTTTACAAAGGTCCGAATTCTGGAAGAAAGCGATATCTGGGTTACCGATAACTATAACGGGGTCAGCATGGAATTTTCAAACGGAGAATATCTTTGGATCAGCCTGAACCTGAATAATCTCGAATACGAGGTCTATGGCAGCTGGCACGTCTATGAACTCACAGATGATGAAGACTTTTGGCAGCAGATGTACGGACTCACCAAACCGGTAAATCACAGTAATGAATACACGCTCGGCGGTTCATAATTCTATAATTCAGTAAACCTATCCGCAAAATCACGAATACAGGGCTGCTGCATATGACAGGTAACAGCCCTGTTTTCATTGTATGCCGAAATAACACAGGTGTCTTCGATCACGAATTTATAAAATGACGGCGGACGACCCATTGCTGTTCCGGCAGGGACTCAAATGGTTCAATAACGATTTGAGTTCCGCGGCGTGTCAGCGCCATCTGATCACCGCAAAGGAAATAAGCAGATTCGCCATCCTCCAGGATATCCCACTGCTGGGTCGAATTTCCCAAAGCAGGAAACAGGTGGATCAAAGTGCCTTCTGTAAATTCACCATCACGAACGTCCAGCGCCCAGCCGCTTCGTGAAGACAAGACCGCGTCGTTACTGCTGTCATCCAAACCATAGCGGACCCACAAAAACGGTTCTTCGGAAAGAGCCGGATAGTAAGCACCGTTCAGATCCAATTGGGCATCATCTACAGATAAGTAAGACCCTTCAGGCGATTGGATCAGGATATAAACGGGGTCCGGGGCAAGATCATAAACGTTCATATCCACACCGATCCCGGTTTGCTTTCCTTTCAGATAAGCCACGGATTTCGGGATACTTTTGAACACATCGCCTTCCACAAAAAAATTTCCATCCGCGATAATGGTATAAACCACATTATACTCAGCATCCAGGGCGTTGAAGAGCTTCACCTGATCGGGATACTTTTCCGGATCAGCAAAATACCTGTTGCGGTATGAATCCGTACTGATATAATATTTTTTCAGGGCATGCTCAATGCCTATTTTCAAACCCGAATCCGTGAAATGAAAACTGCCGATCGCAGCATTGGCCCCGCTGCCGTTGGGCGCAAAAGGCGTATAAGATTCGTACGCGCTGTTTTCCGCGGTAATGCCGCGTGCCGGCATTTCAGTTAACGTGATCAGCCGGGTGTCCGGGATCGTACTGTATTTTACTTTCGCAAGCGCGGCAAGACCGACGTTAACAATGAGAAGCGCGGAGAACAGGATCATGAATGCCTTGCCAAAAGACGAGAAAACTTTACTGCGTAACGATAAACTATCCGCAATTTCAAACGCGGTACCGAGCCCGATGGCGCAAATGAGGTTATAAAAAATAAACATCGGAATACCCCAGCGCACCCAATGCAGGCTCAGGACACTCATACATATCCAGTAAACAAATCCGATCGTCAATATCAGGTATTCCCTTTGCCGCTTCCAAAGCACCCGGATAAGGCCGATAAAAAAAGGTATCAGACTGATGGTACCGATATCGGCGGAAATATATTGAAAATAAAATTTCAGATTGCCCCAAAAGCCTAAACCATCCGCGCCGACATGAAAATCCCGTGCTTCCATCCGCAGTGTTTTGATCACAGCCTCAAGGTTGGTGATGAGGTTCGGAGCAATTATGAAAACGGTAAGAAAAATCACCCCGATACTGATGCAGGCATATTTCGGAATGATCCAAAAGCTGTTCTTTTCATGGTCACTGCAAAAGAATTCGCGGATGATAAACATATACGCAAACGGAAGTGCAAGCAGAGCCGCAGGATACTTTATTGTGATTCCTATCCCGATAATGACCATACAACAATAAAGATATCTCCGGCTGCCATTTTTCAGGTACAGGACACCTAAATACGCGAATAAAGTAACAAAAAAGGTCAGTACGATATCCGGAGTCGCGTAGGATGAGTTCTCTATGAACAATTCCGGAAACGCGGTGAAAAACATTGAAAAAAACTGAATGATTTTTTTATGCCGATCCTCAAAAGAAACTGCCAGAAGCCCCGCAAGCGCACCGACAAGCGGAACCAGTGCTGTCCCGAAGACTGCTGAAAAATAACGCGCGCGCAGGTAAAAATAAGTTGTATATTCCGGAAACGCTTCATAAGCCGGCTTATGGAATTTCATCCATGACAGAGCCGTAAAAATGATCGAATTGCATTTGATTTCAAAATGGTCAGGACGATTATACTGGTCTGCCTCCCACGAATGACGGCTGAGCATTTCCATGGCTTTATCCACGATAGCATGCTCATCCGGTTGCAGGCGCAGCGGATATCCCCAATGACAGTAAACAAGCCGGCATCCGAAAGCGGCTGCGGTAATCAATACTGTTATTAATAAAAACCAATTTTTCCTGAATAATTTTGCGGCCATCGATTTTTTCCCGTTCGTTATTGTGCTTTTTGCAGTCAGCAGATCCTGTTATAAATTCATATATGCCGAAATGTCGATCCAAACTGCCGGCAGAATGCCGCAATCAGCATCTGTTGGTTTTGTATAGGCAATTTCGCCATATTTTCTGACGATATCGATCTGGTCTTTCCAAAAGCTTCCGCTTTCAACATGGTTCGATCTTGTCCACCAGTTATAATAACCATCCGCCCCTCTGAAAACTTTGCGTGCTTTTATAGCGTATGCTGAGGCAGAAAATTGGCGGTCTGATGTTCTTGTCAGATATTTTTTCACCTGTTCCGTACTGAGGACGAAAACAGTATCATAATCATCGGATGTATCCTTTGAAGTAGCCCGCTGTGCGGTTCTCAGGATCGCATTCTTTTCGCGGGCGGAAAAAGCGCTGTTATAAAAATCATTCATCATCCAGCTGCGCAATTTGGAAGCAGCCCATCCTCCGCCGATATCTGCTTTATTATGGAATTGCTGGGCATCAAGGACCTGCGTACTCAACAGCAGAGCTTTGTTTCCCTGAACATCCAGAACTTTCCAGCGGATCGATTCTTTCCCGTTCGACTTGTTATTATCCTGCTCATAAGAGCCGAAATACAGGAATGACCCGACAGCAGGCTTTGATTTCGAAGGAGCCGGTGTTGAGGTCGGACGTTTGGTCGGTGTCGAGGTTGGACGTTTTGTTGCTGTCGCCGTCGGCCGTTTCGTCGGTGTTACTGTAGGTGTCCTGGTCGGTACCGGCGTATTTGAAGCTGTCGGTCTCGGTGTGTTTGTAGGGATCGGAGTTGCTGTCGGTTCCGCGGCTTTTGTATTTGTTGCGTCCAGTGACTGCTGCGTCTGTATTACTCTGGTCAATGCCAGATTGATCGCATCCTGCGTTTTCTGAAAAGCAGCCTCTGTCTCATGCACATGGATCGCGTTCTGGGTCTCGGCAATCATCGTCTGAACAGCAGCAATCGCTTCGAGCGTTTTGATCTGCGCAATACTGGTCTGTTCCGCAATGATCGCTTCCTGTGTCTTTTTTTCAGCGATACGGGTCTGTTCAGCGTTTACCGCTTCCTGCGTCTTTGTACCCGCGATACGGGTCTGTTCTGCAATAATCGCTTCCTGCGTCTTTGTACCCGCGATACGGGTCTGCTCCGAAATGATCGTTTCCTGTGTCTTTGTACCCGAGATGCGGGTCTGTTCCGCAATGATCGCTTCCTGTGTCTTTGTACCCGAGATGCGGGTCTGTTCTGCAATGATCGCTTCCTGTGTCTTTGTCCCGGCGATGCGGGTCTGTTCCGAAATGATCGCTTCCAGCGTTCTTGTCCCGGCGATGCGGGTTTGTTCCGCAATGATCGCTTCCAGCGTTCTTGTCCCGGCGATGCGGGTCTGTTCCGCAATGATCGCTTCCTGTGTCTTTGTCCCGGCGATAACAGTCTGTTCTGAATATATTGGCTCTTGTGTCTTCATTATTGCGGTATCGGTTTGTACAGCGAATTCGGCTGCCTGCGTCTTTGTTTGCGCGGCACTTGTCTGTTCAATTATTATTGCTTCCTGAGTCCTCGATTCCACGGCACTTTTCTCTTCCGCAAGTAACGCTTCCAGCGTCTTTGTTCCGGCGATACTTGTTTTCTCAGCAGATACAGTTTCTTCCGCATCAGTTGTCTGAACAAAAGAAGCAGCGGTTTGGGTTGCGGTCTGGTTTCTTTCTTTCACATGCAGCCCGTAAAAAACAAAAAATCCGGCTGCTGCAAGTAGTACCAAGGCGATCAAAACCGGGATCCGGAGATTCTTCCCGGAAGGTGAGGTTTTCAATTCCTGAACAACAGGCGTTTCCGGTTCAGCAATTACCGTTTCAGACTCGAGCTTTGCGATTCTTCTCCGGCACTCGGCTGCCAGTTCGTCAGAGTCTTTCCAACCGGGAATCTTTCCAAACAATTCCAAAGCTTTATGATAATCATCTGCTGAATCGGAAATCATCAGCCGTTTTGCGTCAAGGTAAAGCAGTTCCTCAGGATCCTGTTCCGGTACCCCATCTTCCAGCTCATTGCAGAGGTCTCTCATAGAACCGGGGCGATCAGCCCTTCGGATTGCCAATCCATGAGCAATAGCCTTTTCAACTTTTTCCGGAACATCCAGCCCAAAGGAACTGAGGGGCTGCAGCTCCGCCTCACCGCTGATCCGGTCCGGCGCGGCAGGAGGAACCGTCCCGGTTATTGCGGAATACATGGTCGCACAAACCGCGTAGACATCGGTATAAGGCCCCTGGCGGCTTTTCTCACTGTATTGTTCAAACGGAGAAAATCCGGCCGTGACCATAGCTGTATAGGTTTTTGTCACATTTTCGGAAATAAAATGCCGCGCTGAGCCGAAATCCAGCAGGATCAGACGTTCCCCGCCGCTGCCGGGATCTCTTGTCAGGCGGATGTTTCCGGGCTTGATATCCCGATGGATCAGCTCCAGCCTATGCATCTTGTCCAATTCAAGCATCAGAGGCTTCATCAGGGACAAAACCCGCTGCCAGTGCATTTTTCCGTATTTACTGATTTCCTGATCGAGCCCGATTCCTTCAACATAATCCATTACGATATATGCTGTACCGTTTTCATTGAAAAATTCACGGACGTGGACAAAATATGGCGAGTTGAATAAGGCGAGCGTGCGCGCTTCTTTCAGAAACTCATTCAGACCATTCCGGAAGTCTTCCGGATCCGAAAGTGAAGAAACGGGCTGCACCATACCCGTATAAGGAGAACGGATCCCGACGCCTATGGGGAAATATTCCTTGATCGCTACTTTAACCAGCAGGTTCAGCTCAAGGCCGAGATAGGTGACGCCAAAACCGCCGCGTCCCAACATTTTCCCGACCAGATATTTGCCATTCAGGATGGAACCTTCCGGAAGAATATCATCAGGATTCCGGCGCTTTGTATTGTCATAACCGCAATGCGGACAGCGCGTTACCTTCCGGGGTAACGGTTCCATGCAGCCATAACAATAATTCAGCTCCATTTAAACTCCCAATTCTCAGAAACAACATGATGACAGGCCTCAGAGACCTGCCATCGTGTGAGTTGTCTATTTTGAATTGCTTATTTTAATATCAGTTCCGGATAGTTACCGATAGCAATGTCCACGCCAAGGTTTTCGAGATAGTTGAAATCCTCAAGAGTGTTGACTGTCCAGGTATTGATCTCCAGACCGTATTGTTTGATTTCCGCGGTGACTTCCGGTGTCAGGTTATGGAAATTCGGATGATAGCAGGGGATCCCCTGATTTTTCACATATTTTCCGGCGTCGATCAGCCAGCAGTCAGTAAGAAAACCGCATTTCAGATCCGGAGCCAAATCACGCATCCGCAGCACGGAAAAATGGTTGAAGCTTGAAATAATGACCTTTTCCGAGACATTATGCTTACGGATACAATCTAAAACCGCTTCTTCGATCCCTTCATATTCATAGACACCGGTTTTCAATTCAATGTTTGTTTCCGCGTCCTTATCTGCCATAAATGCAAGCACTTCATCCAATGTCGGTATGGGGTTGAAACCGTACTGCCCGGTGAATTTATAAGACGCATCCAGTGATTTCAATTCTGCGAGGCTGTGATCTTTTACCCGCCCGCTGCCTGTCGTGGTTCGGTCCAGTGTCTCATCATGGATCACAACCAGCTTTCCATCCTTACTAAACTGTACATCCAGTTCAATTCCCGCAGCTCCGACTTCAATAGCCTTTTGAAACGCCAGCATGGTGTTTTCAGGATAATTACCGCTGTATCCCCGATGTCCAAAAAATTTTGTCATTTTCCATTCCTCTTTTTTTGTATTCATAAAATGAACATATTTTTACATTCTGACAGATATCACGTTTGACGGATTTCCGACATAGAAACTGTCTCCGCTCCGCAGCGAAACAGGCACATTGGGTGTCAGACGATAACCGTTTGAAAGGAAAGTGCCGTTGCTGGAATTCAAATCAACAAGTTCTATGGAATTTCCCTTCTGAAGAACCATACAATGAAGACGGCTGACACCGGGTTCCCTTTCAGGAAAAACAAGCTGGCAGCGGCCCGGATCTCTGCCGATATTGATCGCTGAACCGGATACACTTTTTCCTGCCATAGCTCCGCTGACGCAAACGACACTAATGCTCCCTGTGTCCAAAGGAATCTTTGGAGGGGCGGGCATTCCGTATACGGGCGGCTCGATCTCTTTCGGATTAGGACCATACTGGTTGGTTCCGTGATGACTCTCTTCGATGAGCCAGATAAACAATATGATCTCACCGACAGCGGGAATCAGGGAAATAAAAATCGCAGCACCGCTCCTTCCGACATCATGAAGACGACGGATCGTTACAGCGAGGCTCGGGAGGAAAATGAATAATTCATATAGCCCCGGTAATCCATAGCTAAGGAAAAGAAAGATTTCATTCTCTGTTGATACATAAAGCAGCAATAACGGTAATGCAATAATTACACTGATCAGAGCATTAAAAATATTAAAATACCAATATTCTTTCCGCCTTGCCCGCCCATCAAACTTCACATATTTTTTGATACAGATTTTGTAAGCTTCCAGCATCGTCATGGTTCCGCCTCCCTGTTTTTTCTTAGTATGCTGATACATACTGGATTTTTTATCAATGACTGTCCCTGCTCACCGGTTTGTGTGCATAATATGACTCATCTGCAGTCCAATTGATACCTTATCCGCCGCCATAGCTGCTGCCGATACTTTCATTTTATTCAAGCAATGAACAAATTCAATCCATTTTGACAGAAATCATATTCATTGGATTTCCGATATAAAAGCTGTCTCCGGACTTCAGAATGACAGGCACATTGGGCGTTAAACGAGTGCCGTTTGAAAGAAAAGTCCCGTTACTCGAATTCAAATCAACAAGCTCTATTAAATTATTTTTCGAACGAACAACACAATGCTTACGGCTGACACCGAGTTCTTGTTCAGGATAAACCAGCTGACAGCTACCGGAATCCCTGCCGATATAAATTTTTACGCCGGATACAGTCTTTCCTGCAATCTTTCCGCTCATACAAGTAACTTGAACAGGGAATGGCGCCGGATCTTTCGGATCGGGACCATACAGATTTGAACCCTGATGACCTTCTTCAATCAACCAGATAAACATTATGACCGCTCCGATAGTGGGAATCAGCAAAATAAATACCCACGCCCCGCTTTTACCTCCATCGTGAAGACGCCGAACCATCACTGACAGGGACGGAAGTAAAACGAATAAGTTATACAAAACTATTACACTCACGAAAATAGAGAAGGCTGTCTGTTCTCCGTAATAATAAAATAGCACAGCGGGTATGGTCAACGCAAGCGTAACCAAAAAATTAAACAGGAAGAAATACCAATACTCTTTCCTCCTCGCGCGTCCATCAAACACCACATATTTTTTTATACAGTTTTTATAAATATCAAGCAATGGCATATTTACACCTCCATGTGTATTTTTTTAGTTATTCCTGCCATTCTTTCAGAAAAAGAGTGAAAGAAACGGCAATACGACATCGTTGTAAAACAAATTAATTATGCTGCCATTCTTCCGAACGACATAATCTATGATCAAAATAGCTATGATCAATAAAACGATCACAGCGATCCAGACCATGACCGAAGTATGTTCTTGATTTTCCGTCTTATCGCCGCCAACCGGCGGTTTTTCTGGCGGAGCGGCAAGCTTCCTCCGGCATTCTTCCTTCAGTTCATCCGCATCCAGCCATCCTGGGATGGTCTGAAATTCTTTAATAGCGTTCTCAAGAGAACCTGTATCATTCCGATACATCAACTCCTTGCCATGTTCATAGGCTCTGTTTTGCTGAGTGATTATATTTTGATATTGAGACAGCAATTCATCCGCGTCCCGCCATCCCGGTATCTGCTGTAACGTAATGACCGCCATCTGATAACCATCATAATTATTCATCGAGGCTTTATTTATCGCATCGTAATATTTGTTATCAAACTGCTGATAGTTGATCCCGTATTCGGTAAGTTTTTGTCTGCAGTTATCAGCAAGCATATCAGCAGAACGCCATCCGGGAATACGCAAAAGCAGACCAAGCGCTTTTGTATATCCATCCGGAGTACGGGTCATCATTGCCATTTTTGCGGATTCATACAAAATATTCGGATCGGGAGCCGGAGTCTGGTTTTTCGGAGCTACAGTCTTAGGCAGTTTTTCCGGCTCGGGAGCCTCATCGAGAGGCCATTCACCGAACATTTCTATGTACAGCTCCTTCATGGTTTGCGTTCGTTCACTGCTGTTTAATGCCATTCCGTGCATCAGAGCTCTTTCGATATTTTCCGGAATATCGATTCCTGAGGAACGCAAAGATTTGACAGATGCATTCCTGTCAAGCCGTTCTGTTGAGGCAGGCGGCTTTTCTCCAAGGATAGCCGCATAGATCGTACAGCATAACGAGTATACATCCGTGTAAGGACCCTGTCTGCTTTTGGAGCTGTACTGTTCAATCGGCGCAAATCCGGGAGTTACCAAAGCCGTAAATTTCTTGGACATATCAGAGGCATAACTTCTGGCAGACCCGAAATCAAGCAGTACCATATGTTCCAGATTTTTGCCGTCTTTGACAACGATCATATTATCCGGTTTGATATCTCTGTGGATCAGGTTATCATCATGAAGATTGTAAAGGACGAAAATCAGCGGTTTTACCAGCTCCAGCATGCGCTGCCAGCTTATTCTGCCGCCGGTCTTTTTCGTTTCAGATGTCAGATTGTTTCCTTTGACATAATCCATCACTATATAAGCAGTACCATGTTCTGTAAAAAAATCCCAAACATGCACAATATACGGACTATTAAACAGGGAAAGAATATCGGCTTCACTCTTAAACCCGACAATACCCTTCTCAAAATCCTGCTGTGCTCCGGACATCGGAATGACATCTCTGGTTGTTGGAATTCTGGAACTGACTTCAATTGGAAAATACTCTTTTATCGCCAATCGCCTTTGGTTTGTTAAGTCAAGACCGAGATAAGTCACGCCAAAACCGCCCCTGCCCAGTACTTTGCCAATCAGGTATTTGCCATTGAGTATCGTGCCTTCCGGAAGAATATCAAAACCGTTTTTAGCGACCGAATTATCATATCCGCATTTCTGACAGATCCGCCTGTTGGTTGGCAGCGGTTCCATACAGCCGAAACAGATATTTATTTGTTTGTTGTTATTTTGCCCCATCAAAAGCCCCCACTGTGAATTCATACAAACACAGACCTCAAATCATGCTTGTATGAATTCATAATAAATGCTTTGAAAACCGGCGGATGCCCTGTACTTTTTACAGGACACCCGCCGATAGCTGACATGTCAGGAATTCGATTTCCAGTTCACACGGAAATCAGAAGAACCTGCGTGGATAATATCGCTTTGCTGCAGCGGGACAGCACCGGTAATTTTCTTTTTGTTCACAAAGGTACCGTTAAGTGACTTGGTATCCTGAACATACATTACGCCGCTCTGCCAGATGAATTCCATATGTGAACTGGAAATGCCCGGGTCACCTGTAAGTTTAAGCTTCTGTTCCCGCCCTGCTTTAATGGAAGATTCCGTGATCTCACCCTTGAATACTTCTCCGGTATCCACCTTGGTCAGAGTGAGAGTTACTTTTGAAACCTGAGAGACCGGTTTTGTACCACCGCTGATGCCGGCAGTTCCGGTAACAGGCGGTTTAGGAGGCGTTGGTTTCTTACGATTTTTTCTGATGAGCAAAAAGACGACAACTGCGATCAATATCGCAGCGGCAGCGCCGCCGATATAATATTTCAGATTTTTATTTTCTTCTTCTTCACCTTCAACGACTTCCGGTGTGATAACCGTAACATCCTCTGACGATGCACCTTCCTCTGCCGAAACAACAGAATTAAAATCGGAGCTTTTGACAGTCAAAGAATTGGAGTCGATCTGCATGTTTCCCGTCTGCATCGTCACAACTACAGGAGGGGTCTCTCCTTCAGCGGGTTTCATGGTATCCAAACGGGTTGAAAGAACACGGCAGAATTCCTCATTATTGCGGATCTGATCGGCAATGCTTCTCCCTGTAGCGTCATCAACCGTATCCAGGGTATAAGCTCCACCGGAAGGGTTTTCATCTGCGAGAACACGCGCCGAATCAAAGTTTTGTTTATTTCCCAACAGATTCTGGGTCAGACCGACAACATAGATGGTGCCATTAAAATCCGCGGCCATAGTTCTCACACTCTCAAAAGTATGAGCGCTATTTGTATCCACAAACTCGGAAATAATAACCAGAGAGCGGTGTTCGTTCAGCTTTGAATCGGTTTTCAATGTTTGGAGGGCGGAATAAACAGCATCGTACAATTTTTTATCAGTATCCGGTGCCTGCTTGCGCATGGTATCGCTGACGATCGTATCAATGGTTTTCTTATCTGAATTAAACGCGTATTTATCACCATATGTGGTGTAAATAGCCAAATTATCAGAGCCGGTCATACCTTCCACAATTTTATTGATCAATGCCCGAACGGAATTTTCCAGTGTCCGATAGCCTCTTAACGATTCAATAACAACGACCCAGGAAGTGGAATATTTGCTGTCACTGTATGTCGAAAGACTTTCGGGAGCATATTCAGCATCACCGATTTTTTGAGAAAAATTTGATTTCGTCAGACGCTCATCCGACTTCGCGTAAATCAATGAATCAAACGTGCCGTCCGTTTTATTGAAATAATACCCAAACAATTGCGGGCCTTTTGTCTCCGCGGCAGCTGTAAACGCGGAAACCGCGAGACATACCGCCAGAATCAATAAGACAAAGGAAAATTTATTAATTCTTTTCATAGCTTCTCCTTTAACTGCTTATTCAGCAATCTTACTCCTCAACACTCCAACTGAATTTATCACAGCAGAATGGCACAAATATAAATTTCGTAGTTCCCACTTTAATTTCATCATATGCGGTCATTTCTTTCGAACTGCCCGAAAGAATTGCCTTCCCATTAAAATGCGCTACATTTCTTGATTCACCGGCAGTAATATAGAAACAGTTATTTGCCGAATCATAAACAGTGCTGATATTCTTTTCTCTTGACACCTGTTTGTCTTTTTTCAAAATGATATCGCCCTGTTCCCGTCCGATGGAACAATATCCGTTATAGAGTTCAAAACTCCGGCCGCGATAAGGCCCTTCAACAGCTACCAGCCAGCCGACAACGAATTTTGTGTCATCTTCCGGAGGCGTATCTTCATTTTCTTTGGGCTTCGGAAAATTAATGGGAGCAGGAACCGTGGCACCTCCAATAGTACTCGTCGTACCGGCGGAATCTGAATTCGATTTCTTTGAATTCACGACCTCAATTGTCGGAATAGATCCGCCTACGGGAGTCACAGGATCTGCTGTCGGGGGAACTACATTCTGGTTCTGATAGTTTACAGGAATGGTGCTTGAACTGCCAAGCCCTCCGGGAGCATCGACACTCCTGCTTACACCTGAACAATACGGACATGTATTATACATTGTCGGGTCATAATAATGCCCCTGCGGACACTGCTTATATTGTGCCATAAGAAAAATCCTCCATTTTTTTATTACAGAGCAAATCTGTCTTTACCTAAATTTATTACGGAAGCGCTTGATGCAAAATAACTTTTTTCTGCGTTTCCGGTTCCACCCATTCACATAACTACCGTAACCTGAATTGCCATTCCGAATCTCTATTTTCCCGAATTTTATCAGATACTGTCAATTTTTCTGAACAATACGGTCATTCTTCAGAGAACGCCGGATCATAATAATGTTCCTCCGGGCACTGTTTATATTGTGCCATCAGAAAAACCCTCCGCTTTATTTATTGCAGAGCGAATCTGTTTTTATCCGAACCGATATCAATCGGAAGCCCACGATGTAAACGAAACTCTTTCTGCGGCTCAAGTTTCACCCCTTTCACATAAGTACCGTGACTTGAACCAAGATCCCGAATCGTTGTTGTCTGCCCGTCAAAGAATATCTCACAATGAACGCGGCTTACACCTTCTGTTGTCTGCGGGAAAATGATATTGCATTTCTGCGGATCCCGTCCGAGTACAACACGTTTCCCCGGTGTTATATCAAATTTCTGATCAGCAAGCGAACCGGTAATACCTATCAAATACCTTGAACCGAAAGAAGGGGAAACCGGGGGTTGGGGAACCGGCGGATTGTACCCCTGTGTCGGCGGGAGAGCATTCTGGATATTGCTGTCCGGCTCATTCGAAGGGGTTTCAGGAACCGGTTTTTTTTGATCATCCCCTTTTCCGCTTATGATCAATACGATCACGGCAGCGACACCTATCGCGGCGAGAATAGTAACGATCAGATTTACAGAAATAGGAAGATTGCCGATTTTGTTATTGACCGTCCGGTAAGGAATTGTGTGTTTATCAAGCAGTTTCGTCACCTCATTGACGGAGACAGCGAAATTCATCCCCTGGATCACATTTCCCTGCTCATCAACTGTGACGCCGTAAGTACAAACGCCTAAAACACCGCCTTTTCCATCCACTAACGGACCGCCTGAATTACCGTGATTGATCGTCACATCCGTTTGTATCAACGTCCCTCCGCCATAGGCAACCGAACCGTCAATCACAGCACTGAAAACACCGGATCCAATAGACATACGGTCAACAGAAGAGTTAAAAATTTCTTTTTCATCATCGGTGTCAAGAATCAAATTCTGAGCAGCCGGGTAACCGATCGACCATACGGGAGAGCCTTGCAAAGGCAGTGGATCTTCAAAAGGATGCAGCACCGCCGGCTGTTTCAAATCAATGGGTTCCTTCAGTTTAACGATCGCAAGATCAGGACCGCCTTTATTCTCTGTCACTACTTCGATCGGATATCTTGTTCCTTTATCATCCAGCATAATAAAGCGGCCGGCAAATTTATAGGATGCTTTAACTATTCTGCCGAAATCATCAAGTAAATCTTTGGTTGTTCCGCTCAAATCATCTTCAACCACATGTCTGTTTGTAACAAAATAAGTTACAGATTCTCCCTTTTTCCCGACCGCAAATCCGGATCCGGTTGCCCAGGCATCTTCTTTATATTCTTTTTTCGTACCATCCGGGAATTTATATGTGACATCCCAAAATACGACGACCCGAACGACACTGTTTGTCATATCGGTATAATTTCCATAAGAATCCGCAGCGCAGACAATATTTGTTAAAGAAGGCAGTAAAATGAGAACGCAAAGCAGTATGTGAATGATCCGTTTCATATCATTGATCCTTTCAAATTTCCAGAATTACGATCGTCAGGTTATCCTGCTGCGGATTCTGTTTGGCCACTACCGCATTCCGGATCGCTTCCGCTGCTTCCATAGGTTCCTGAAGCAGCAATTCTTTCATTTCCCCTTCAGAAATAAAGCCGTAAATGCCATCAGACATCAGTACAATCTTATCCCCGGAATAGAGAGGGATCGGGCGGATATTGCGGTCGACCTTCATTTCCGATGAAATACCGATGAAACTTGTCAGTGCTGCCCGCTGCGGATCAGCAGCAGCTTCCTCGGCATCTTTCAACCCGTTGGCTACCATGTCATCCAATTCACGGCCATAGACATGTTCCCGATTCAATTGGATCAGACCGCCGTTGCGCATCAGGTAAATGCGGCTGTCACCTACGGAGATGAAATGCAGCAGTTTTTCGCGAATTAAGACTGCCACTAATGTAGACCCGCCGCCTTCCAGGCCCGAATTTTCAACCGCGTCCGTAACTCGTTTCAGAATTCTCAGCAAAGTTGTCTCATCATCTTTTTCAGAATTTTCATTGTTAAAGGACTGCAATGCAGTTTGCACGGTGAGTTTTGAATATTGAGAGCCGTTGCTCATCCCGCCCATACCATCCGCGACAATTGCCAGAATCCCATTGTTTTTAACAAAATCCTCCTCCATATTGGAAATACCGAATGAATCCTGCTGTTCATTGCGGGCACCGATATCCTGAGCATTCCCGATCTTGATACCGGTCTGCAGGATTGAGTCCGGAAAATCAGTAAATTCAACAGAGACATCGACTGTTTTCGTTGAAATATCACTATTTTGATCGGATACGGGTATAGATACGGGTACTGTTACTGTTACTGTTTCTTGTTCCTTTTTTACTTTTCGAAGCTGAATCGTCCCAATCGCCAGATATATGAGCATCGAAGCTCCCAAAAGCGTTAAAATAAAACCTGCAATTAGTAATATCAACTTGCCCTCTCCTTCTCATACCTTCTCGACGATCAGAATGCTGTTGTTATCCTGATCCTTGTTCGCTTTGCTCACAACATGAGCAACGATCGTCTCTGCTGATTCCTGCGGAGACGGGGTGAAATCACTGATTATTTCCTCATCAGACAGAGTGCGGTATATCCCATCGCTCATCAGAACGATCCTGTCACCAGGCAAAAGTTCAATCGGATTTCGGATGATATCCAGTCTCCGGATTTTAGGCTCACCCACAGACGATAACAGCCGGTCCCTCAGTATGCTTCCGTCGGCATCCTCTTGCGGAATAAATCCCATCCAGGCCCTTTCATCTAATACCGCGCCAAAAACATGTTCCCGATTCAGCTGCAATGTCTTGTTATTTCGGACCAGATTGATCCGGCTGTCTCCGACAGAAAGAAAATACATATAATTGTCATAGAAAAAGGCAGATATCAATGTGGTTCCGCCGGGTTTGTCCGGATTGTAGATTTTGTTTGCTGCACAGTTTGACTCATGTGCGAGGAATAATAAAACATCTTTCGGGTTTTCGTATTTATTAATTGCGCTTTCGAATTGGTCGAGATGAGTTTGTACGGTTATACGGGAAAATTCAGCGCCATCCTTCATGCCGCCCATGCCATCGGCAAGGACCGCCAACAAAACCGTTTTATCCCGGAAAATTCCGTATTTTTTCCCAAAAGAGTCCTGTTGTTCCTTACGTGAACCGATATGCTGGCATGATCCGACAGTCCATGGCAGCCTGATTGGTTCTTTTGCTAATACAGTTGCACCCTGAATGTTTTTATCCATGATCATACCTGATGATAAATGATTCTGTTACACTCAAAAATCTACTTTTTTTCAAGTAATAATTTTTGAAATGTCGTTTTTCTCATAAGGTCCAAACCTCATTTTATGATTTTATCATATTTGGAATGGTTTGACAAAGAAATTATCAATGTTGGCTGTAAATTTCAGCAGATTTTCAGTGTTTATTATTTTTCGTGTTTTTAAACCACATTGTTTTTATCCGGAGATTTCATATATCCTTTTTTTCATGATCGCAGGAAACGGTTCCGCTGAAAGAACCGCGGTATGTCTTCATGAAAAAAAGTCAGTGGCCGTGTACAATGATCCAACCACTGACTGATATTTTTGTGATTATATACGGATTACAGACTGTTCTCAGCCCAGTTCATACTTTTCAACATCAAGGACCAGTTTCCCGTCAGCGATAAATTTGATCCCGTCAGCTTCCTGATCTGTATAAATCGTCGCGGTAATCACCTGTTCCCCGTTATTGACGAAAATCTCCGCGCTGAAGCGGTCCAGGATGATCCGCATCGTCAGTTTTCCGTTCTGATGGCTGACCTTGCTGCGGCGCTGATGGATCACCGCCCGTCTTGATCCGGAGAATTTGCGGTCGATCTTCATAATGGAGTCTGACGGATGGAAGCTAAGGGATGTATGATAGATCTCATTTTCCCCGAACCAGAGGGCAAATTTTTCATAGATCTTTTCACCCTCAGCCGGCCTGATCGTTACGGTCATGTCGATCTGCCGTCCGCGGATCCCGTCCAGCCTCAGTTCACCGTCCAGGTCTACATCCCGGTATTCAACACGGTTCCGGCGCAATTTGTCAAGTTCACGGATCGGCCACTGGTACAGCCGGTTGTTCCGGATCGAGATCTCCCGCGGGATTGTCATCTGCCCGAACCAGCGGGCTTTGTTGCGGATCATCGCGAGTGTATCCCAGTTCTGCATCCAGCCGATCATGATCCGCCGTCCGTCGGGTGCCAGCAGTGTCTGCGGTGCGTAAAAATCGATCCCGTAATCTACCGCCTGGTCAAATTCATCATGGAACTGTTTCGTCTCTTTGTCGAAATCACCGATCAGGCAGAGTGTACCGTTCCCGTTGTGATACTCAAACCCTTCCGGCAGCATATTCTGCGGGCTGGTCAGCAGCACATATTTTCCGTCCAGTTCAAAGAAATCCGGACATTCCCACATTTTTCCGAAGCGGTTTTTGTTCTCGGCGAGGATGCTTTCGAATTTCCAGTGAATGCCATCCGGGCTGGAATAAAGCAGGATCATGCCGCTGCCGTCCGCGGGACGAATCGACGCGATACAGCGGTATGTGCCGTCAGCTTCCTTCCAGATCTTCGGGTCACGGAAATCTTCCTTGCTGCACCCTTCAGGCGCCGTATCTGAATCGATCACGGGATTCCCGGCGTATTTTTCATAATTCAACCCGTCCCCGATGGCGATGCATTGATTCTGACGGACCGATTCCAGTTCCCCCATGCCTCTTCCGACTTCAACGACACCGGTATAGATCAGCAGCTGCCGCCCGTCAGGGAGTTCGACCGCACTGCCCGAAAAACAGCCGTCACGGTCCGGAAGCGTATCGGGAGCCAGCGCAGCCGGCAGATAAGTCCAGTGAAGAAGATCATCACTGACCGCATGGCCCCAATGCATCGGGCCCCACTTGACCGCGTAGGGATAATATTGATAAAAAAGATGATACTGTCCCTGATAATAACTGAATCCGTTCGGATCATTCATCCATCCGGCACGGGTGGAAAGATGGAATCCCGGCCGGTCGGTATTCTGGATATATTGTTCGGCTACTTCTTCGTAGCGCCGTGCTTCCCGTAAAATTTCGCTGGTCAAAATTCCCTCCAAGCTTTATCGATAATGATTGATATTATATTCGTTTCCGTCAACAGGGAATCATATCTATTGACTTATTTTTAAAATTTTGCCATGTTTAATCAGCAAATGGGAATCTTTCTGTATATTTTATAAATGATTCAGCAGAAAACTTCCCATTAACTTATTAAGACAGCCTTCCCCGATAAACGGGGAAGGTATCGGTTAATAATTTAAAGCTTATTTCTGGTCAGCGTAGTAGGCATCTACATACTTCTGATAGATGGCAATATAATCATCCAGCTTGTAAGCCTTCAGGTCGCTCTGGAGTTTGTTCCAGTCATCTTCAGTGAAACCGTTCATGATCCAGTCGGACTTGGCGGTGTTGACGACCTTGCGCAGATCGGCGGAGAGGTCGGAAACGGTCTTGGTGTCATCAGCGGTCATGAAGACGTTCGGCATTGCGTATTTGAAGTTCATATCCGGAGTGTAGATATCTTTGATCCAGTCCAGACGATACTGAGCGTCATCCGGGCAGGTGACATACACGCCGTAGTAGCTGTCCAGGATGGCCAGAGGACCATTGACGGATTCAGCTTCGCGGACTTCCACCGGGGAGTGATCGCCAAGAGGAGCGTGCTTCAGCATCTTTTCGCCCTTTTCGTTTTCGCCGAGAACGAAGATATCGAAGCCGTCATCTTCACCATAGGTACCCCAGTTGTTCTGCGGGGACTGGAACGGATCATACATCTGGTCGATCCAGGCAGCGATCAGAGCCGGGTTCTTGGCATTGACAGTCACGACACAGCGGCCGCGGTTGAAACCGGAGGTGAAGGAACCGGATTGCGGGGTGATGTTCTTTGTGTCAGCCTGCAGAGCCGGCAGCGGAGCCCAACCTTCGAGTTTGGCGATGTTGGCAACGTCCCAGGAGAAGAGGACACCATAGCGTCCGGATTTACCCTTGGCAACGTAGGTAGACCATTCCTGAGTGAATGCTTCAGGATCGATCAGTTTTTCTTCATAAAGCTTGTGCAGCCACTGGGTGCCTTTCTTGAAGCCTTCGGAGGTGGCAACGGAGACGACCTTCAGGTCATCGGTCAGGACAAGATGGGTGCCGCGGTCCGGGTCGCCATAGCCTTCGCCGAAACCGTTGATCAGGATATAAGGATCCTGGTCGCCATCGTTCACGATGCAGGACATCGGGATGATGTCGCCGTCAATGTTGAATTCAGCCTTCAGGGCATCGGCGTTGTCGCGGAAAGCGATGAGGACCTGTTCGAATTCATCGACGGTACCCGGCATCTGGAGGCCGAGGAAATCAAGCCATGCGGTATTGATGAAAGGCATGTTGCCGATGGTCTGAATAGCGGTCTTTTCATAACCCAGCTGTTCGATCCACGGGAAAGCCCAGATGTGACCGTTTTCATCAGTGACCATAGCCTTGTATTCCGGAGCCAGTTCGAAAACTTTCTTCAGGTTCGGCATGTATTTTTCGATCAGATCTTCGACCGGGATAATGACACCCTGCTTCGCATACTTCAGCAGATCGGTATCGCCGAAACCGGCATTGAAAACCAGTTCGGGAAGGGTCTTGATGTTGGACATTTCAAGTGTGATCTTGTCGCCCCACTGGTCGCTCTGGATGGTCTTCCAGTCAACATGAACGTTGGTCGCTTCTTCCAGGCGCTTGAAGATGGTGCGTTTGTTCGGATCAGACTCGGAACCGACAGGATAGTTGGTCAGAGCAGTGATCGTTGCCTTTTCCTTCAGCGGGAAGGCGAGAGAAGCCGGATCCACATCAGTAGTGGTCGTCTCGGTTTTTGTATCGCCGCCGGATTTACCGGTATCAGCAGCTTTGTTGCCGCAGGCGGCGAGCATCCCGGCCATCATGACAACAGCCAGAATTACCAGCAAACTCTTATAAAACTTATTCATTTTATTCTCCTTATAGTTTTTTTGAAACCTGAAATCTGAATAAGAAACCCGGAATCTGTATCCGGTATTTCTTATTTCAGATTTCTTATTCCTTATTTTACCCCTTAACGGCACCGGCCATAATACCGTTGTCGAAATACTTCTGGAAGAAGGGGTACATGATCAGCAGCGGAAGGCTGGAGATGATGATGGTCGCATACTTCAACAGTTCAGCAAGCTGCGCGCGTTCGGCAGTGGACTGCATATCGGAGACCATACCCGGTTCCGGCTGGTTCTGGATCAGGATGGAGCGCAGGACCAGCTGCAGCGGCTGTTTGGATGCACTGTTGAGGTAGACCATGGCATCAAAGTAGCTGTTCCACATCCCGACGAACTGCCACATGGCGATGGTAGCGATGATCGGGGAGCAGACCGGCAGCAGGATCTGGAAAAAGTAGACCATTTCAGAGGCGCCGTCGATTTCAGCAGCTTCCTGAAGGTCTTTCGGGATGCCCATATAATAGGTACGGGCAATGATCATGTTCCAGACACTGAAGGCGCCGGGGAGCAGGATCGCCCAGATCGTATCCAGCATTCCGAGGTCACTGATGAGCAAATAGGTCGGGATCAGACCGCCGCCGAAGAACATGGTGATGACAAAGATCGTATTGAAGAATGCCTTGCCTTTGAAATCCGCCCGGGACATCGGGTAGGCCGCAAGCAGCGTCACGACTACCGATACAATGGTGAAAAGGACGGAATAAAGCAGCGCATTGCCGAAACCGGTCCAGATCTGACTGTTGGACAAAACACGCTGATAAGCCATCGTGGTCCATTTGCTGAAATCAAAGGTCAGCCCGGTGTTCTGCAGGGTGATCGGGTCAATAAAAGACGCCAGGATAATGTACACCACCGGCAGGATGATCGCGACAACGAAAAGTCCGAGGATAACGTAACCGATGATGAGGAGTATTTTATCCCCCGGTGTGTTCTTCGAGAATTCACTTCTCTTCTTGGGTTGAACAGCTGTTGCTTGCATGGTTAGATCCCCTTTCCTTCATTCATCTTTTTGACGATTGCGTTCATGGAGACCAGCAGAACAACGTTGATGACCGTATTGAAAAGGCCGACAGCGGTTGAGAAACCGTAGTCACCATCCAGAAGACCTTTTTTGTAAACATAGGTGGAGATGATTTCGGATGTCCCGAGGTTCAGGTCCGTCTGCAGCGCGTAAGCTTTTTCAAAACCGACGCTCATGATGTTCCCGACGGACATGATGAACTGGATGAGGACTGTATCTTTGATCGCCGGCCATTCAACAGCGATGATCTGCTGAACGATATTGGCGCCGTCAATGATCGCTGCTTCCTTCTGATCTTTAGAAGCATTGGAAAGAGCAGCGGTATAAATGATAGACGCCCAACCTGCGCCCTGCCAGATACCGGAGGCGATATAAATCGTTCGGAAGGCAGAAGGCATGGTCATGAAATTCGTACGGGTTCCCAGGAGAGAATTGATCATACCGGTCGGAGAAAGCAGGATACGGACAATACCGCAGAGCACGATGACCGAGATGAAGTTCGGCATGTAAAGCACGAGCTGGATGTTCTGCTTTGTTTTCTGGCTGAGGATGCGGTTCAGCAGAAAAGCCAGCAGGATCGGCGCCGGGAAGCCCCAAAGCAGCCCGTATACGCTCAGCTTCAGGGTATTTACAAGGTATTTCAGAAAGTCAGGAGAGGAGAGAAAACGCTGAAAATGTCTGAATCCTACCCAGTCACTCGCGAAAATACCACGGATCGGGTTATAGTCCGTGAAAGCGATCGCAATACCGCCCATCGGGATATAACGGAAAATTACAGTAAGCGCGAAAGCGGGCAGCATAAATAATACATACAGCTGCCAGTGCTGCCGCACATAGACCCACGTGTTATGCAGGGTTCTGTTGAATCCTGCTTTTGGCGCAGGTTTGACTGAAGCTTTGTTCATAAAACCTCCTTCTAACCCTTCTTTCATCCGCCGGAAGTAAACAAATTGTGCAATTGCACTATCCCGGACTGTAGTATCTAAATATGTTATCATTGTTATAGCAATTTGTCAATAAATAAAATCGGGCAATTTTTACAATATATTACAATCGTCACAATCTTCATGGAAAAGCGTAAAAAAAATTGTGCATTTGCACATTTTTTGCTATCAATGGACTTTTTCTTTTCAACAAACTGTCTCCCGAACGTCTCATTTTACACTTGAATGGCATCGGTTGAAATGTGTTAAAATTGCACAACAGCAAAAAAGGAATTTGCATTATTTAAATTTGACATTTGCATAATCTTATGCTAATATTTAACATATCAGGTTTCAGCGCAGTGATCGCATAAGACCTGAATAAGACCGGATGAACTTTTATTCGGAATAATTAAAAATGCAGTAATTTGTATACCTGAAGGCAAAAGAGTACCTGAACGGTCCGGGTTCAATATTTTGAAAGGCAGAAGCGATGAAAAAAAGAGTAACCATACAGGATATTGCAGATGAACTGGGAATCTCGCGGAATACGGTATCAAAAGCCATCAACAACTCTGATGGGCTGGCTGATGGTACACGGGAAAAGATCCTGCAAAAAGCAATCGAAATGGGTTACAAACAGTTTTCATACGTTCAGGCATTGAAAGATATCCGGGATAATGCCCCAAACAAACAGGAAGGCTATGGGTTCAGAGGCGAAGTAGCTCTCTTTACCTCGATATATCTGAATCCGTCACATTTTTCTTCACTTATGCTCGATCGCTTTCAGCAGGAATTATCCGCACTCGGTTATACGCTCAATACCCATCGGGTATCTCCGGAAAATATCAAAAACCGGACATTGCCTATCACCTTTTCCCCGGAGCGGACAACAGGGATCATCTGTTTTGAGATGTTCAACTGGGACTATGACCTGATGATCTGCGGTCTTGACATCCCGGTTCTCTTTGTGGACGGTCCGGCGAAACTGGATGGCAGAACCCTTCCCGCAGACCAGCTTTATATGGAAAACACCACCGGGATCTTTCAACTCACCATTGAAATGCTGAAAGCGGGAAAACGCAGGATCGGTTTCATCGGAGATTTCCGTCACTGCGAATCCTTTTTTGAACGCTACATGGCCTTTCGCGGAGCCATGATGCTCGCAGATGAACCGGTTCGGGAAGAATTTATTATCAGTGAAAATCATGCTGAAGAAATAATTCCCTTTCTGCAGAATTTGCCGGAATTACCGGATCTGTTTATCTGTGCGAATGATTTTGTCGCTACTGACGTCATGTTTTCCCTGCGTAAGCTGGGGAAAAATGTTCCGGATGATGTCATGATCGTTGGTTTTGATGATTCCGCTGAATCTATACTGATACAGCCATCTCTGACCACGGTACATATCCATACACAGATCATGGCTTATTCCGCAATGCACCTGCTCATTTCCCGCATCGAGAATCCGTCCCTGGATTTCCGTACCGCTTATACGGAGACGTACCTGATCTGGCGGGAATCGGCACCGCAGCCTAAAAACGCTGAGCAATGATGGAGCCGGGATGAAGCACTTTTCTTTTGACAGCAAATTCGGACGGATCATGGTGAAGCTGTGCTATGCCTGCTTCCTGAACCTGCTGTGGATGGTCTGTTCTCTGCCGGTCATCACGATCGGTGCGTCAACGACCGCGCTGTATTATGCCTGTCTGAAGATCGTCCGGGAAGAGGATTTTTCCGCGGCTGCCCTGTTTTTCCGGTCTTTCAAACAGAATTTTAAGCAGGCAACTATTCTGTGGCTCATCCTGCTGGCGGCAGGCGTTATTCTCGGCGGAGACGGTTATATTCTCTGGCACTTACGGGCAAATTCCACCGGTGCTCCTGCTGTTATCTGGACCCTGCTTCTGGCAATCGTCATCGCCGCGGCGGTAATTTATGTGATCGTAATGCTCCATGTGTTCCCGCTGCTCGCGAGTGTTGACAATACAAACATTGCCATGCTCAAAAATGCTTTCCTGATCGGGACACATTATCTGTTTGCCACGATCCTGATGTTCGCCATTCATTTTGTGATGTTCTGGATCATCGTGAGCGTCTTCACGCCCATGTTTATTCTCGGGGAAGGCTTATGCGCGCTGATCTGTTCATGGCTGCTGAAGAATATTCTGCGTTCTGTCACCGATGATCCGGAAAAGGAGCAGAGCCTTGCGGAAAACGAAACGGAAATGTCAGAGAGCAGTCAGGGGAAATAAAAATGGGAAGGGATGAAAAAGCCGTCCGTGAAGCTTACCGGCGGATGGGGCTGAAAGCGAAACTCGTCTACATCCTGACCTATTACTGGTGGGCGATCCTGCTCGGCATCATCGCGGCTGTCATCCTCGGCAGCGTGATTTACGGGCAGCTGACAAAAAAACAGAACCTCCTTTATATTGCCTGCCTCAACGTCAGCGCAGGCGGTGAATTGGAGGAGTCACTCCGGCAGGGATATCTGGATTTCGCGGGTGAGGATCCGAAGAAGACAGATGTTCTGCTCTACCGGAATATGTATATTTCAGCGGATCCCGCCGATGCTGACCATCAAATGGCTTATGCTTCGCGGCTGAAGCTGATGGCAACGATCAACGGAAAACTGCTGGACCTGGTTTTGATGAACAGGGAAGCTCTGGAGATCCTTTCCGCGGCCGGTTACCTGCTGGACCTTTCCGAATTCGCGGAAAGAGGCGGTATTCCGGAAGCGTTGCTGCCGTACCTGACGGAAAATGTCGTTGTTCTTGAGGATAACGCCATCGAATATAACCTGAATGAGGCGGATGAATACCATGAAGTGACTGCGCTGAGGACGAACGCTCTTGATCTTTCAGGAATCCCTGTGATCAGCGGTGCCGGATTTCCGGACAGCATCTTCCTGGGGATCATCGCCAACACACCCCGGCTTGAGAGATGTACGGATTATCTGAAATATCTTCTGGCAGCCGGGCAGACAGGATCATAAAAAACTTGGGGCTTGCTTTATATACAGGCAGAAAGGGAAAAAATAATAAGCTTTTTTTACGGAGCTTATATGAAAGAGTAAGGAAACACCTGATTTTATGTGAAGTACCGGGTTTTATTGAAGGAGTTTCGGCCTTTTCCGTATCCCGGACGGAACAAAACAGACCGGCATGATTCCTGAAAAGCAGGAAACCATATTAGAAAAGAGGTAAGTATTTATGGAAGGTAGTTATCTTAGCAATTTTGTCAACTCGGCTGTCGCAGCTTATGGTGCTGCTTTAGTCATCGTGATCCCGCTCATCTGCTGGGCTCTGCAGGCTGTGGGCAAGTTCCTGGTCTTCAAAAAAGCCGGAAAGACACCCTGGCACGGTTTTATTCCGGTTCTGAGCGACTGGCATCAGCTGGACCTGTCATGGAACAGTATGATCGCATGGCTGTGGGTAGCGGTTCTCGCTATCTGCTGTCTGTTCCTGAGCGGTGCGGTAAACGCTGTATTTCACATCAAGCCTTATATCCACGACTCTCTGACGATCGTCTTTTTGATCACGCTTTACATTATCATGATCATCGACTGTTACCAGCTGGCAAAAGCCTTCGGCAAAAACTTCTTCTTTGTCCTCGGCCTGTTTTTCCTCTTCCCGATTTTCATGGTGATCCTCGGAGCGGATGGATCCAAATATCTCGGTCCGCAAGAGTAATTCTCCTTCGTTCAATATAAAAATCAGGGGCTGCCGCAAACAAAGCCCCTGATTTTTTATTTCATCTTTTTCAGGTCTGCAGGTCAATCCTCCACCAGGATAACTTCCACACCGGCACTGCGCAGAGCATTGATCGAATCCTCAGGGGCATCTTTCCCTGTGACCACAAGGTCCAGATCCTTCAGTCCGCAGACTCTATTCAAAGCCCGCGTTGAAAATTTAGTGTGATCGACCGCGGCAAACACCTTGGCGGCTTTGCGTATCATCGCTTTTTTCAGTGAGCCCATATCCACATTGAAATCCGCAAGTCCATCCATAAAGCCGTCCGCGGTCATGACCGCGGTATCGATATGGGAAAAGTTCTCCATAAACTCCTGGGAAAAGAAGCCTCCCGTGATCAGGTCATCCTTCCTCAGCAGTCCGCCGACCAGATAGATCTTATGATCAGTATCAGCGCTGAGCTCCGACGCAATGTGAACGTCATTGGTAATGATATTCAGATTTTTACGGAGGTAAAGCAGCTTCGCCACAGGGAGGATCGTGGTTCCGGAATCCAGCGCGATGGTCGTATTGTCTTCAAGACGATCCACGATCTCACGCGCCATGTTCTCTTTTTCCCGATAGTTATAAATTTTCCGTGTAGCATAAGGCAGGATCGGGTTCGGAACGGCAGTATTGTCAATCAGAACAGCGCCGCCGTAAATTCTGCGGATCGTGCCGTCTTTTTCCAGCGCGGCCAGATCCCGCCGCACTGTTTCTATAGAAACGCCGAATACTTCACAGATCTCATTGCAGCTGAGCTGTTTTTTTTCGATAAATTGTTGTTTCAGTTTTATCAGGCGATCGCTTTTCATATATTATCCTCCGAATAAATGTGATGCCGGCGCTTTGAAAAAAATACATATCTTATTTTATTTTATCTGATAATTAATCAAGCGGTCAAAAATTTCTGCAGGATTGACCGAATGTTTTCAATTTTTGACCGATTTGCAGTTTTTCGGTAAACAGCAATTTGACAAGTAAAATAAAGTCAGATAGTATTTAATATTGAATAGACATATCAATCATAATAACCATTTCAAGCATGGAAACGGAGAACTGACCGAGTGGAATGATTTTTTTCATAACATCCGTAATATAGTATCCGGACGGGGCAGACCCGCAAAGGGGCGATCCCGGTTCAAAATGTGAATCAACCACATCAAGTGGTTTATTAAAACAGGAGGAGATCCAATGAAAAAATTAATGGTATTGTTGTTGGCAGTGATGCTGCTCGTTACAGCAGCTGCAGTTTTCGCCGAGAACAAGGCGGATGGTGTCGACCTGAAAGCGCTTGACGCTTCCCTGGACAAGGATATCACGATCCTGATCTGGAGTAAAGACAGTGTTGGTGAAAAAGACACCTCCCGCGGGAAATGGTACAAACAGATGGCTGATGATCTTTCTGCCCAGTTTGAGCATGTCAATTATGAATATGTCCATCAGGGCGGTTACTCCGAAACGAATGCGAAAGTCATGGCAGCCGCTGTCGCGGGTGAGCTTCCTCACATTTGGCTGACGGAAGAATCTACCGTCAAGGGTTTTGCCGCAATCGCAGCTGACCTGAACGAATGGATGCCTTCTGCTGCTGTCGATGATTATATGGATGGTCTGCTCTCCGACTCACTGTATGACGGGGACCGCCTGATCGGTGCTCCTGCTGCCCGTTCCCTGCCGGTACTGGTCGTCAACAATGAGCTTCTGGCTGCTGCCGGCTGGAGCGGCGATATGATCAAGACGAATGATGACATGTTCCAGTGCGCGAAGGATGTCTATGAAAAGACCGGCAAACCTGGTTTTGGTGCCTTCTGGGATACGGACCTCTGGCACTGGGAATCCGCGGTCTACGCTGACGGCGGCCAGATCCTGACAGATGACGGTTCCGCACCTGCCTTCGGCAAGGATTATGACTATGTCGGCGCGAAATTCCTTCTGCGCGTCCAGGAAGGACTGCTTGCAGGCTATATCGACCAGTATTATGATGAGGCAGATCCTGAGGATGCCGTTACCCTCGCGCTTGTCCAGGGCGATGTCGCCATGGAACTGCGCTCCTGCAACAGCATGCCGAAGCGTTTCGAGGCAGCTGCAGAAAACGGCTATACCCTGTCCACCTGGGTGCAGCCTGCAGGCGAAGGCGGGATCCATGTGACCGGCGGCGGTTCCAACTGGATGATTGCGGAAGACAAGCCCGATACCGAAAAGCTCTTTGCCGGTGCTTATCTGGCTTACCTTGCCCAGCCGGAAAATGTGATGACGATCACTTCAAAGACCGGTTCAATGATGATCACAGAATCTGCTTATAACAGTGAAGCCGGCAAGCAGCTGATCGCGGACTTCCCGGGATTCCAGGCGACTTATGATACCATCCCGTATCTGCATGCCCGCCCGAACACTCCGTACTGGGCTGAAATGTACACTTACGGTATTGATAAAGTCGAACAGTTCACGCTGCAGCCTGACAAGACTGACGTATATGCAATGATCGATGACCTGGAAACGAAATTCCAGCAAATCATCGATGACAACGCCTGGTAATTTCTGACCGATTATTTGAAAAGGGAAGGTTCATATGCCTTCCCTTTTCCGAATATTTCTGTCATTATCCATGTAAGAGGTAAGATCGCAGGTTTTTGGAATATCAACAAAAATCTGACATATATAACCTTGATGCAACCGGTTGCAATTCATATAATAAACAATATGTTCCGAGCAAGCAGTATCTGAGCGGATCATTTATCAATAAGGATCAACCATGTTATGTGGTAATAATAAAGGAGAAAACCCAATGAAAAAACTTATGGTATTGTTGTTGGCTGCTTCACTTTTATTATCTGCAGCTGTCTGTTTTGCCCAGGAACCGGCCAATATGGCTGAGCTGAAGGCTCTCGATGCCTCCCTGACCGAAGATATCCGTATCGAGATCTGGGGTAAAGATGGTACCAGCAAACCAACTTCCCGCGGTACGATCTTCACGAATTTTGCCAATGAATATTCGGCTATGTTCGACCATGTGACAATCGAATATATCCATCAGGGTGGATATGATGACGTTCGTGAAAAAGTTACGGCAGCCTCTGTCGCAGGTGACCTGCCAGGCATCTGGATGGCGGAAGAATCCACAGTCAAGAGCTTTGCCGCGATCGCTGCAGACCTGGGCAAGTGGGTGCCGGAAGCCACTGTAAAAGATTATCTGCCAGGTCTGCTTTCCGCTTCTCTTTATGATGGGGACCGCCTTATCGGCGCCCCGGCTGCCCGTTCCAATCCTGTTTTGTTTGTCAACAATGAAGTCCTGGCCGAAGTTGGCTGGACCGGCGACATGATCAAGACAAACGACGATATGTTCCAGTGCGCAAAGGATATTTATGAGAAAACCGGTAAACCGGGTTTTGCGATCTGGTGGGACACTGACCTGTGGAACTGGGAATCAGCAGTTTATGCCGATGGCGGACAGATCCTGACCGATGACGGACAGCATCCTTCCTTTGGAAAGGATTACGATTATGTCGGTGCAAAGTATGCACTGCGAATCCAGGAAGGTCTGAAAGAAGGTTATGTTACAAGCTTTTACAGTTCACCGGAACCATATGACCAGTGTACGCTTGCTTTGGCAAAAGGTGATGTCGGTATCTTGCTCATTTCCTCGAACTCTATGAAAAAACGCTACGATGCGGCTGCTGAGTACGGTTATACACTGTCCACATATATCCAGCCGGCGGGTGAAGGCGGAACTCATATCGTCAGCGGCGGATCCTGCTGGGTTCTTGCGGATTCCAAGAGTGAAACCGAAAAACTCTTTGCCGGTGGATGGCTTTCTTATATCGCTTCCGTCGAAAAGATGGTCGAACGTTCACAGACCACAGGTGACATGATGGTCACCCAGAGTGCACTGGACAGTGAAGGCGGCAAAGCATTATTGGAAGAACTTCCGGGCCTTCAGGCGATCTATGATTCTGTTCCGTACCTGCATGCACGTCCGAACACTCCGTACTGGTCTGAAATGTATTCCTACGGGGTCGATAAATTTGAACAGCTTTGTCTGAATCCTGATACCACCGATGTCTATCAGATGATCGATGATCTGGAAGTCAAATTCCAGCAGATCATTGACGACAACGCCTGGTAATATCGCGTCTGAAAATCGAAAAGGGAAGGATTTTACTCCTTCCCTTTTCGGATCATGCTGATATTCAATGGGTATTGATCTTTTCCGAATCCCGGCTGATTCGGGGCGGACCTGTCCTCATTGAGGACCATTATAAGTAAGAAGGTTAGAGATTTTAGGTTATCGGATGCAGAATAGCGAACCGAACGTGAAGTGTTCACTTCTCTCCCCTGATTCCTAATTTCTGACTTATAGAAAAGGATGGAGGGATAAAAGATGCCGATCATTTTGAAAGATATCAAAAAAGTTTATCCGGGCAGCAAGGAGCCTGTCATTGAGGGTATGGACCTGACTATTAAGGATGGTTCATTCACTGTCCTTCTTGGCCCTTCCGGATGCGGAAAAACGACTACACTGCGCATGATCGCAGGGCTGGAGGATGTGACCTCAGGAACGATCACCGTTGACAACACGGACATCACCCGGATGGAACCGGGAGACCGGAACCTTGCGATGGTCTTTCAGAACTACGCAATCTATCCGCATATGACGGTCAGGGGAAACATTGAGTTCGGACTGAAGAATTACAAGATGACCAAAGAGCAGATCAACCAACGCATCAAGGATGTGCTGGAACTGACGGGTCTGACCGAGTTCGCCAACCGCATGCCGAACCAGCTTTCCGGGGGACAGCGGCAGCGTGTCGCCCTTGCCCGAGCCATCTCCAAATCTCCGAAAGCTTTCCTGATGGATGAACCGCTCTCCAACCTGGACGCCAAGCTGCGCAACCAGATGCGTTCGGAACTGATCCAGATGTTCAAGCAGATGGAGACTACCTTCATCTACGTGACCCATGACCAGGTCGAAGCGCTGACCATGGCGACCGATATCGTCGTGATGCATAACGGCAAGATCATGCAGCAGGGCAGCCCAAAGGAAATCTACAAGAATCCGCAGAATATCTTCGTTGCCCAGTTCATCGGCGATCCCGGCATGAATGTGTTCCTGTTGGGTAACGGAAAATACATCGGCTTCAAACCCCGAGGATTGAAAACAGACGGCACAGGAGCGTCTTTCAGCTTTGAGGCAGACCTGCTGACAAGCGAATTTCTGGGTTTTGATTACCAGTATACCTTTGAAACCGGAATGGGCAAGATCGTCATGCGCTCGACGGAGGAACTGGAACCGGACAATCGTTACAGGCTTTATGTTCCGGATGCGGATCTGTTCTTCTTTGACCAGGACCAGAATGTCTGCGAGCCCTTTGCGATCGGCGAACTGAAAGAGGTTTATCATGCGGATGAATGAACGTTATGAACTGCGGAAGCACGGGAAGGTCTATACCTTTTTCAACAAGCTTCTGAAAAATCCTTATTTTCTGATCGCGCCGGCAGTCATCTTTGACATCTGGCTGACGATCTTCCCCATGTGCTTTGCGGTCTACATGAGCTTCTTCAAGTGGGACCCGATCAGCGGACGGAAAAAATACCTTGGTTTGGGAAATTTCCGCTACCTGTTTCAGAGTGAAGATTTTCGTAAGGTGTTCAGCAATACGATCATCTATATGATCGCGATCCTGTTTGTCGGACTGTTTCTAAAGATCCTTTTCGGTGTCTTCCTGAACAAGCGTTCCGTTGCGCACAACATTGTCCAGACCGTTTCCTTCACGCCGCACATCATTGCCTCGGTCTCCATCGCGGTGATCTTCATGTGGCTGATGGACCCGAACAACGGTATCTTTAACATGGGACTGAAAGCCCTGGGCCTCCCGACGTCCTACTGGTATAAGGGACGGGACAGCGCGCTGTTTTCGATCATCATTGTGTCGATCTGGTCGGGTCTCGGCGCCGGTGCTCTACGTATCATCGCCGGGCTGCGCAGCATTCCGGAATATATTTATGAGGCAGCCAAACTCGATAAATCCTCACCCACGAAAACATTTTTCCGCATCACGATCCCGCTGCTTTCCCCGACGCTGCTTTACATGGTCGTGACCACGACGGCCGGTGCCTTCACCAGTTTCGATACGGTGAAGATGATGACGAACGGCGGACCGGACAACGCCACCAACCTGATCGCGTTCTATATTTACCAGCAGGGTCTCGGTTTTAATCAGTATGGCCGGGCGATGGCTGCCGCGGTCATGCTGCTGCTCATCTCCGGTGCACTCGCGGTGATCAACTTCTCGGTCCTGGACAAACGGGTACACTACCAATAAGGAGGAGTCATGACAGCGAAAAAAAGAATTTCACGCATCCTTGAATGCATCCTTCTGATCATCCTGTTTGTGATGTTTGTTTTCCCCTTCTACTGGACACTCATCACTTCCGTCAAAGGCCTGTATGAGGCAGTTGCCTACCCGCCGACTTTCTGGCCTTCCGAATTTCATTTTGAGAATTATGCGGAAGCCTGGCGGCACGCGGATTTTGCCCATTTCGGGAAAAACTCCATCATCATGAGTATCGGGGCAACAGCGATCCTGATGCTCTCCTGTACCATGGCGGCTTACGGTTTTGCCCGTTTTGAATTCAAAGGGAAAAAGGGACTGTTTTACCTGATGATGGCGGATATCATCATTCCCGCGCAGGTCATTTTCCTGCCGATCTTTGTGATGTATTCCCGGATGAAGCTCCTGAATACTTACGCCAGTTATTTCTTCCTGTTTATCTACAGCGGAGGTGTGATCTTTTTCCTGCGCAATGCTTTCAAGCAGGTGCCGGCGGAGCTGGTCGAAGCCGCCCGGCTGGATGGCGCCAGCGAATTTTCGGTGATGTTCCGTGTCATGCTGCCGGCAGTCAAACCCTTCATGATCACGCAGGTCATGCTCTCCTTTATCGGCAAATGGAACGGTTACTTCTGGGTCCAGACGCTGACGACCAACGACCACATCCGCACGCTGCCGATCGCGATGAACCGCCTGTCCAGCATTGGCGAGGAATTTATTTCTGCCTGGAATGTGACCATGGCCGGCAACGTGATGCTCATGGCTCCGCTGCTGATCCTCTATATCTTTGCCAACCGCCAGATCAAGGTGGCGTTTATCGGGAATGGAATTAAATAGGTGTCAGGTATCAGGTGTCAGCGGTAAGATGGCGCTGCGCGCCTTTTGATTGGAGTAAACAACATGACGATCGACCATTCGAAGTTCAGTGAAGACCTGGCGAAACGCTTTGACAAGGAGACGAACGATCAGGCGCGGATCGCTTCCGCGATAGGCTATCTGTTCTTCTTTGTGCCGATCGTCATGCATCCGGAAAGCAAATTTGCCCGTTATCACTGCAATCAGGGGCTGATTCTGCTTATAATTGAATTTCTGGGTATTCTCGGGTTGGCAGAGATCCCGAAAATCGGGGCGTATCTTTCACTGCTGAGCCTGCTGTTCTGCCTGGTCTGCTTCATTCGCGGGATCATCCTTGCACTGCGCGGAATGGCAAAACGAATCCCGTTCTTCGGGAAGCTGGTCATTGTAGACTTCGATTTTTTGTACTCACCGGATGAGTTATAAAGGAGCAGGATTCAGGGTTTAGGGTTTAGAATGCAGATAAACATTATGCTGTAACAAAATTTTAGTCAGCTGAGGGGAAATTTGATGGAAAACAAAGTGCTTTTAGTTCTTGTAGACGGAATGCGCGCGGACAGTGTCGCGGCATGCGGGAATCCCGCTTTTCAAAAATATTTTGAGGAAGGTGCTCACAGCTATACCGCTCAGACCACCTTCCCGCCGGTAACGCTGCCGGCCCATATGTCCCTGTTTCACAGCGTAAAGACCGAACGGCACGGTGTCTGGACGAACACCTTCGTTCCGCAAAATCATCCCATCACCGGACTGTTTGAGACCATCGATGCCGCGAAAAAGCGCAGCGCGGTCTTTTACAGCTGGCAGCAGATGCGGGACCTTTGGATACCCCGCAACAGCGTCTCCTTCTCCTGGATGATGAACCTTCATAATTATTGGAAAAAATTCAACGTCGATATTCCGACCACCAAAGCCTGCAAAGAACACATCGCCGAATTCGCGCCAGAGTTCGTCTGGCTCTATCTCGGGATGGTGGATGAATACGGGCACGGCTGGGGCTGGATGTCGCCGGAATATCTGGCAGGGGTCCGGACCGCGGCGGATTGCATCATGGATATCGTCTCCGCACTGCCGCCGGAATACAGTGTCATCGTCACCGCGGACCACGGCGGCCATGAACGGAACCACGGCGACGACGTACCGGAAGACATGACGATCCCGCTCACCTGTCACGGTCCGATGTTCGAAAAGGGAAAAGTCCTGACAGACGTGAGCATTATCGATATCGCTCCGACGATCACCGAAATTCTCGGCATTGACCCCGATCCCGAATGGGAAGGGAAATCTTTGATTCGGAATGCGGAATGAGGAATGCGGAATTTTTGAGAAAGGAAAATTATGTTATTTCTTGGTACTGGGGCATCTGAGGCGATACCGAACCCGTTTTGTGACTGCGAAGTATGCAGAAAAGCGCTGAATTCAAATGATCCGCGGGAAAAACGGGGCCGCTCCGCTTTTTCCATTGATGAACAGAACCTGATCGACTTCGGTCCGGACGTGATCGGCGCCGCAGGGAGGTTCGGATTGTCAATGTCACATCTGCGCAATCTGTTTTACACCCATTTTCACAGCGACCACTGCGATTTCGTGAACTGGGAAAACCCGCGTATGAGCGTCACCCCGCCGCCGAATTTCCGCGTCTATTTATCTGAAGAAGCACTCACCGGTCTGCGGGTTTTTCGTGATCTGGTTCTGAGCTATCCGTCAAAAGATTACGCCAGGGATATCCGTTTTTATGAGAAGACAATGGAATTTATTCCGCTGCGTCCTTATGAATCCTACACCGTTGACGATATGACGGTCAGCACCGTCAGGGGGATACATACAGGCAGATTTGTGGATGAAATCGTGCTGAATTATCTCTTTGAGCGGAACGGCAAACGCTTCCTTTACGCCACGGATACCGGACCGTACTGTGAGGAAAATTATGAATTTCTCAAAGGAAAGACGCTTGATATCCTGATCGTGGAGTGCTCCTTTGGAAAATCCGCACCTGAGAAAAATCATATGACCTGTGAGGCGATCAAACAGATGACAGACCGCTTCCGCAGGGATGGCGTAGTTTCCGACCGGACAGAGATCTGGCTGACGCATATCGGGCACAAAGGCGGACTGAACCATGTGGAACTTCGGCAGGTGATGCGCGAACTGGTCGGTACGCAGATCGATGTAGCCTATGACGGTCTGCGGCTCGTGGACTTTTAATGAATTCAAAACGCAGAAATCGGAATGAGGGGATTTTGAACAGCAAAAAAACAGGACCGATCTTCATCTTTTTATCATCGTTCCTTTGGAGCCTGAGCGGTATCTTCACCAAAAGCGTCGCCTGGAACGGAGTATGTCTGGCGACACTGCGCGGCGTCATCGCTTTTGGCTGCGCCTCGATACTGCTGCGGGGAAAGAAGATCCAGCTGAACCGCGTTAAAATTCTATGCGCAATTTGTTATTTTGTACAGGGCGTCCTCTTCATGTGCGCCAACAAATACACTACCGCGGGCAACGCCACCGTCCTGCAGAACATGTCACCTCTTTATATCATTCTTCTGAACGCTCTTATCAACAAAACCCCGCCGAAAAAGAATGAAATTCTGGTCTGTCTGCTGCTTTTCCTCGGGGTCGGACTGGCGTTTGCGGGGAATATTGGCGGAGGCGCGGCTTTAGGCAATATCTTCGCGATACTTTCCGCGCTGTTTTATGCCGGAGTTTACTTCTTCAGCAAGCAGGATGGCGCTGAACCGCTGGAATCACTGCTGATCGGGAACGGCTGCTACCTCGTTCTGCTCCCGGTCTTCCTCACTAATCAGACCGTGCTGCACACAAGCCTTCATGACTGGATCTTTTTACTGATCTTCGCGTTTCTGACCTGTTTCGGTGCCTGGTACTGCTTCACCATCGGCATCAAATATACCAGCGCGCTGCAGGCAAGCTTTATCGCCCTGTCCGAACCGGTCATGGCTCCGCTGTGGACCTATCTTTTCCTGGGAGAACAAATCTCAACGCTCTCCTTTATCGGCTTCGCGATCGTGATCATTACTCTGTTGATATATAACGTAACTGCTGTCAAAAACAATAAATAATGTCAGCGTAACAAGAAGTATCGCAGCATGAGGACAGTCATCCGTATCACCTGCGCGGCGGCAGGTAACTGTCCTCATGTACTTCTCCCTGAACAGATGTATAGATTCAGATCTTTCAAACAATGAGCCGTTTTCACCTATTCGAATTAAAAAGCTTTTTTTGAGTATAATATAAACAAAAAACGCAAAGAGGTGCAATATGTCGAAGATCAGGCAATATATGGACAGCAAATACACAAAAATCTCTGTATACGTAATCGCTACAGTGATCATAACATTTCTGCTGTGTATCATCATCTCCCTTTCACGAGGGTTCTTCGCAAAGCTTTTCAATGTTATCGGCCTGGTGTTAAAGCCGATCATAGCGGGAGGAGTGATTGCCTACCTCATTGAGCCTGTAGTCCAGTGGTTCCAAAAGAAGCTCAAAATCAAAAACGCGCGGACTGTTGCCGTTATTATTACAATTGTCCTCATTGTTGTTCTGGTCTTAGGAATTCTGCTTGTGGCAGTTGCCTTCCTCGGGAAACAGATCAGTGAAATTAAATTGGATGATATCTGGTCCTTGGTCGGAAATTTCTCAGATCAGATCAATGAAATCGGGGAAAGAGTGAAAGCCTGGTTCGCGGAACACAGCATCAATGTCAGCGCTATTACCGGAGGTGTCAGCAATGTTATTTCCGGAATAACCGGAGCAGCTTCCGACATTTTCTTCGCGATGATCTTTGCGGTATATTTTCTGCTCGATTCCGACGGCATCACCGGATATTGGGATCGTGTGAGAAAAATCTTCGTCAAAGAACAGACCCGTGCCAAGGTACATGAGGTCCTGATGGATGCCGACAAATGCTTTTCCGGGTACATCCGCGGGCAATTTCTTGACGCGCTGCTGGTCGGTGTCATCACATTCATTGCCATGCTGATATGCGGTGTTCCTTATCCTTTCGTCATCGGTCTGCTGACCGGTGTCGGCAACCTGATCCCCTATGTCGGACCGGTTGTCGGGTTCGCCACGTTGGTCATCGTCTGCCTCATTGAGAGTGCCTGGACCAAACTGCTGATCGGCGGTATTGTTTTGGCCGTTCTTCTGTTCCTGGACGGGAATGTGATCAATCCGAAGCTTCTCAGCACCAATATTGAGGTCCATCCGCTGCTGGTTTTCGCCGCAATGATCGCGGGCAGTGCCGTCGGCGGTCTGCTCGGTATGTTGATCGCGGTACCGCTTGCCGCGCTGCTGAAGATCGAATTTGACAAATTCATTGCCAGGAAAGAAGCTGAAAAAGGAATAAAACCTGCCGCGGCTAAGTGATCCGCAGACAACAAACAGCTTTCCTGAGAAAATAAGTCCGTGGAGAATTATCCACGGTCTTTTTTTCCATAATTATCCCGGCCGGATGTTTCCTGAAAAAGGAACGTCAGCCCCGTTCCCGTTTTTCAAAACAGAAAACACATGCAGCCTGGTAAATGACCGCATGTGTTTTTGATGATTTACTCTTTATTGATAATTATTTCAGTGTATCCGCAAAGAAAGCGCCGGTAGCGTCGACCGCGTCATACAGAGAGTGCAGGTCTTCTTCCGTGAACACATTGAAGGTGTGGTCCATACCCTTGATAAAATATGTACCGGACTTTTCATTGCTGCTGGCTGCCGCGATCTTATTGCTCCATTCCGGATCCACGGTGGTATCTTCTTCACCGGCGATAGCCAAAACCGGACCGGTATATCCGTCTTTGAACACAGCGAGCACATCCGTGTTGGCGACATCATCGCACCACTGCAGGCTGACATTCAGGTTATCGCGCCAGTCGAATTCCATCACAAAGAATCCGTTTTTCTTCGCTTCCTCATAATCTGCTTCAGAGAAGAACCCGTCCAGCATCATATCCGGGGCGCCTGCCCAGGTGACAATGGACTTGAAAATTTCAGGATGACGTCCGGCAGCAAGCAGCGCGTCGGTACCGCCCTGTGACCAGCCCATCACACCGATCGCGTCCGGGTTGATTTTTTCAAGAGATGCCATATAATTTGCCGCTGCGACCGCATCCGCAACCGCGGAATCAAACGTATAAAGCATATAGTCGGCTTTGGAATCACCGTTTCCGGGGAAGTCTATACGAATCGTGGCAATGCCGTATTTTTCGGCGAGAACCGGAGCGGCATAGAGATATCCGTTGCCGGCTTCTTCACGGTTTGACCCTGTACCATGGAGCATAACGACAGCAGGGAAAGGACCATCGCCCGCGGGCATGCAGACTGTGGCAGGAATTTCATATTCACCGCCGTCAATGCTGATGACCGTTTCTTCATAGCCGGCTTCCTGAGCTGACACCGCTGAGCAGATAAACAACACTGCCGCCAAAACAACATAGAGAATCTTTTTCATGGTTAGCCTCCTTTTTGTGACAGAATCTCCGCCTTCTATTATATCTGTGTTCATCTGCCATGTTAAGGAGTATAAGAGTATTTCCAAATATTCTCGTTCCGGGAAAGCACTGATCAGCCCTTATCAAATGAGCCTGTCAGATGCCGATAATTATTTTCCATCCACCGCGCCGGGATCGTTTCCGGGCAGACTTGCGAAGAATATCCACCCGGCCGGTGCCCGCTCAAACCAGGACAAGGTTTTTTACTGAAGAGCGCAGCATTTTCTCTGCTTCCGGCGTGAGATTTTTATCCATGATCAATGTATCCACATCCTCAAGAGATGCGAATTTTCTCAGATGCACATTACCGATTTTGCTTGAATCCGACAGCAGGATCACATTTCCGGAAGCTTTGATCATCCGGCTTTTGATATATGCAAGATCCGTATTTTCTGTGGTCAGGCCGTAAAATTCATGAATTGCCGAAGCAGCGAGGAACAGGCTCGTAAAATGATAATTGGAAAGCTCATTTTGAATTTCCGGCCCATAACAATAATGAAACCGGCTGCGTACCTTTCCGCCGAGCAGAGTAAGCGAAAAATGTTCCTTTTCCTCAAGGATCCGGATAACATCCAGGTCGTTTGAAAAAACGGATAATTCTTCAAAAGAAGACTGAGCAAGTGCCTCAGCAAACGCGACCATGGTCGTACCTGTATCCAGCAAAAGAATATCTCTTTCATGCACAAAACGCAGCGCGTTCTGCGCGATGAGCCTTTTTTTATCATCATGGACGCGTTCCGTGAGCAGTGTCTCACGTAAAAGAGAGGAATTCATCATCGCCCCGCCATGGGTCCGTGTGATCAGCCCTGTCTTTTCCATTTTTGCCAGGTCACCGCGGATCGTCGCCCCGCTTACCTGAAAAATATCGGAAAGCTCATTGACACTGATGCTGCCATTTTCTTTCAAAATGTCAAAAATGCGTTCAATTCTTTCTTTGTTATACATAAAGTGCTCTTTCATTTTCTTTCATTTCTAATTATATTGCCATAAATGAAATTTTCTGTCAAGCGGAATTTTTATTTCAGCGTGAAATAAAATATCACAAAACCCGGGCAAAATTCTTCTTGACAAACTCAAACATAACCAATAAAATTAAAATAATTCAAAAGAAATTGAAAATAACTGAAAGCATATACAAAGGAGGATGAATGGATATCTCAATCAGTGATGTCGCCGCGATGATCGACCATACAAATTTAAAGGCTTTTGCCACAAGGGAAGATTTTCAAAAATTATGCGATGAAGCAAAGAGCTATGGATTTAAATCTGTCGCGATCAACACCTACCCGGTAGCCATATGCAGGGAGATGCTTGAGGGCTCGCAGGTCCTGACCGGTGCCGCGATCAGTTTTCCTCTCGGTCAGATGACGATTGACTCCAAAGTGGCTGAAGCGAAAAACGCCATTACAGACGGCTGTCAGGAATTTGACTATGTGCTGAATGTCGGCAAAGTAAAGGAACATGATTACGCGTATATCGAAGCGGAAATGAAAGCCATGGTCAGCACTGCCCGTGATGCGGGGATCTGCGTGAAAGTCATTTTTGAGACCTGTTACCTGACGGAGGAAGAAATCATTGAAACGGCAAAAATCGCTTCCCGTGTCAAACCGGATTTTGTCAAAACCAGCACAGGGTTCGGCACTGCCGGGGCAAAACCTGAACACGTCCGGCTGATGAAAGAGTACGCAGGTGATAACGTACAGGTGAAAGCAGCCGGCGGCATCCGCAGCTGGGCTGCAGCAAAAGCCATGATCGAAGCCGGAGCCACCCGTCTTGGCACTTCCAGCGGCGTCAAAATCATTGAGGAAATGAAGGCTGAAGGGATCGGATAAAACGATGAGCGATAAAGTCAAAATCTGCCTGATTGGCTGCGGCCGGGCCGGAATGATCCACGCCAGGAGTTATGCGGGGAGCGTGAAAAACGCGGAGCTGATCGCCCTTTGTGATCCGATGGATGAAAATCTGGACGCTGTGCAGCAGGAATTGAAAGAGATCCGCTGGATCTATCACGACTACCGGGAAGCCCTGAAAAATCCGGAAATCGACGCGGTCATTGTAGTGACACCGACGCAATTCCATCATGACATTGTGATCGCCGCCGCGGAAGCGGGAAAGCATGTTTTCTGTGAAAAACCGATGGCCAACACTGCGGAAGAATGTGACGAAATGATCAAAGCCTGCGCGGACCATCATGTAAAACTCCAGCTGGGGTTCATGCGGCGCTTCGACAAAAGCTTCAGCCGGGGAAAGGAACTCATCGAATCCGGATCGATCGGTGAGGTTTCCATGATCAAATCAAACACCTACGGTCCCAGCGAACCGAAGCTCTGGATGTTTGATGTGCGGAAAAGCTACGGACCCATCGGAGAGGTCAACAGTCATGACTTTGACACGCTCCGATGGTACGCGGGCAGCGAAGTGAAAAGCATACACGCATTAGGACATAACTTCCGCAGCCCGGAAATGGCAGAGCAATTTCCGGAATATTATGACACCTGCACCGTGATGCTTGAGTTTGAAAACGGCATTCTCGGGGTCATCACCGGAGCCCAGTACGTGAAATACGGATATGATTCCCGCACGGAAATCCTCGGTACCAAAGGGATCATCAAAGTTGGCTCCCAAAAGACCAATGAAGTCGAAATGGTCACACCCGGGCAGGGCATTCAAATGGACTCCATGGATTCCTGGCGTACCCTTTTCCACGACGCATACATCGCGGAGGCAAATGCCTTTGTCCAATGCATACTTGAGGACAGCGAACCGAAGGTGACCGGTCATGACGGAAAGATGGCATTGGTCCTGGTCCATGAAGGACTTCGCTCCATTCTTGAAAAATGTCCCATAGACCTGACTTTGAAATAAAGGATACAGCCATGAAGAAACAGATGATGAAAGCCATCCTGCTGACAGGGAAAGAAAGCCTGAAACTCGCGGAGGTACCCGTTCCGGAAATCACCCCCAATGAGATACTCCTTAAAGTCAGAGCCGCATCTATCTGCGGAACAGATGTGCGGATGTACAAAAACGGGTACAAAAATGTCTCGGAAGACCATCCGCTTATCCCCGGACATGAATTTTCCGGCGAAATAGCCGCAGTCGGCGAAAACATAACAGCCTACCATGTCGGCCAAAAGGTTTCCGTTGCCCCGAACATCGGCTGCGGTGTCTGTGACATGTGTGTAAGCGGCAATACCCACCTCTGCAAAACCTACGATGCCTTCGGCGTCACAATGGACGGCGGATTTGCCGAATATGTAAAAATTCCGGAAAACGCCATCCGGCAGGGTAATGTTTCTCCGCTGAAAGACGAGATATCCTATCCTGCCGCCGCGTTGGTGGAACCGCTGAGCTGTGTCTATAACGGGCAGCTGCTGCTGAATGCACCAAAAGGAGCGGATACGCTGATTATCGGTATGGGACCGATCGGGATCATGCATATTATGATGGCGAAGGTGTTCGGTGCCGGACGGATCTTTGTCAATGACCTCAACGCAGAGCGCCTTTCCAAATCGAAGGAATTGATCCCGGATGTTATTCCTCTTGAAGGAGATGTGATGAACGGGCTGCGCGCAAACGGTGCGGAAGGAGTGGATGTCTGCATCATCGCCGCCCCGGCTGCTTCCGCGCAGGCGCAGTCGCTGGAATACATGAACATGAACGGGAAGATCCTGTATTTCGGCGGGCTCCCCGCGGGACGGGAAAATGTCACCATCAACACGAACCTGATCCATTACAAGCAGCTGACGATACAGGGATGCTCCAAGCAGAGTGTTTCCGAATACCGCCTCTGCGCCAAACTGGTCAATGACGGACGGATCCCGCTGAACCTCATCATGTCTGATTCCTACAGGATCGATCAGTTTCACGAAGCGATGGACAACGCCGCGGCAGCCAGAGGGCTCAAACACGTTTTCCTGTTTGACTGATTTCGGGAGGCTGTGAATGAAAGAAATTTATCTGCTTGCGATTGACCTCGGAACAAGTTTCATCAAAGCAGCTGTATATGATCTCAGCGGGAACCGGCTGGCTGTCAGGCAGGTTCCCGTTCAAAGCGACACTTCACAGACCGGGGTCTTTATCCAGAGCGGAGATGACATCTATAACAGCGTCCTTGCCGCGCTGCGCGGTATTTCCCGACGGATCGGCGGGAAGAAAAACCAAATCGCCGCGATCTGTTTTACCGGACAGATGGCAGGCTTTATGGGAGCGGGTCCTCATTGGGAAGACGTAACATCCTGGTCCTGTTCGCTGGATATGCGGTATGCTCCCTATGCTGACCGGCAGATCAAAATGTTTGGCAATGATTTTCTCGAAATCGCCGGCACCAACGCGCCGGTCATGGCCCCGAAGATCAGCTGGCTGATGGAAGAATTTCCCGAACAGGCCGCGAAAACCGCGAAATACATGCTCATCAGCAGTTATATTGCCGGCAGGCTCGGCGAATCGGATATCGAAGAAGCAGCTGTCAGCAGTTCCTACGCCACATGGACGGGGCTGGCTGACATCCGCAAAAAGATCTGGTCTGAAGATCTATGCAGCCGTCTCGGGATCCCTGTGGAAAAGCTGCCTAAAATCGTGGATTACCACGCTGTAGTCGGGAAGCTCTCCCAAAACGCGGCAAAAGCGGTCTCACTGCCGTCCGGTATTCCGCTGGTTGCGGGAGCGGGAGACAAAATCGCGGGATGCATCGGAGGCGGTATTCTTTCCGCAGGAGATACGACATTCGAAGCCTCATCCTACGCTGCAGTCAGCGTCCTGACCGATTCCTACCGGCCGAATATGGAGCGTATGGATTACGACGCCATTCCGGCGATGGTGGACGGATATTTCTACCTTCACCGCTATTTTCCGGGTTCCGGGATCACCCTGCAATGGTTTATTGATACCTTTTGCGGAGGAAAGTCTTCCGGCAAAACCTTCAGAGAGATCGAAGCGCTGACAGAAAAAGTCCCGGTCGGGTCAGAAAACCTGCTGGCAGTCGGTATGCTGGGAGGAAGCGCCATGCCCTTCGACGGCACACTGCGGGGAGCCTGGGTCGGACATACCTGGAGCCATCGGAAAGAACATTTTTACCGCGCACTGTTGGAAGGGTTCGCGTATGAACTTTCACTGACGCTGGATTCCATCAAAACCATGTATCCGGAATGGAACCGCTTTACAGATATCATAATGACCGGGGGAGGAGCCGAATCCGGAATCTGGTCCCGCATCCTTGCTGACGTGACCGGCTGCAGCATCCTCAAAAATGACGGGAATGATGCAGCCCTCTGGGGAAGCGCCCTTTTGGGAGGAAAAGCCGTCGGTATAATCAGTGATATCAGTGCCGCGGTCCGGTCAGCCGGAAATGTTCCTGAAAAGATCACCCCTGATCCGGCGAATACAGACGCTTATCAAAACCTGACGAAACAGTATCAGAAGCTGTTAGATATTGTCCGAACCTTTTGTGAGTCACGGGGACAGGTTCCCTGACTCATTAGCAGACCCGGAAATTCAAGGAGAATAATATGGACCCAATCAAAGCAAACGTCGTACCGCTCATATTCAGGGAAACCAATGAACGGGAACGCAAAGAATATGAAGAACAATTGAACACGCTGATCGGCATATACGGCGACACAGCGGATTTTGCACAGCCGGTATGGGTCGGTGACCCGATCCCGGAATGTGACGCCATTGTCTTCCCTCAGCTGATCGGCGCCGCCTTTCATTACATGGACACGCTGAATCAATACGGCAAACCGGTTGTTGTGATCACATCCCAATTCGGCACGGTCGATATGTGGGATTGGGAGCTCATTACATACATGCGTTCTCATGATCTCAACGTATTTTCACCATATAATATAGATTTAGGCAAGGTTATTTTCCGGGCTCTCGGTACCAGGAAACATCTGCAGGGTGCAAAATTCCTCATGTTCCAGGATGATCCGGGTGAGGGAATGCAGGCTTATATTTTCAAACGCTTTTACTGGTGGGAAAAGGAATGCAGCGAGCAGATCGAAAAAGCTTTCGGCGCGAAGCTCTACTACCACAGCTGGAAGGATGTCAACAGGAAAGCCGCTGAATATGATCCTGCCGAAGCGCTCGCGCTTTTTGAATCCTGGCATGTGCCTTGTGAAGGGCTTTCGGATGAACAAAAGATCCCGGTCGGGCAGCTTTACCTCGCGATCAAGGCGGAAATTGATGAAATGGGAGGCGTAGACGGGATCGGTGCCAACTGTCTCAACGAGTCCATGTACTCTCAGACTACTCCCTGCCTGATCTGGAACATGCTGTTTGAGCAATTTGGCATCATCTGGTGCTGCGAAGGCGATACGCTTTCGCTTATCAGCACATACGTGTTGTATCAATCGCTCAGGCAGCCGATCATGATGACGAATATTTACCCCTTCCTGGTGGGGAAAGCCGCGATCCACCATGAAAAGATCGATGATTTCCCGCCGGTCGATGATCCGGAAAATTACGCTCTCGGTGTTCACTGCGGTTACGCCGGGTTCACGCCGAGATGTTTCTGCAGCAGATGGAAAGTCGTACCGAAGGTTCTGGCGATCGTCGACGAAAAAGCGCATGTGGTCGACGGTGAACTGCCTGCAGGCGATATAGTCCTGGCAAAGATCAACCCGACTTTTGACAAGATCACGGTTATCCCGGGAAAGATCGAAAAATATGTCCAATTCCCGGGCACGGATTCCAGAAACGCTTCTCTGCTGCATTATTCAAACGGTGAACAGGTCATGGAAGGGCTGCCGAGCCATCACCAGATGATCATCACCGGCAAACAGAAAGCCCCGATAGCCCAGGTCGCGAAGGTCTTCGGATGGCAGATGGAAGTAATTGATTAGGAACAGAGAAAAATTAGAGGCGGCAGGTTATAGGGAATAGGATTTAGGTGGTAGGATGTAGGTGGTAGTGGTAGATTGCAGGTGGTCAGTGGTCAGTGATCGGTGACCAACGGCCACTGACCACCAGCCACCGACCACGGATCACCGGCCACCAGCCACCAACAACCAGCCACCACCCACAAACATAAGGAGGAAAAAATGGCAAAGGTTATTTTACTCAACGGGAGTCCTCATCCGAAAGGCTGTACAGCAACGGCTTTGAATGAGATGATAAAAATATTTGACGAAGAAGGCATCGGGACTGAGATCATCCAGGTCGGCGGGAAAGCTATCCCCGGATGCATGTCCTGTAACAGCTGCCGGAAACTCGGCCGCTGCGTGATCGATGATCTCGTAAATGAAGTGCGGACCAAGCTGTTGGCAGCCGATGGCATGGTTATCGCCAGCCCGGTTTTTTACGGTTCGCCAAACGGAGCGTTGCTTTCCCTGCTGGACCGGCTCTTCTTCAGTCTGGAGGGGGTATCCAAACATATGAAAGTGGGTGCCTCAGTGGTCAGCTGCCGGAGAGGCGGCAATACATCCACTTTTGATGTACTGAACAAATATTTTCTGAGTGCCGGCATGCCGCTGGCTCCGAGCACGTACTGGAACATGGTCCACGGATTCACACCTGAGGACGTGATGAAAGACGCCGAAGGCCTGCAGACGATGCGCAACCTCGCCCGCAACATGTCTTTCATGATCAAGTGCATAGCGGACGGAAAAGAAAAATACGGATATCCGGAAGTGGAAACAGAGGCATTCACCTGTTTCCAGGACGGCAAGTAAAAAGCAGGAGTTATCACAATGTCAGTAAATATGAATGAAATGCCGAAGCTTGGCTTCGGTTTGATGCGCCTTCCGGAGACAGACGGAAAAATCGACATGGATGAAGTCTGCCGCATGGTCGACATGTACATGGAAGCAGGGCTGAACTATTTTGATACCGCCTATGTTTATCATGGCGGAAAATCAGAAATTGCCGCAAAAGAAGCCATTGTCAAACGCTATCCGAGAGGGTCCTTCCGGCTCGCCACCAAGCTTCCGGCCTGGGAGATGAAAGAAAAATCCGACCGGGACCGCATTTTCAAGGAACAGCTTGACCGTGCGGGCGTTGATTATTTTGATTTCTATCTGCTCCATTCGGTCGAAAACGGGAATATCGACACATATGAGAAGTTCGACTGTTTCAACTGGGGACTGCAGAAAAAAGCAGAAGGAAAAATCAGGCACTTCGGGTTTTCCTTCCACGGAAGCCCGGACCTGCTTGAATCAGTCCTGGACAGGCACCCGGAAGTTGAGTTCGTCCAGATCCAGCTGAATTACGCGGACTGGAATAATCCCGTCGTACGCTCCGGCCAGCTCTATAACATTCTGCTGAAGAGGAATATTCCCATGATCATCATGGAACCGGTCAAAGGCGGCTCTCTGGCAAGCCTGAAACCGGAATTCGAAGCGATATACAAAGCACTCAGGCCGGAATCTTCCGCTGCGTCCTGGGCATTTCGTTTTGTGGCATCCCTGCCCGGTATTATGACCATCCTTTCCGGCATGACCCATGAGGACCAGATGCGGGATAATATCGCCACGTTCACACACTTCGAACCGCTGAATGATGAGGAGCGGAAAGCCATTGAAGACGTGACAGCTGCGATGCTCAATATCCCGCTCATCGGCTGCACTGCATGCAGATACTGCGTGGACGGATGCCCGATGAAGATCAGCATACCGGATGTATTCCGTGCCCTCAACACAATGAGCCTCTACAACGAGACCTTCAGACCGCGCATGTTTTACAGCGGACTGATCGATACCGGCCACGGAAGAGCTTCGGACTGTATTGCCTGCGGACAATGCGAAGGCGTCTGTCCGCAGCACCTGTCCATTATTGACCTGATGAAAGAAGCAGCCTCCAAACTGGATGTATAGAGAAAGCCTCTGCTTCTGAAGTTGATTTTCATAAAAATTTACAGTCTCCTGTTACCGTAAAACCGGTACAGGAGACTGTCTCTTTATACTGAGTTCTAAATCATTACCGCATTTTTTATGATTTCTCAGCAGCGGGGATTTGATACAAAATCAAACCTTTCAACGATTTGAACTTTATAACGACAAGCCCTGCAATCATTATAAAGTTCAAAGGTATCGTTATAAGGTTTGATTTACGGAAAAAACAATGCAGTGATGATGCATTGGATCCCTTTATTTTGTTATCAAAAGATAATTCGATTCTGTGGAAGAGAATGATCTGATAAAGGAAGGAAGGAAGGAAGTAAAGAACGTATGATCTTTCAATATTTTTTCACTTTCTATTCCATGGAATAACTGAAAATCATCCGGATTCAGCGGAATTTTGACGCCGCCTTTTTTTGAAAATGTTCCCTCTCCTGGCACCCATTTCATAATGGCTTCCCTTTAATCGTAAATGATACATTGTTTTCTCCTGAAATTCGCGTCTGCTGATCACATCCGCCTCAGCAGATACATAAGGGAGGGTGATGTGTCAGCAAAGGAGCCTCCCGGCCGGTTAAGATCGGGAGGCTCCTGTACCGTTTTCAGATTTTCTTCAGCGGTACCCAGATAGATACTGACATATCCTTTGCGCCGTCTTCCGGCGGAAGATAAACCTCGATGTCATATTCTCCCGCCAGTGTATATCCCTGAAGAGCAGGCAGCCACTCTGACCAGATCTTTGTGTTTGTATTCTGCAGTGTGGCGATCGTGCAGGGAAACTGCGCCCAGGTGCTTCCGGGGATCACTCTGGTCTCGCAGCCCTCCGGGATCTCTTCCCACGGGAAATAAAGATCGGCGATCCAGTAATCAAAATCCTTGCCTTTCATGTCGATACAGACACCAAAGGTACCCATGATGGGACGATCCTCGCCCTGCTCCAGCCATTCATCCCAGAACTTCGGGATCTCCTGGTAACTGGTTTCCGAATTGAACGGTCTCTTTACTCCGATGATCGTAAACGGAGCCTTTTCAACGATACTGTAATCCAACATATTTCCGCCCTCCATGATATACATAATGATCTCACCTTCAGCCGTTCAGTTGACTTAACGCTTCCTCTCCTTCTTCGATATTTTCCTTAAATTTCGGCAAACCGGTTTGCTGATACAATCCTTTACTGATTTCGACGAGCTGCTCTAAATATGCCCGCCTTTCAGCTTCCGGCAGAATGGACAGCGTGCCCATTCTGTAATAACATCTGGACAGATCCTCCAGACTATCCTGAGTCCGGATCTCATCGGCAAGCGCCCGGCTGATCTCCAGGCTTTTTTCATACCAGGCTTTTGCTCCGTTCAGGTCGTCTTCTGCTTTGCAGATATCCCCGAGATTCTCGTAAGAAATGGAGAGATCCAGGCGGGCTTCCGCGGTCCATGTCTCATCGGCAAGCGCCTGGCTGATCTCAAGGTCTTTTTCATACCAGGCTTTTGCTCCGCTCAGATCGCCTTCATCTTCGCAGATGTTCCCGAGTTTGCTGTAAGAAACAGAGAGAT
>CADACE010000020.1:0-2388 GCA_902786265.1 uncultured Chloroflexota bacterium | reverse complement strand
GCTCAGATCGCCTTCATCTTCGCAGATGTTCCCGAGTTTGCTGTAAGAAACAGAGAGATCCCGGCGGGCTTCCACAGTTCCGGACTCCTCAGCAAGCGCACGGCTGATCTCCAGGCCTTTTTCATACCGGGCTTTCGCTCCGCTCAGATCGCCTTCCTCACAACAGATATCCCCGAGATTGTTGTAAGAAACAGAGAGATCCCGGCGGGATTGGATGGTACCGGTCTCCTCAGCAAGCATCCGGCGGATCTCCAGGCTTTTTTCATACCGGGCTTTCGCCCCGCTCAGATCTCCTTCCGCCCTGCAGATATTCCCGAGCTTGTTATACGACATGGAGAGATCCCGGAACGCTTCAACAGTCCGGGACTCTTCGATAAGTGTCCGGCGGATCTCAATACTTTTTTCATGCCAGGCTTTTGCTCCGCTCAGATCGTTTTCCTCTCTGCAGATGTCTCCGAGCCTTTCGTAAGTAACGGAAAGATACCGGCGGGCTTCCCATCCTCTTTGACTCATCTCCAAAGCATACTCCAACATCAGCTGATAACTTTTTTTTGCGGATCTGATATCACCCACGTCTTTCTGCTGATCTCCGAGTCTTTCAAGTCCGATGATTAATGCTTTCCGGGCTTTTTCGGTTTCCTGTTCCACAGCCTGTTTTCGTAAGTGATCCACATACTTTTTCTGCCATTCAATGGCAGTGTGATAATTCCGTTCCACTCCTTCACCGGTTTGATACATGGAGACCAGTTGTTCATATGCCATTGGCATGCCTGTTTCCGCAGCCTGCGTGATCAGCCGGAGAGCAAGATCATGATCGGCTTCCACGTTGATTCCTGACAGATAAGCCAGCCCGCGTAAAAAGATGTGGACAGGGTCATCGTCATTTTCCCGCAGAGCAGTCCCTAAAAACAATTCATGGTACAGTTTGGCCATATTCTCCGGATCAGTTGCAAAAGGATTTATATAGTCAGCAGTCATCTTAGGGTCCTCCTCACATATGTTTTTTTCTCATATCACTTCTCTCTTGATCTGCTTCAGGCTGCAAGCATTGTTCCTGAATATATACGGCCGGAACAGCATGCAGTTGTTTCATCTGACAATTATCAGGGTGTTCCGGCATTTTCTGTTCAATTTTTGTTATCATTTGATCAGTCATGTCGGTTTTCTCCTGAGTACAATCATCAAGCGCAGGGTGACCAATTACTCAAAGATTTTTTTCATTAACGCTTTCCGGGCGTTTGTGAGTTCATTAAGTGTTTGTTGGACAGCAAATTCCGATTTATTGAGAATAAGTATAATCGATTATAACAATAATCCCTGCAATCGTTAATCACACATATTCTACCGGTCGGGATCGGCAAAGCCCCTTTCAATGCGCTGCTTTTTGCAGAGCTCTGTTCATTCCGGAAAATCAGCTTCTTTCCACCGGGGATCATTCAGATTCAACTGATATTTCCCGTTTGGAAATGCCATTGTCATTCACTCCTTTTTTTGCAGTTATAAAGTTCACAGGAATCGGTATAAGGGCATCATGCGCCTCCTGAATAAGCGTTTGTTCTATTTTCCTACCACATTTTTTCCGATTTGTCAACGGACAACATTGCCGGTTTTCTTTTTTGAAACAATAGTGTAGACTCTTTTGTAAATAAGAAATATGAAATAAGAAATAAGAAATAGAGGCAGGAGATAGGAATAAGGTGTAATTAAGGTGAAAGGTGAAAGGTGAAAAGGCTGGTGACTGGTGGCCGGTGACTGGTTGTTTGTGATCGGAGGCCGGTAATTAGTGATTAGTGATTGGTGGATGTTAATCAAAATAGAAATGCGGCGAAGCCACTTCCTATCACCACTATCCACTATATTCTATATCCTATCCACTACACACACTATAGCCTATCGCCTATAACCTATACTTTCACCTTATTCCACCCCTGCGACTGAAAGGAGCACACATACATGGCAATAAACCCGTTCAACAACCCAACGTTCGGCATGATGTACAAAGACGCGCTGCACTCGCTTTATGCAGGCGCGGTCATGCCGCATGATCGGGATATCCTCGCCATGGCTCCGCTGCCGGCCGATGTGGTCGACCCCTTCTCTTCGCAGGATGTTGATCCCCGCCAGATCATGGGCTTCGCCTATAATTCTCTGGTGACCTGGATCGACGAGGCAAAGAAGGCCAATTATTTTTCCAAACGATTTACAGATCTCTCCAAACTGGTGATGAAAGGCGTCATGACCATGGGACGCGGACTGGTGACCCTGCACAACCGGGGTGAAGACCTTTCCCAGGCTCCGATGCAGATCGGGGAGCTCATCAGCGTCTCTTCTTACCATTTCCGCAAGAGCTATCTCGGCGTGATCCAGACGGCAAAGTCCCATCCGGAG
>CADACE010000019.1 GCA_902786265.1 uncultured Chloroflexota bacterium | reverse complement strand
AACGGTACACATTGTATCAGGTGCAGATGTCCCTTCGGGCAGAGGAACGGCTCATGACGCCGAAACTACATTGATCGGGCATGACATCGTTCGGCGTCATGAACTGTATCTCGGTGCACGGCGCCAAAACACGCGGAGGTGGTTTTCTCCTTGATGAGATACCGTGATATCGGGTACAGGCCCTTCGGTCCAGTCCCCGGGGAGGCTGCGCACAACAATGCGGTTCTGCTGTGCAGGCTGCGCTGCAGCAGCAGAGCCGACCGGGTTGTGCTTCATTCCCATATGACAAATGTCACTATTTTGGATTTTGTTGATATTTGGTATTGACTTTTTATTAGTTATTAGTTAGAATAATATCAAGAATAAAGATTCTAATAATTACGAAAGGAGATCACTGAAGATGACGATGCTCGCAGCGGAATTGATGAAAAAAGCACAGCAGATACGGCAGACGCAGTCCGGCGGGAATGAATACCGCGGGATCATTACGAACGTCAAAGCCGCGGATCTGCCCGCTGAGGAAATCGGTGAATTCAGCGATGCTCCTTCCGAATTCGAACACACCGCGCTCCTGTTATGGGGTGATACGCAGAAGGTTTACGTCAACGCCTGCACCGCCAACCGCTTTTCCGAAAACTATCTGATGTTCTGCGATCAGCTGGAAAAGAACATCAAACAGCTCGGTTCCTACTGCCTGACAAAGGCGGTACTGGAACAGAACGGCATGTCCTTCCCGAAGCTTTCCCAAATGACCATCCGGGAGCTGGCGGGCATGGTCGGTTTCCATCTGCGCAAGGCACACGCCGCGCTGGAAGGGATCTACCGGGACAACAACATCCTTGGTATGACCTATCTGAACTGGGAATTCCGCTGGGCAGGACTCGACAACCGCCTGCGGGCAACCGAAGTGAAAATTCAGGCCGTCAAAGAAGGCAGGATCAACACCGAATCCATGCTCAAAAAAGCGGAGACCTTCAAAGGCGAACCCGGCACCAATGACAATGCTCCTTCCGATACCGCCAAAAGCCTTCCTTCCCATGCGAACGCCCTGCCGATCAAGAGCTCCATGGCGAGAACGATGCTGGGATACGAAAAGCAGGCGGAAAAACGGGAAGAAATGATCCGGAAAGAGAAAGAACGTCTGCTCAAAGAGGCTGAGCGCTGTGAGCAGCGGATCTCCACCCGGATTCCGGGCGGATTCCAGCCACCGAAGCCCTTCGGGCCATCCAAAGAAGACTGGGATCTGATCAACAGAGAAAAAGCAAAGTACCTGCGGAAACAGGCGGAAGCACTGGACGAAATAAAACCGGAGTATGAACCGGAAGTCCTTCCGGAAGGAGCCATCAGCGAAGCAGAAGCCCGGCGGCAGCTGATGGAGGACGCGATGAAGCGCAAAGATCAGGAGGCGATCCGGGCTATCCCGCAGGAAGATACTTACGCCCTTCACGCGCGCTGGGAAAAATATACCGCGAGGGTCGAGCGGGAAGCTCTCATGTCCCGGGCCGGTCCGCCGCCTGAGGTGCGGAAGGCATTGCGGGAGAAGAGGAAGAAGAGAAAGTAGGGATCAGGATATAGGAAATAGGGAATAGTGAGCCGGAACCGGTAGGTTTCGGCTGTCTTTGGTTGGCAAGGGGACTTTTACCGGGTTCGGTCCCCGCCTATTCATGGTAAAATTAATACTTGGATATATTGGTCAAAAGGCAGCATAAAATCAATGACGCAGCACGAGGACAGCGAAGTTCCTGCTCCAAACTCCGGTCAGACGAAGTCCGGACTATGAGGATCAGGTTTGTGCCGGTTTCACTGCACAAGGCAACTGTCCCTATGTGATTCGTTATTCTATCAGGGAGGAACATATGATTTCAGCAGTCATTATGCCGCATCCGCCGATCGCGCGGGAGCTTGTCGGACGCGGAGAAGAACAAAAGATCCACGCTACGTTGGACGCGTATCGTTCCGCATCCCGCAAAATCGCGGAATACGCGCCGGAAACGATCGTCATCATCTCACCTCATAACATTTTCTTCCGGGATGCTTTTTATATTTCTCCGGGTGAGACGTATGCGGACAGTCTGTCAAGGTTCGGAGCTCCGGAAGACAGGATCTCAGTACCCTACGATACTGAACTGCGTGAAGAGATCGTCCGTCTGATGGAGGGGGAAAATATCCCGGTGGTACAAAACAAACGGTATGCCGGTGAACCGGATCACGGTTCTCTGATCCCGCTCCTTTATGTCAATGAGGTTTATTCAAGCTTTCGGGTTGTCCGCATGGCGCCCTCCATGCTTTCGGATGAAACACTCATGGAAGCCGGCAGGCTGATCGAGCGGGCCGCGGCACATCTCGGACGCAGAATTACACTGATCGCCAGCGGTGACCTCTCGCATAAGCTGCTCGCTGAAGGTCCCTATGGCTATGTGAAAGAAGGTCCGGAATTTGACCGGCGTGTCACGGAGATGATGCGCACCGGGAATCTCAAAGCTTTCCGGGATTTCTCTCCCGAATTCCGTGACCGCTGCGCTGAATGCGGGCTGCCCGGTTTTATAATGCTCTCCGGCGCGTTGGAAAATTACCATATCCGGCCGGACCTTCTTTCCTATGAAGGTCCTTTCGGTGTCGGGTATGCCGTCTGTACCTTTACCGCTGAAGACGCCTGTGTGCGTCTCGCGAAAGATTCACTGGAAAAGTACATCCGCAGCGGAAAGCGTCTTGCCCGTCCGGATGATCTCCCGGAATGGATGATCGGACAGCGGGCGGGGGTATTTGTTTCCCTTCATAAAAACGGTGACCTGCGGGGCTGCATCGGTACCATTCTGCCCTGGTCGGATTGTGTAGCAGATGAGATCATTGCCCTCGCGGTCGAAGCGGGAACGCAGGATCCGCGTTTTTACCCGGTCAGGGAAGCGGAACTTTCTGAACTTGAATATCATGTCGATGTGCTTTCCACTCCGGAAAAAGCCGACAAAACGCAGCTGGATGCCAAACGGTACGGTGTTATTGTCACGAACGGACACCGGCGGGGGCTGCTGCTGCCGGATCTTGAAGGGGTTGACACACCCGGGCAGCAGATCGCCATCGCTCTGCAGAAAGCCGGCATCCGTGCGGGTGAGCCTTATGAACTTGAGCGGTTTACCGTGGAGCGGCACACATGAAATGCTCTGTCTGTTTCCATCATTGTGATCTGCAGGAAGGACGGCCCGGTTACTGCGGTACCCGTATGCTGCGGGAAGGGAAGAACGTTAGCCTGAATTACGGCGAGATCACGGGACTTGCCCTGGACCCGATCGAAAAGAAGCCGCTTGCCCGTTTTTATCCCGGCAGCATGATCCTTTCCCTCGGCAGCTGGGGCTGCAATATGCGCTGTCCCTGGTGCCAGAATGATTCCATTTCCCGCGGGCGGACGCGTTCTGTCCGGGTTTCACCGGAAATGCTGATCGAACGGGCCCTTGACCTTCGTGATAACGGAAATATCGGGATCGCTTACACCTATAATGAACCGCTCATCATGCCTGAATTTATCCGCGATACTGCCTTCCCCGCGCATGATGCGGGGTTGAAAAACGTACTCGTCACCAACGGGATGGCTGCACCCGAAATGCTGGAGGAACTGCTTCCCGTGATCGACGCGCTCAATATCGACCTGAAGACGATCCGGGAGGATCAATACAGACGGATCGGCGGTGACCTGCGGACGGTGTTGGAAAATATCCGGCTTTCCGCTCAAAGCGCTCATGTAGAAGTCACGACGCTTGTCGTTCCCGGGTTCAATGACGATGAGAAAGAGATGGAAGAGCTGGCTGAGACGATTGCGCAGATCGACCCGGAAATTACACTGCATGTCACCCGCTTTTTCCCGGCAGGTGAGATGAGAAATACCCAGCCGACACCTGTCCGGACAGTCTATCGCCTCGCGGAAATCGCCCGAAATTCCCTGCGGCATGTTTTTGTCGGGAATGTGTGATTTTAGGGATTAGGGTTTAGGGTATAGGGTATAGGGGCAGAAGCCGGGGATCAGGATGCAGGAAGTAAGGCGTCAGGTGTCAGGTTTCAGGTATCAGATGGCTGGTGGATTCGATCGTCAGGTTGGGGAATATTTGAAATGTGGAGAGGGGGATGGAGCAGTCCTCTTGGTGTTGCTTTGCCGGCGCAAGAGGACTGTACTCTTGCGCTTTGATCAGGAGGCGGATAAAAAGTCGTACGCGAATTGGGCCGCCAGGGCAGAGCCGCGTTTCAGGACGTCTTCATCCACATCATAAGTGTTCTGATGGTTGGTCGAGGTGATCCCTTTTTCCGGGTTTGAGCTGCCGATGTAGGTAAAAACGCCCGGGATTTTCTGCAGATACCAGGAAAAATCTTCCGAGCTCATCAGGGTCGGCATATGGGTGAGAGATTCCTCGCCGAACAGTTTCTTCGCGGCATTGCGGCAGATTTGGGTCACCTCATCATAGCAGTTGTTGACCGGCTGGTTCAGGTAGATATAATTCAGTTCCCATGTCACCTTCAGGGCAGCGGCAACGCCGCCGATCACACGGCGCATTTCCTCTTCTATGCTGTGATCCGTGCGGAAATGGCGTACGGTTCCTTCGATCTCCACGAGATCCGGGATGCAGTTGTACTGGGTGCCGCCGTTGATCTTTCCGATGGTCAGGACCATGGGATCCGTGGCGCAGTTAAAACGTGATACCAGCATCTGCAGGTTCATGATGATGGAGCAGGATGCGGTGATGGCGTCTGTGCCGAGATGCGGGGCACTGCCATGGGCTGTGACACCGCGGATAGTCAGTCTGAAGCGGTTGGAGGCAGCCATCCGGAATCCGGGCGTGATATCGATCAACGGGGCGCGCACGGTTCCCCATACATGGGTGCCGTAAATTACATCCGCATTGTCGATTGCGCCTTCTTCCATCGCCCATCTGGAACCTGTGCCTCCTTCTTCAGCGGGTTGGAAGATCAGCCGCACGTTTCCTTTGAGTTCATTTTTCATTTCGTTCAGGATACGGGCTGCGCCAAGCTGCATGGCAATATGGCAGTCATGTCCGCAGGCATGCATACAGCCGTTTTCACTGGCAAAGGGAAGGCCGGTTTCTTCCTTGATATTCAGCGCGTCGATATCAGCCCGCAGAACGACCGTCTTTCCGGGCTGACTCCCGTGGATTTCCGCGGTCAGTCCTGTGTATTTTTTGAAAGGCTTCGGTTCAATGCCCATGGCTCGGAGGTCACCGGCAATTGCGCGGGTGGTTTCTGTTTCTTTTCCGGCAAGTTCGGGAATCCGGTGGTAAAAACGTCTTCTTTCGATGATGAAGGGTTCCAGTTGCTCAGCTTTCTTGCGTATATCCATATAGTGCTCCTTATTGGATCTCAAAAATCCGGATGTTATCTTCAAAACGGATGGCAATAAACCGTGAATCAGCGGACCAGAGGGTCTGCAGGACATCACGTCCGTCAACGGGCAGCTGATACTGCTGTTTGGTCGATTCACGGATGATCCAGGTCTGATAACGTGCATCCGTGTAAAAGACAAAGCTGTTGTCCGGGGACCAGTTGGCGTTATTCATTACCGGGTACAGCCTGTCATCGTATTCGATCACATGGTTGTTCTGTTCCCGCCCGTTGTGGCCATGTTTGCGTACTTCTTCTTCAAAAGTCAGCTTCCCGGTGCGGATATCAGCGGAATAGATACGTTCGCAGTCAATACCGCAGCTTGAAGCGACGCGGACAACATTATTGTTGACCCATTCGATGACAGATTTGTCCGAAGAAAAAGCATCGGTTTCTGCCTGCGCATCCGGGAAGAGATCCACAAAGTCTTTCAGGTCAGAGTTGTAGTCAGCGACAAAGATGGTATAAAGCTTCTCACTTTGCCGCAGTGCGGTGAAGGCCAGTTTGGAATGGTCGGGACTGAATCCAAAGTCACCAAAAACGTGAAGATCGGTGGTAGAGATCTCTCTGGGAGAAAAACCCTCAGGGATGTTACCGAATTCATCCGGAACTTTTGCCTCATCGGAAAAATCAAGTACAACCGCGTCACCGGAAAACCAGCCCCAATAACGGTTGGCCGGAGCGACATAAGCGAATATCGGCGCGTCAGATGCCCATTCCATGAGTCCCCCGTGAATGCGGTCCTCGAGGATGGAAACGCATACCACCTCATAAGGTTCCAACGTCGGCATCTCAAGCACTTCATTCCCTTTCAGGTCCAGTGTCGGCGGCACGCTTGTGGGAGTCACCATCGCTGTGAGTGTCGCGCTCTGGCTGTCCGTCTGCTGGAAACTTTCCAATAACGTATCGCAGGCTGCCATGGCTATTCCCGCGATAATTGATAAGACGACCAGCATAAACAGCTTGTTCTTCATATTTTGTTCCGGTTTCCTTTCATAAGGCAAAGATGCCTGATTCCGCTGATCGCAGCCTGATCTGCAGGAATCAATTCTGTTTGAGCCGCATTCTGATCACAGATCACTGACCGCTGACTGTCCGCTTCCGACAGCAACTGCCGCCGCGTATTCTTTCAGGTGGGTTATCGAAACTGACCAGAGCGTCAGGTTCATTTGTTCCGCACGCTCAGCTGCTTTTCCGTGAAGATGAAGCACAGGTGCCCCAAATTCATCATTGAGTATTTCGATCTCCTGCCAGCCGATTTCGCCGATCCCGCAGCCTAAAGCCTTTGCCACTGCTTCTTTTGCCGCAAAACGGCCGGCGAGATGCTGATCATTGTTACCACAGTAATCTTTTTCAGCTTCAGTATAGACACGGTCTATGAAACGCTTCCGTATCTCCGGTCTCTGAGAACGGAACCGTTCCACTTCGATCAGGTCAATTCCGGTTTTTAAAACATTCATTTCTGCGTTGTCCCGGCTGTTACGCGGATCAGACGGTCCGGATCGAGCCATTTGCGCGAGGTTTCAAGAATTTCTTCGGCGGTAATGTTTTTGACCAGATCCGGCAGCCGGACCAGATAGTCCAGCCCTAAATTGAAGTTTTCCATGGTCCCCATCACCGCGGCGATGCCGGAGTTGCTTTCCAGAGAAAGGGGAAGACTGCCGAGATAGAATGATTTTACGTCATCCAGTTCTTTCGCGTTTACTTTTTCCGTGGTAAAACGCTTCAGTTCCCGACGGATCAATTCAATTGCCTTTTCTGTGTTGGCGGGGTTGACACCGGCTTCAATAGTCCAGCAGCCGCCGTAGGTCAGAGAAGTCAGTGAAGAGCCCGCGTAGTAAGCCAGCCCGTTATCTTCTCTTACGACACTGCCGATCCTTCCCATCATCCCGAATTCGCCGAGGATGCTGTTGGCCAGGACTGCCGGGATGTAATCAGGACTTTTTCGGGACGGCCCCATTGTCCCCATCAGCAGGGCGGTTTCACTTTTTTCCGGGATCTCAATGTGTTCCGAAATTTCCTGAGCCGGTGCGGGAATTTGCGGAAAATAATCAGCCGGATCAACGGCTTCCTGCGGTTTTTCCCAGGAACCAAGCAGTTTCTCACATTCTTCCAGCATTAATTCAGCCGGCAAACCGCCGGAGATGGCAACGATCATGTCCCTTGGTCCCATATAACGGCGGTGAAAGCCGAGCAGATCTTCTCGGGTAATTGAATTTAGCTCCGGGATCGTGCTGTAGTCGGTGCGGCCATAGGGTGTGTCTCCGAACAGCAGCCGGTCAAAGCGTTCATTGACCATGCTTTCCGGGTCGTGAAGGTGCAGTTCATAGGCAGAAAGCATCCGCTGTCTGTGGATCTCCAGGTGGTCTGAGGGAAAATCCGGTTCGTCCATGACTTCCCGCATCAGACCCAGCAGCATGGGCAGATCTTCCGCGAGGCAGCTTCCGTTGAAGGTGAAGGCTCGCGGACCGCACCCGACATTCAAAGAAGCCCCCGCGCTTTCCAGTAATTCGCTGAGCTCGAGAAAGTCACGCGTTTTTGTGCCGGTGGTCAGGCAGCTTGCGGCGAAATCCGCAAGTCCGGTTTTGTCCATCGGGTCCAGGTAGGATCCGCAGGGCATATTGCCTGAAAGGACCGCTGTGCTGCTGTATGAATTTTCCCGGACGAGTACCGTGATCCCGTTATCCAGTCTTTTTCTCAGGATCGTTTCCGGTCCCGGTAAGTTTTTATGATCGTGCTGCGTCATCTTTTTGTCCTTTCAGTTGCTGGAGTAGATTCCGGTCAGGCAGTTTTCCGGACGGAAATATTTGGAAGTGACAGCGATGACGTCATCCACGGTGACTTTGGAAAGATTATCCAGATAGTTTATATACCAGGTCGGGTCCGAAAACATGGATGTATATCCAAGCCAATACGCCTGGTTGGTGATGTTTTCACAGGAGTATGCAAACATGGCTTTGGCTTGTTTCCGGGCTTTTGCCAGCTCTGCTTCCGTGATCCCTTCGCGGATGATTTTTTCGATCTCCTCATGGACCAGGTTCTTGATCAGGAGCGGATCACGGCCGGGAAGCACAAAAACGGACAGCGTGTAGATATACGGATCGATAGTGGTGACATATCCGCCGCCGATGGCCACGGCCAGTCCGCTTTTGACCAGTTTCCGGTAAAAACGCGATGTCCGGTTTGAAACCGATCCGCGGCCGAACATATTGAGTGAGGAAGGTCCGGAGAGGACGCTGTCAAGGATCGTCAGGGGAAAGATATCCGGATCGTTGCCGGCCGGAGCCCGCCAGACCATCTGCATGGTTGTTACGTCAGCCGGTCCGTGTTCTTCGATTGTTTTCGGGCTGGATATCAGACCTTCCGGCTGTATGTATGTTTTCGGAACTTCGCGGGCAGGAGTATGTTTGTATGCGGTTTCAAGCCGTTTGAGCATTTCCGATGAGTCAAAATCTCCTGCCATGACAAGGACCGCGTTGTTCGGTGTATAGTATGTACGGTAATGGTTGTACAAATCGTCACGGGAAAGCGTATAAAGATCTTCCTTTTGCCCGATAATTTCAGTGCCGTATGGGTGTGTGGGGAATGCGGCTCTGCGGATGGCTTCGTTTAATCGATAGGTCGGGTCATTTTCCTGCCCTTCGCGTTCCGAAATGATCACGGTTCTTTCCGATTCCACCTCTTCCGGGTCGTAGAGGGAATTGGACATACGGTCCGCTTCCATATCGATTGCCGCATCAATGGCATCTGCCGGCATCGTTTCAAAGAAAGCTGTCCAGTCCAGGTATGTGAAGGCGTTCATATGCCCGCCGTGACGGGATATTTCCCTGTCGATAAATTCTGAGGGGAACTCTTGTGTGCCTTTGAACTGCATGTGTTCTACCCAATGAGACAGACCGGTTTTCCCCGGTATCTCATTGCGGGAACCGACGCGGTACCAGACCCAGTGGCTGATGACCGGTGCGGTGTGGATTTCTTTCAAAAGGATGGTCAGTCCGTTGTCAAGTACGTGTGTGCTGTAAGTAGTGTCCATATCGTTATTATACCGAAAGTTTTGAGATTGTCCTCAGGTTCCGGGTGTCAGATTTATGCAGAAGGGGAGTGTATGGAACGCTTTTTTCTGTAAATGAATAAAAATATACCGATGGTGAGCAGTGTCAGAATTTCGGATGCCCGCTGGACCGGTGTCTTTTGATAACTGACGGATACCGTTCCCCGCGGAATGTCCATATTGCTGAGGCTTACCAGTCCCTGATTCGGGGTGATTTCCGGAATCAGAATTGTGCCGTCTTCTGCTGTGAGCTTCCCCCGGTAACCGGTGTAATACAGCAGCGGAAGGGAAAAATGAACTTCACCGGTCATGTCCGGCGTGATTTCATAGGAAAAATTGAATCCCAGTTTATTCCGTTTGTGGGAGGTTATGGTGAGATATTCATCCCCTTCCGCAAGATGAACCGTATCCGGGCTTCTGTCATTATTATCAAAAGAAAGCCCATATGGCAGGTATTCTCCGCCGCTGACCCGGTTGTCCTGCATAATGAAGACTCTTTTATCGATGGTGCGGTGGTTTATGGTCTCAAGAAGAACCGGAAATGCGGTGCTGAAAAAGCAGAAGAGCACCAGTACGATTCCCAACAGATTTTTATTTTTCCGGCGGGCCAATTCTGAAAAATAAATGCATCCGGCAATACAGAGCATGATGCTTGCCGGGAGCAGCAGGCGGTAGGCAAATTGGATCCTTGTTACAAAAGGAAGGAAAATCGGCAGGTCCCATGGGAAGGCCCGCGTACACATGAATACTGCGGCAGAAGCAAAGATAAGCAGGAAATCTGCGGCTTTTATGAGTCTGCTCTGCTTCTTCCATACGCCGATCCTCAGAACAGGGACGAGCAGCAGGCTCCAGCCGGGATAAATGCTTTCTGCCTGTCTGGCAAAATCCCATGTTTTAAAGATACTGAATAAATTTTTGACGGGAAACGCGTAATTTGCTCTGTTCAGAGGAACCGCTCCGTCTAATATTTTGTTGATCCGCAGCCCGGGGTTAGTCAAAGTCTGCTCAAACATGGGCATCCAGAAAAAGGCGTCTATGCCTGCAGCGAGAACAGCTGATTTTATCAGCGGTATGAGTAAGGACGGATCTTTGAAGATTTTTCGCACCTGGGTGATCAGGAAGAGCGCTGTCAATACGACCGCAATCACCAGACTGATGGTATGACTGAACAGCAGTCCGAGAAATCCGAATGCGAAATACGGCCATTTCCCTCTGTCTCTGTAGAATATTTCATACAAACCAAGAATGATAAGCGGATAAAAAGCTGCGGCCTGTGTCTCGCCAAGCGCTCCTCTGTAGTAGATGTTGCTCAGCCTGTATGAACAAAAGGCTGAGAATACCGTAGCAGCGGCAGCGGAAGTCCGGTCGTTTGTTATCCTGTATCCCGCAAACCATGCGGATGCAATTGACAAAAAGGTGAATGTGATAAGAAATATTTTATAAACTGTCAGCAGTTCAAAACCAAGCAGCAGCAACACCGCCGGAAAATATAAAAACACATCCGGATAGTAAAAACCGACACCGTAACCGTAATTTTGGATCCAATAAAGCTGGTTGCGTACGGGAAAATATCCTGCTTTCATACTTTCCGCGAGTCCCTTGATGCGGGTAATGTGAAAGAACATATCTTCACCACGGGTATATGTGTCGGGTGAAAGCAGAGGAATGCATGAGATGAGTGTGAGCCCGATGAGCAGGAGCAGTGCACGTTCATTTTTCGGGTTCGAAAAAGCCGGCATGAGCTTCCACAATTTGCCGGGATAACAAATGCGGGCTATCAGCCATAATGCAATGAGAACGATAACCGCGGAAATTGTGATATGACGGAATAACGACTCGCGATACAAAACATGGTCCGAGGTGATGCGTATGCGGTTCAGCCGGATCGTAGAATTCTCTGTGTCATAACGTATGATTGGCTGGACCTGTTTTGCGGTCCCGCTGATTTCAAATGGGTATGCGGTATTGTTTGTGTGTTCAGTAATGTCCAGAGAAAAAAACTCCGTTCCATCCCTGTCTGTCAGGCAGAAAATACTGCCGCTGCCGGCAGCGGAGAGATCAAGAAACAGCGTATATTTTCCCGGTTTTAAAACAACAAACGAGCCGATTTTGTAATCATTGCCGTCAGCTGTCTCCGGTGTAAAGAAAAGGTCCGGCCATAGTTCATAGGTGAATCGGAATAAATCCCGATTGATAACCGTTAAAGTTATTCCGGTTATGATCAGGATTATCGCTGTGATCCATAGAATTGTCTTTTTTTTCATCGGCGTCTTCAAAATCATTTAGCGGGGAGGATATTTTATTTGCGGGTATAGTAATGAAAATAACCGTAACTTGTATCCGTTGGCCCGATAAACCATCCGGCATGTTCATAAGCCGGAAATTCTGGGTAAATGTCCGGATAAATCGTAAAGGCAGTTACAAAATCCACACAGCCTTCATTCAGGCAGTTAGCCTGTTCTTCAATGGATTCTTGTATGTTTATATTATTGAATCCACAGAAATATCTCATGTTGGGAATTGTCCCTGCTGTTGTATTGATACCAAGGTCTAATGTACCATAGTAAAAAAGGGTCGGGTTTTCAATACCTGACTGATCGATCACTTCTTTCATTTTGAACTGCATCAGCTCTTCCTTTTTCGAATCAGCCCAGAACATATTATGAGAAAAAATACACAATGCTGCCAGAGATATGAATAAGCTGAAAACAGACAGATTGCCCGGCGTTCTTTTTTTGTGTAATTCAGAAAGCCAGAATAGTCCGAAAATGCTGAACGCGCCTAAGATGAATGGGTAATAAGGAAGGTAGCCCCTTATATAAACAGTAATGTAAGTTCCGAGATATGTGGTAATCAGGAAGAAAAATGTCTCCCTTTTTCTTTGAATAAGAGCCCAAAGAATACCAGCCAAAGCAAGTATAAACACAGATGGACTATACTGCCAGTATTCCAGAAATCCGTGATAAAAATTATTGAACGTGAATTTTATGAGGTTACTCAGATTATTCCGCTGCATAGAAGCAAAGTTATTTCCAAAATAGGTCTCAAACAGGACAGGTAATGAATCGTTCGCCGCAAAATACAAAATAACAGGTACTGTTGCAGATATCAGTCCGAAAACGATAAACACAGCCCCTTCTATCAATTTCATAAACTGATTGTTCCTGACGGAAAGGATAATCAGGAACAATATCCATCCGAGATAAAAGCCAACCATTGAATATTTGATCCAGAATACGCAGGCGGACGTGATCCCTATCAGGAAAAATTCAAGTCTTGACGGCAATTTTTGTTCATAAATTGATTTGCATCCTGTATAAAGGCCGAACATCAATAAAGGCAGACAAAATTCTTCCGCGGAGTCTCCTGTTCGAAAAGCGATCCCGATAAATACGGCAAAAGCGGTCAGCGGGATGAGAAAGACGTTTTGTTTTGAAAAATAAAAACAGAGTGTTTTGTACGAAATGAAGAGAAATGCAAAACAGAATAAGACTTCCAGCAGCCATATCCCGTGAAAACTGTCAAAGGATATGGCGGACCCGATCGTGTGCAGAAAAATAAAAAGAGGACCTTTTAATTCATAAAGGTCACGATAAGGAACATAACCTTTCAACACAGCCTTTCCTACAGTAAAGGTCGTATTTGGATCAGCCCACCGGTTTATCGGATATAACGGGGAACAGGTGGAATTCAGTGTGATCACAAGAAAAGAAGTGATGAATATATAAAAGCTGACAGCAATTTCAGAAACTGAGTTTTTGCCGGGTAAATTGCTTTTTGAAAAAAAACTTATGATGATCTGCACTGCATAGTCGATTCCGAACGCAGAAATCGAAGCCAATACAAATGCGATAAAAAGGCAGGTCTGTTTAACTCCTTTGCTTAGGATAGCGGCAATGCTTATAATTCTCCCTGATGTGTTCCATCTCATATAAAATGTGACAACAGCTAACAGACATATGATCAGGGTAACTAACGGATATTTGATTTCAAATGTAAATTTACAGCTCTTTTTCCTTTGTATAAACAGAAATAATAAACAGAGTAAAAGATAAAATCCGAAACTGAGGATAAGGTCTGTTTTCCCTTTTCCGCTGAATAAGAATAAAACCGGCAGCTCTAACAGAAATATGATCATTATTGAATAGTTTCTCTCATAAAATTATTGTGTCTTTGCGTGTGTAATAGTGATAATATCCGTAATTATTATCAGTAGGTCCGACAAACCATCCCTGATGATCATAAGCATTAAATTCCGGGTAAACATCAGGATCAATGCTGAATGCCGTTACAAAATCCACACAGCCTTCATGAAGACATTTGGATTGTTCATAATTCATTTCCGATTGATTGTTTACATTGAATAAGCAAAAATAACGAACATTTGGAATCATGCCGGCAGTTGTGTTAATTCCCAAATCCAATGTCCTGTAATAAAGCAGTGTCGGGTTTTCGATTCCGGATCGTTCAATGACTTCCTTCATTTTGTACTGCATCAAATCTTCTTTTTTGTTTTCAAGGTAAGAAACATTGTATGAGAAAAAGGCGAGGATGGCCAATGAGAAAAACAAAGAAATCACAGAATTATCGGAAATCATTATGCCTGGCTTATTACCGGCAATCTTCCCGAACAGTGTCGCCGGCCAAAACAATCCGAAAATGACAAAGACTCCGAATATAAATGAATAATACGGGAAATTTGTATTAAGATAGACACAAATGAACGTGAATAAATAAACAATCAGAATATAGAATAACAGATCCCATTTTTTCCTGAAAAGTAACCAGAGTATTCCCGCTGCAGAAACGATCAGAACAAGCGGATTGCGATTGACGAAATTCATGAGGCCGCTTGTCATATTTTCCATGTAATAGGAGAAAGGCAGCGGTCTGCTGAATTTGTAAAGATTGTTATAAAAATATGTCTCATAAAAAATCTGCAGAGAATTGTTTGCAGCAAAGTAAATAAGGATCAATATGGTTACCGGAAGCAATCCTGCTGCAATCAGAATAATTCCATGCACTAAATCTTTTATCCGTTTCAAACGAACCGAATGAAAAATAAAGAATAAAAACCAACCCACATAGAAACCAACCATGGAATATTTTATCCAGAAAACCATGGAAGATGTTACCCCGATCCACAAAAATTCTGCTGTGGATGGGAGCGTGTTATTTTTAATGGCTTTGCACCCAACGTACAGACTGTAGAGCAGCAGCGGCAGGCAATACTCTTCAGCCATGTCTCCTGTCCGAAACGCGTAACCTGAATATATCACAAATGCCGCAAGCGGTACGAGAATAAAACTTTCCCGCTGCCAGAATAGTGAAAGGATTTTGTATCCGAAATAAAGTGTAAAGAAGCAAAAAATAACTTCCAGCACCCATATTCCGATAAAGCTGTCAAAAGAAATCGCGGCTCCGATCGTATGTAAGAAAATCAATAACGGACCTTTTTGTTCATAAAGATCCCGATACGGGACATAACCTTTCAGTACAGCTTTCCCGACAGTGAACATGGTATTCGGATCCACCCAATGGTTGAACGGGTAAACAGGAGCGCACCTTGAATTCAATGTTATTGTTAAAAAAGCGGTTATAAAAATGTATATTTTTATCATTGAATCGGAAAATGTAAAACTGTCTGTATTATTACGATTCTTAGACAGGGACAGAAGCACTTTCAGAATATAATCTATTCCAAATGAAGAAATCATCGCTGTCAGTAAAGCTGTAATGATGCATGTTTGTTTTGGCGATTTATGCAGTATAGATGCAACGGCCATTATCCGACCGGAATTGTTCCATCTCTGATAAAACAGAATGGCTCCGGCAAGGCATAACAGAATTGTTATTATCGGATATTGAATTTTGATAGGGAATTGTATGTTATTCTTTTTTCTGTATATAAAAATTATTCCGCAGACAAACAGATAGATACAGCTGCTTATAATAAATGGAATCTTTCCTTTTCCTGCCAATAAAAACAAAACGGGTAATTCTAACAAAAAAACGGTCATTGTTCCTCAAAAACCAATCTTTTGACTGTTTAGTACAGTTTTACGCTTTTTTAATTTAAAAATTGTAACAGCGATGCCTGCGAAAACGGTAAGTGTTGTGATTATTTCACCTGCTTTTTGAAGCATCGTTTTTTCATACCAGACCTGAATCGTACCGTTATTCTCATTGATCCCTGTTATTGAGGTTAAACCTTTCATGCTTTGAATGATTTCCAGTGGTATTTTCTTTCCGTCTTCGGTTGTCAACTGCCCGTGATATCCCGTGTAATAAGCCAGCGGGATTTCAAAGATGTCGGAGTCACTGACATTACTCAGGCTGTATGAGAATCGAAAGCGCAGTCCCTGCCGGTCATGTTCTTTGATTTCGATAGGCAAGTCGTTATAGAGAACGGTATCACGGTTTTTATCAGCAAATTCAATATTCAGATAGCGCGGCAGATATTCTCCGCCTCCGATGCGGTTTTGCTGGAGTATAAACTGGGGAGTTTCCACGAACCGGTTGTTCACTGCTTCGTATAAAATCGGTTCCGCACACAGGACTGCACACATAAAAACGATTATCAGAGTGAGTTTTGATGAAAGTCTTTCCAAAACCATCGGTATATAAATTCCTCCGGCAATGGAAAGGCATACCACCATGATCAACAGAAAACGCCAGGTGAATTGGATCCTGGTGAAAAGCCAGGAAAATATATACAGATTCCATGGAAAGAGATTGGTAGAGATCCACAGGCACAGAACTGAAACAGCGCAGAGAATATGAGCTGTTTTCATCACTGTCGATTTTTTCTTCAGACAAAACAGCGCGCAAATTATCACACCGATAAAACAAAGCCCCGGCCAGGGATTGTTTTTATACCACGGTTCAAAGAAATAAAACAGATTCTGCCAGGGTAGTTCCCGGCTTTCCATTATACCGCCCGGAGCGTCTGACATCAGTACGTTTACGATAATGCTTGTCTTTTTCCATTGCTCTGCCATCGGAATCAGAAAATAACTGCCGAGCAGTGCAGTCAGAAGAGCCGCTTTTGTCAGGAAAAGCAGATATTTCCCGCGTCTGTGGGTGAATATCAGCGATATACAGACAAACAGCGCCATTATGATGCATACGATCGTAAAGCTGATGATATGTGAACTGAGCAGACCGAAAAATCCGAAAGCCAGCATCAGCCACCTGTCTTTGTGCAATACCAGAAAATCGTACAGTGCAAAAATAATGAAAGGTATAAAAATAAAGGACTGAATTTCTCCTAACGCGCCGCGGTAATATATGTCGATGAGCCGGTATGGTGCAAAAGCAAAAATCATTGATGCGATCATTGCTCCTGTATTATGATTTGAAATATGTTTTGTGCAGGCAAAAACGGACAGCGTAGCGGAGAAAGTGCAGAGAACCACAAATATGTTGTAGCTGGTCATCACGGAAAAGCCCAGACAGCGGAGAACCGCGGGAATGACCATCCACAATTGCGGATAATAAAATCCGTTTCCGTATCCATAGTTCTGAATCACAAACAAATGGATCTGTGCAGGGAAAATTCCTGCCTGCCAGGATTGAGCTATCCCTTCGATTCTTGCCAGGTGATACTGCATATCATCGGCAAGAACATATCCATCGCCCCGCAGAAGCGGGAAACAGGAAAACAGCGAGATAAGGAAAAGGAACAGGTATATGCGCTCATTTTCTCCCTGTATCCACCATTTTTGCGGATGAAGCAATCTGATGTAAAGAAGCATAAGAATGACAAGATACAGAGAAGAAATAAACGCATGGCGGGTCAGTGAATCTTTATAGAGTACATGCTCACCGGTGATCCTGATTTGATCGATCACCAATCGGGATCTATCTCCCTCAAAGATGATCCCGAATTGTATCTGTCGGGTTGTCCCTGTAATTACCAACGGAAACTCGTAGTTGATTCTCCCTTCCGGGAATGCACCTTCACTTAAAACAGTCCCATTCCGATCCCGGACACTGAATCCATTCAATTTCCCGTTTGTTTCACCCTTATAGCAAACTGTATATGTTCCCGGTTTCAGTGTCAGACTTTCCAGAATAAGGGAATATCCTTTTGCAGCGGTCACTGAATCAAATTCTCTGGAATAGGGAAATGTAAATGAAAAATGGAAAAGATCCCGGTTGATGAGATATAACCCGGCTGCACAGAACAGGATCAGGAGGAAAATATTTTTCGCTCTTTTATTTCTCATTTATTTATCCTTCGTTTGATGATCAATACATAAGCAAGACAAAATACAATCGCTGAAAGTGTTATGATGTCTCCGACATGCTGAGCAATGGTTTTTTGATAACGGGCTGTTATCGAACCTTCATATGTATCGTCAATGCTGACTTTAATCAATCCGTTGGCGCTGCAGGATGTGTCAAGAATTTGTGATCCTGAACCGGTCGTGAGTTCAGCCTGATAACCTGTGTAATACAGCAGTGGTATTTCAAAGTCAACGTGCTTATCTTTGACTGTAAACTCAAAGCTGAAACTCAGATTACCCCTTTTATGCGAAACTGTCTCAAATTCCGGATCTGAAGAGAGTACGGTATCCCTGTTCTTGTCGATAAAATCCGGTTCAAATCCTATCGGGAGATACATATTGCTTCCGGTTCGGTTATTCTCCATCACGTATCCGCGGGACTCCATCCAGCGGGTAAAAGCGCTTTGGTATATGGGAATTACGGAAAGGATGCAGAATGCGGAAAGAACTGCCAGAAATATCTTTTGATCTCTGTCACTGAATCTGTTTTGGAAAGTGAGTGTTTCCGCAACGATAAGCAGCGGTACTGCGGGAATAAAAAAACGCCACGGGAACTGGATATGGATATTCAGCCATGGCAATAACTTCCACGGGAATAATGATGTTGCGCAAAAGAACCCGAAAAGTGCAAACAGTGCTGTATAAAGTATAGTTTTGCGAAACCCATTCGGCTGTGTTTGCGGAAACAGGAAAACAAAGCATCCGAACAAAAGCGGATATCCGATATATGGTCTCACGGGAATATCCCAGATAACCCTGTTCGCGAGCAGTGCAAACAGCGGGATCCCGCCGGAATAGGTATGGCTTGAGATCACTTTATTTGTCAGCATCTGTTCGGCCAGGGGAAGTATGAAATAAGCGCAAAGAGCTGCTGATATGAGAACCGTTTTTAATAGAGCAGAAAAAATCTCCCGTGAGTGTATGATTTTTCGAATATTGATCAGGAAAAAGATCGTCATCATAATCGCGCAGAGGATGCAGCTGATCAGATGAGATAAGACCAGTCCGGTACAGCCCATCGCAAGGATCCACCAGCGTTTTGTTTTCCCTGAAAAAATATAAAATAATCCTAATATGATGAGCGGGATGAAGATAAATGCCTGCAGTTCACCGACAGCCCCTCTGTAAAAAACGTCAATAAGGCGGTACGCATTTAATCCGTAAAGAATAGAAGCGGTAATGCCCGGGATCCGTTTCCCGGTGATGCGTGAAACACAGAAATAGATGGAAACGATATCCAGAAAATTCAGTGCAAAAATAAATATTTTATAGGTCAGTATAAAATTGAATCCGAGCAGACGCAATATGGCAGGAAAATACAGCATTATATCCGGATAAAAAATTCCGCCCGGATAACCGTATCCGTTCAGGTAAAACAAATAAATTCGCGGTGGGAATATCCCTTTTTCCAATGTTGCCTTCAGCCCTTCGATACGGGCCATATGATAGGTGCTGTCATCCCCTTTTACATATTCAGGACGATAGTATGGAATACAGATAAGAATTGTAAACACAAGGAAAAAAATCAGCAGCCGTCCCCGTTCGGGTGTGAGAATTTTTCCTGCAGTCCGTTGAAACTGTTCCGGAAATACCAGACGAAAGATCAGCCAGAAAATCAGCAGGCAAAGGCACGCACTCAAAGACAGATGATACAAAAAGGAATCCCGCGTAAGAACATGATCAGAGTAATAATTGATTTCGCTTACATAGAAATCCTTATTGGTCCCACCGAAGAAAATTCCGGCGGTGATTTGCTGTGAGGGTTTATCAATTATCAGTTGTATCGGATTTCCGTCAAATTCTCCTTCTGCAATAATGTCGTCCCCTTCCAACAAAACATAATGTTCTTCCGGAGATGGATGATCCACGATGTACTCTATATGATAAATCCCCTTTTTAAGCGTTTCCTGTGCTGCCAGACGGTACAGACCGGAAAATGCTTCCTCTTCCGAAAAGGATCTGCCGATCAGGTGGATCGATTCAAAATGATAAATATCTTTGTTGATCCATATGATTCCCCCCGCAAGAATCAGGAGAAAGAAAATGGTCAGCAGTATCCGTTTGCCTTGAAAATTCATCTTTCAATTATCCCATCTGAACGATCGATGCTTTTTTTCGTCCGGTATGAATCATTGCGGCAAGAATCATCGCGATACTGATTAAGGATATGAGTTCTCCGATTTTTTGGATTTTGGTTTTCTCATACCATACCCGTATGCTGCCGCTGGATGCATCAATGCCGTTTACAGCGGTCAGCCCCAGTTTCGATTGATAGACTTGAATTCGCTTTGTGTCATCACCGTTTTTGAAGGTGCCCTCATAACCGTTGTAATAGGTAAGCGGTATTTCAAATTCCCCGCCAGATTCTGTTCCGGTGAGGTCAAAATCGAAGGAAAAACTCAACCCGCTTCGTTTTGGATTATCAACCGGGATCACATCCCCCTTGTAAAGCACGGAGTTCTGATTCTTCGCCGTAAAATCTCTGTAATCTGCTTTGCTGATCCCGACAGGCAGATATTCTCCGGTACCAAGCCGGTCATCTTCAAGAATGAAATTTTCCGTATAACGGATATGTTCTTCAAAAACATGAATTATGAAAGGTACTGTCAGCGCAGAACAAACCAGCAGTACAACCAGTGTCAATACTTTTTTGCTGATTTTCAGAGGCAGTTCAGCGAGTGCGGTTCCTCCGCATATAGGCAGCAGTATGGTAGGTATGGCCATGAGACGCCAGGAAAATTGCAACCGGGAAAGCAGCCAGCGGAAATGAATCCAGGGGAATAGATTTGTCCCCATCCATAAAGAAAATATCGCGGCAGCTGTCAAAAAGCGGATGAATCTCATATTTTCACGTTTGTCCCGGAGCGTGAAAAAAGGCAGCAGTGCGGAGATCAGCAGGGGAATTCCCGGAAACGGGTGTCTTCTTTGGTTATAAAAAGCCCATGTATGAAAAACTGCGAAAAGATCGGTCCAAATATACGGTGGATGGGCGTCGATATCACTTTGACCGGAGAGGTAACTGTTGATTGCCAGCTCTGTTGTCTGCCACTGCTCGATCAGCGGAAGAATAAAATAAGCATAAGTGAAAATAACGCAGATACCGGCTTTTATGATAGACAGAATGATCTTTTTGTCTTGAAACAGCTTTCGGATGTTTGCAGCAAGTATGACAAGAAAAACAATTCCAAAGATTCCAAGGGTAATGAGGTGAGCACCGAGCAGACCGAAAAAGCCGAATGCCAGCACCGGCCATTTTTCTGTATGATCATGAGTGATATCATAAGCGGCACTGATGATCAGCGGGGCAAAAATGAAAGCCTGTATCTCTCCCAAAGCCGCTCTGTAGTAAATGTTGATCAGACGATAAGACGCGTATGCATACATGATGGCAGCCAGCATTCCCGCTGTTTTGTTTCTGCTGATCCGGTATGTGCAGTAATAAATTGCCACGATTGAAAAGAATGCGCATATTGTAACGAAAGTGTAATAGCAGGTCAATATCGAATAACCGCACAGGCGCATGACCGCCGGAATATAGATCCAAACCTGAGGATAAAAGAAACCGCTGCCATGGCCGTAATTCGAAAGTGTAAACAGGTGGATCCTGGCCGGAAAGTAACCGGCTCGCAATGAATCCGCAATTCCCTGTATCCTTGCAAGGTGGAACAGAAAATCATCGCCGATAATGTATGAATCTTTGATCCACATGGGAAAACTTGAGGCTGCTGTTAGCAGCACAAAAAGAAGGAATATCTTTTCATTTTCGCCCCGGATCCATTGCGGTATGATTTTTTTCCAGGTGTTCGGAAAACAAAACCGCAGAATCAGCAGCGAAAACAGGATGAGAATACAGAATGTTGTGACTGCGTGAGAAATCAGTGCTTCCCGGTAAAGTACGTTAGGACAATAGATCATGAATTTTTTGATGAGCAGACCAGAACTGTCTGCCTCATAAAAAACTCCGGGCCGGATTTGTACGGAACTTCCGCTTATCGGTAAATCAGCAGCGACCTCAAATTCTCCCTGTGGAAAAAGATCTTCTGTGAGCACATTCCCGTTTGTGTCGATCACACGAAATCCATTTTGATTTCCGTTTGTTTCTCCGTAATAATGAATTTTATATTGTCCCGGTTTAAGTGTGATCAGATCACCGAGCTGATAAAAACCTTTCTGCATGCTTTCGGCAGTAAAATCCCTCGCGTACGGGAAGACGTATTTATATTCTTTGATATCGCGGTTTACCAGTAATACTGACGCAATACAGATGACTATGAGTAGAATGAGCAGCCAATAATTTTTTTTCGTCATTTTGATCCCGTTATAAAATGCACTTAAATACCATCATAATGCCAATAATTTTCCTTATATAATCATACCATAAATGAGCCGTTTCCGCTTTAATCCGGTCTGTTTGGATTGGGCTTACGAAAAACTGTATGAAGCTCTTCTTACTGTTATAATTAAAGCGTCGGTTACTCTGTGTAGTGAAAGGACCACCATGATGAATAAAACGAGATCCCTTCTTTTCTTCCTTTTGATCTGTCTTGTTTTTTCTGTGTCCGAAAGCATTTCCGCCCAACGGACATATCCTGCCGCCGGTTCGCTTGAATCTTCCGGGGATGGCTTGTGGAATTATTACAGGGGCAAAACGAAGCAGACTGTAAAGCGTAACGCTCCGATGTTTGAAAAAATCAGTGATAATAACCGTTATCTTTTGGATTACACCAAAATCAAAGGTGTAGAACTGTTCCTCAGTGCTGATTTCAGGGACAATAAACTGGCGCTGCTGCAGATCTCAACACCCTTTCCGGATTATAAATCCTGCAATAAAGACACCAAAGATATTTCACGTGAATTCGCTGAAATCGGATATGCGCTGATGGGAGTCAAATTTGATAAAAAGCAATGCTCCCAATCAAAAACGTCCGGAACGCCTTATGTATGTCTGATTGATGATTATGCCTGTGTGTATCAGCTCTGCCCCGGTGATATGTGGTCCCTCGTCTGTTCTGTTGTAAAATAAGCAGCAAATGCTATAAATATTTTCTGTGCCATGTTGTTTTTGCGGACGGTGCAGAAGACCTCATTATGTGCATAAATGCTGTGCGATCTCTGTCGATATTCTGAATGATTATCAGGGAGTTTTTCGGAAATTGAATACCTTACTTACCCGTGCTCATCCAAAGATTTATAAATATTTCGCTTTTCTGTTATTTGCCGCGTTTATCTGTATCGGATTTCTGGTGTATCGTGATTACGGAATCGGAATGGATGAACCGATGCAGCGCCGGCATGCCGTGATCGCGTATCGATGGCTGAACAGAACTTTTTTTGACAGAGGGGCTTTGGTGCATTATGGATCGGAGGAGTGGGAATCCGAAGGCTCAAAATATTATGGTGTAGCTGTTCAGCTGCCTCTTGTTTTTGCGGAAGATGTATACCAGGTGATCACGCATGAACAAATGCCGGTCAGGACAATTTTTCATATGCGGCATTTGTACTGCTATTTTATCTTTGTCTTTTCCCTGTTCTGCTTTTACAGGATGGTCAAGGATATGTTCGGATCGGAGCTTTTGGCGATTGCGGGCGTTTTGATGATATTCAGTTTTGGCAGATTTTTTGCGGAATCTTTTCTGAACATCAAAGACCTGATGTTTTCTTCACTTTGTACCATTACGCTGTTTTACGCGGAACGAATTCTGTTGTCATCCTATCAGACAAAATGGGGCGTCTTATTTGCTGTTGCCACGGCTTTTACAGTCAGTTCCCGAATGGCGGCAGCGATCATTCCTGCTTTTCTGATCCTTTTCATTTTGGTAAAAAATGTCATCCGGCATGAGAAATTCCCTGTGAAAATCATCCTTCTGATTTGCATGTCATATCCTGTCTGGCTGCTGATCACGCCGGCTTCCTGGACGAATCCGCTGCAATTTTCACTGGGGTATGTAACTACTTTTTCAGATTATAACGCCTGGGACGGTGTCGTTTTGTTTGAAGGAAAATACCTTTGGAAGGATCAGGTTCCATGGGATTACTGGTTCAGATGGATCGGTATGACGGTGCCTCTTGTATATCTGCTTTTTGCCTGTCTGGGGATCTTTATTTTTCTCGTGACCTCTTTATCCCGAATTCGATCCCTCAGGAATATTGAATTCTCCGTAAAAAATCAAATGCTGCTGATGATGTTTCTGATCGTGCTTGGAACATTCCTGTATAAACATTTGAAGCATCCGACGGTTTATAACGGCTGGCGTCATGCCTATTATATTTACCCGATGCTGGTCATGTTTGCTGTCTATGCGCTGTCAAAGTTGGATGAACTGCCAAAGCGGTTCCCCGTGTATTGCAGTGGAGGGCTGCTTACTGCATCCGTTCTCTATAACCTTATACTGCTTGTCATCAATCATCCGGCTCAATATGCCGCTTTTAATCCGATAGGACAGCACCTTACCGATCAATATGAAGGTGATTATTGGGGCTTGTCTGTCTACCAGTGCATGGACTGGCTCAATGATTATGACCGGGAATGGAAAACAGTCAACGGTTATTACAGCCGGACAAGAGGGTTTATTCTTGATAATTACTTTATGCTGCCGGAAGAACAGCAGCAGCTGCTCAGTGTTCCCTCTGTCGATACAGATTACCTGATCGTGCTGAAAAGCGGCAACGGCATTTACGAGGATGAGGCGGCACCGTCAATCGACGGTTATGAGGAGATCTATCATGTAGCCTCATATGGCGGCAGACTTTCCTCCGTTTATAAAAAAGTTCAGTAACCGGGTTCAAAACAGCAAAATACACCGTTTGCATTTGTGTAATGAACAACTGCATTCTTATGTTTTCTATTCGTATTTAAGGGAATCGTTTATAATAGATGCTTATGACCGGATTGATTAAAGCAGATTTCCATGTCCACAGCATTGCCTCGAAGGATTCACTTTCAAAAGGCGAGAATTTGATTGCAGAAGCGAAAAAAAAGGGTTTGGGAAAACTGATCCTGACAGACCATAATACGATTTCCGGTGCGTTGGAGCTGCAAAAGGCTTATCCGGATTTTGTCATTGTCGGGGAAGAGATCCTGACTTCTTCGGGTGAAATTCTGGCGATTTTTGTCAAAGAAGAACTGCCGAAAGGGATCGAACCGGTTGAGGCATTTAAACGGCTGAAGGATCAGGATGCATTTATTTCGCTTTCCCATCCGTATGCTTCGATGCGGCACGGATGGACGGAAGCGGAGATGGAAAAATATCTCCCTTATCTGGATGCGATCGAAATTGCCAATGCGCGGAATATACCTGAAATGAACCGCTCCGCCATGAAATTCGCCAAAGACCACGGATTATGCGGTACCGCCGGATCGGATGCGCATGGCGTTCAGGAGCTTGGAGCGATGGGGCTTCAATTACCGGATTTTCATAACGCGGAGGAGCTGCGTGCGTCTGTCCGATCTGCAGAGGTTTTCGGAAAGGAATCCCCGATGTGGGTCCGTATTTATTCCCGCGGAGCCGTTTTGCTGAAAGCTGTACATAAAAAGACGGGTATCAAACTTTACTGACAGCTGTTGACGTGCAGGAAGAAATGTCAAAGGAATAAGCCATGCTTGAATTATTCCATTTTCTTGTTGATTACCAAATATGGATCTATGCCGTTCTGGGTGTTCTTGCGTTGATCTATCTCGTTCGGCTGATCGGTGCATGGCGGGAACGTTATGCCACGATATTTGGTCTGGAACGGGAAGATGCGCAGCGAAGGCTGAACTCCGCACTGGCGATTTTTGTTCTTCTTCTGCTTTTGATAGGCGCGGAATTCGTCCTGGTGACTTTTGTTATCCCTGAATGGCCGCTGGTCATGCTGACCCCGACCCCGACAATGAGCGCTGAGGAAGAAACGATGATCCAAAACCCAAATACATCTGACAGTGGTCTGGTTGTAATTTCTACCCCTCAGGGTGCTGCTCCGGGTGAGACGGTTTCATCTGTTTCCGTGCTTTCCTCCGGATGTATTGCAAACCAGCTGGAATGGCTGTCGCCCGTTTCCGGTGACGTAATTGACGGTAATTACACGCTTGAGGCAACGGTGAATGTTCAGGATATGGCATTTTATGACTGGGCTTTTTCCCCTGTTAATGACCAGGTGAACTGGCAGACGCTTTCAGCAGGAAATCTCCCTGTGATCGAAGGTCCGCTGGGCTTATGGGCTACGACACAATTCGCAAACGGGGATTATGTGCTTCGCCTTACGGTTTACGACCTGAACAACCAGGCACTCCCGCCGTGCGATGTTTATATCCGCGTATTAAATGAGGACTGATAAAAAAAAGACCGGCTTTCATGAATATGATCGCCGGCCCCGTATTCTGTTCCCTGTTTAGGAAGCCATTTCCATCTTGGTCTTGTGCTGAACTTTACCGCGTTCTTCCGTATCAAGGATCTTCTTGCGTATGCGGAAATTCTTCGGTGTAACTTCCAGCAGTTCATCTTCGGCAAGATATTCGATGGCTTCATCCAGGCTCATCTGACGGATGCCGTTCAAACGGACCTCAATATCTTTGTTTGACTGGCGCATATTGGTCAGGTGTTTCTTCTTGCAGACGTTAACAGCAAGGTCGCTGTCACGCAGAGATTCACCGACGACCATTCCCTCATAAACTTCAACACCCGGACCGATAAAGAGCATACCGCGTTCTTCTGCATTTTTCAGCCCATAAGTGGATGTGGTTCCGTTTTCCCAGGCGACGATGGAGTTGGTGATACGTCCGGAGATCGGACCGGCATAAGGCGCGTATTCAAGGAAGTTTTCATTTAAAACGCCCATTCCATGCGTTGCTGTCATGAACTGGTAACGGAAGCCTAAAAGTCCGCGGGTAGGAACAACATAACTCAGGTGAGTGGAACCGTCATTGTTGTCTACCATGTTCTGCATACGCCCTTTGCGCGCGCCGAGCATTTCGACCACGGTGCCGACGGTATCCGGGCTGGTGTCGATATCTACTTCTTCGAAAGGCTCGAGCGTTTCTCCGTCAGCGCCTTTGAGGAAGATCACTTCCGGTCGGGAAACCTGGAACTCGTACCCTTCACGGCGCATCGTTTCAATAAGGATCGCCAGATGAAGTTCCCCGCGTCCGGAGACGACAAAGCAGTCAGAGCTTTCGGTGTCTTCCACACGTAAGGCGACGTTATTGCGCAATTCATCATAGAGGCGCTTCCGTAAATTCCGGGAGGTTCCGTATTTCCCTTCAGTGCCGGCAAAAGGAGATGTGTTGACACCAAAGGTCATCTTAACTGTCGGTTCTTCAACATAAATCGCCGGTAAAGCATCCTGGTGTTCCGGATCCGTGAGTGTGTCTCCGATCGAAATGCCTTCCAGACCTGCCATGACGATAATGTCGCCGGCAGATACTTCAGCGGTTTCCACCTTGTTCAAACCGTTATAGGTATAAAGGTAGCGTGCCTGTGTCCTTTCAACGGTGCCGTCCGGGATCAGGCGGGTCAGGGTATCTCCCACATGAACTTTCCCGCGGTTGATGCGTCCGATGGCGGAAAGTCCGCGGTAATCATCGTAAGCGATATTGGTGACCAGCATCTGGAAGGGTTCGTCCGGGTCTACTTCCGGCCCTTTGATGTTTTCCAGAATGACATCAAACAGAGGCTGCAGATTCGGGCCGAGATCAGTGGTCAGGCCTGCGCGTCCTTCTATGCCATTGGCGTAAACGATCGGAAAGTCGCATTGTTCATCGGTTGCGCCTAATTCAACAAACAGGTCAAAAGTCTTATTCAGTGTGGCATCCGGATCTGCGTCGCGGCGGTCCATTTTGTTGATGACGACAATGACTTTGTGCCCCATCGCGAGTGCTTTTTTCAAAACAAAGCGGGTTTGTGCCATCGGACCTTCCGCGGCGTCAACCAGCAGCAGCGCACCATCGACCATGTTCATCACACGTTCGACTTCACCGCCAAAATCGGCATGCCCCGGTGTATCTACAATGTTGATCTTTACCAGTTCTCCGGTTTTGGGATCGGGGATGGTAATGGCTGTATTTTTGGAAAGGATCGTGATCCCGCGTTCCCGTTCCAGATCATTTGAGTCCATTACACGTTCGGTCACCTGTTGGTTTTCGCGGAATACTTTTGCCTGACGAAGCAGCTGATCCACCAGAGTTGTCTTGCCATGGTCTACGTGAGCGATGATGGCAACGTTACGAATATCTTTTCTTTCCTTGAGCATGGTTTTCCAATCTTTTTGTTTATGGTTACTTCTTGTTAAGACGGCCGTAATGCGGCTGATATCATTGATTTTCAAATGAATTTGAACGAATAGAGGAAAACCCATATTCGTCATGACTGCATTATTAAACAAATGGATTATATCGAATTTTCCCCTGATTTTCTGAAATAAATCATGTTTTTATGATACTTTTGTCATGTTTTTGGTGAAAACTTGCGTATAAATTTATTTTTTCTCTCAAAACAGTCCAAAGACTCCGATTTCGATTCAAAAAAATAATATATAATGACATATAATGTAAATGAGAATCAGGTGATTTTGATCTCAAATCACCTTTCTTTATCCGGGAATGGTATGGATCCGGCACAAAAATGTACCGGAATCATACGATGAAATGCTTTGTTCCCGGGAGTTCCTTTCTTTACAGTAAGCATCAGGTTTAAAATGGAATTATTGATCGATACCTGTGTTCTTCCCCGCTGTCGACTGGAAGAAGCACAAATATACAAAGACAGGTTTGGCTCAGATGTGGGTTTTGAGTTATTGCCCATGTTTGATCTTGCTGCTTTTGAGAGGAATTTGGAAACGAACCTTCCTTTATTTACCGGAGGCCGCCTGTTTTTTCATGAGCCGGTATGGGGTGTAGAGCATTCCGCACCAAAAGGCAGCCGGGCATATGAGAAAGGAATGTACCACATTTTACTGACGAAGAAATTTGCGGAGATCCTGCATCCGGCGGATATGGTTTATCATCTGAATAACTGCCGCGTGCCATATGATAAAAAAGATGAAATGCTCCGCATTTCTCTGGAAAACCTTGAGGAAATGCGCTCAATGTTTCCGGGTACCAGGATCCTTGTGGAAAACTCGGGCACAGATATTAAGCGGAACAAGCTGCTGAACCAAAAAGAATTTACGGAACTGTGCAGAAAGAAAAATCTCGATGTGCTGATCGATATCGGGCACGCAAATGCCAATTCCTGGGACCTTTTCAGGGTGATCACAGAGCTGAAAGATCATATCAGGGGGTATCACTTCCATAACAATGACGGTATGAACGATTTGCATGACCGGATTTATAACGGTATGATCGACTTTGAGGAACTGCTTCCGTTTATCGCGGAAACCACGCCGGATGCTGTGTGGGTAATTGAATACACCCGTCCCGAATATCATGGCGCGCCGCTGTTGGAGGATATCGCCGCACTGCTGCGGTACAAAGAACATAGGGGATAATTTCGTGACGGAGACAGACTGTGACTGATGATTTAGATATTTTATTAGATGAGAATACTTTGGATTTCATCTTTCAAAATATGGATAATGCGGTCTGCATTACCCAGAAAAACGGTGTTTTGAAATATCTGAATTCAGCCGCGGCTGCGTTGTTTGGTATAACGCCCGAATCTATCGGACAACTAAAGATTTGGGAAGTCATTCCCGTTATAAAACGCAATGATGCTTTGGTACAGCTTTTTCTTGACGCGGTGCTCAGCAGACAGAAGACGCAGCAGGCATTGGTGGATTATGTAAATAATGAAAAGAAGGCTTCTAAACTTTGGGTCAGTATTATTTACGTAGAAGAGAATGACGGGGAGTTTGTAGTTGTCATCAGCGATATGACCCAACTGACCAAGATCAATGCCGCGTTTGAACGATATACATCCCCTCAGATCGCTGATTTTGTCCTGAACGATCCTGCGGGGGAAAAACAGGGCGGTGAATCAAAAGATGTGACCATCCTGATGAGTGATCTGCGAGGTTTCACCGCGATGAGCGCGGACCTTTCTCCTGACCTGATGGTTAAAACACTGAACTATTATTTCGAAAGAATGGTTTCGGTCATTGAACGGAGCGGAGGTACGGTTCTGGAGTTTCTGGGTGACGGAATATTTGTGGTTTTTGGCGCTCCGAAAGATGATCCGGACCATGCTGCCCATGCCGTGGCTTGTGCGGTAAAAATGCAGAATGTTCTTCATGAATGCAATGAAAGGTACCTTCGCAAAGACTGCCCCCATCAGGTGATGGAGATGGGGATCGGTATCCATTCGGGAAAGGCGGTTGTCGGCAATATCGGTTCCCGTCAGAAAATGAAATACGGTGTGATAGGATATACGGTAAACCTTGCCGGCAGGATCGAAAGCCTTACGATCGGCGGACAGATTTTTATTTCTGAAGATACAAAAGCTTTGATTGGGGATGATCTGCACATTCTCGCGCAAAACAGCATCCTGTTCAAAGGCGCAACTGAGCCGCTGATCGTTTATGATATCAGCGGAATCGGAAAATTGGAATTAGAGAACATATCCATGCAATCTGTTGAATGGAAAAAATTGTCTCCTGAGAAGAAGATTAATTTTTTTCTGTTGGATGGTAAACATGTGACGGACATGCCTCATCTGGGAACGGTTGCAGCGGTTTCCGCGAATCAGCATTTTGCCCTGCTGTGTACAGAGTCTGTTCTCAAAAAGAATGATAACATTATGCTGAGGGCGGATATTGACATGTATGCCAAAGTGGTCGGGACGAAAGATGACCAGTTTGTAGTTTCCTTTACGATGAGAACAGAGGGATTTTCTGACTGGATCAAAAATCTGCCGGTTGAGAATTGATAACTCCCGCGTTTATGAGTATTTAAATACAAAAAGAGGGTGTCTCATGATTTTGAGACACCCTTCGTCTTATTGCGGAAATATTTGGTCTCAGGAGGCCATATCACAAAGCTCTTTACAAACACGCAGGTAATCGTTGGTCAGATACCTGAGCCTGTGAGAAAGATGCATCATGATCATATCGACTTTCATCGGATTCTGTTCCATTAATTGGGCAAGATCTTCCGGATAAATGGTTTCAATAGTCGTTTCGTTATCCAGAGTTACCGCTGTTGCGCTTCTCGGTTCATTGTCGAGCATGCCCATTTCTCCGAAGAATTTATTCGGATATAAGACAGTGATCTCTTTCTGTTCCGGGGTGCCGTATCCGGTATAGATCCCCACCCGTCCGACATGAATATCGTACATGTAGTTTCCGGTCTCGCCTTCTTTGAAGATGATCGTTCCGGAAGGATAGGAAGCAACTTTTTCTTCCAGACCTTTGCCGTGTTCAGCTTCTTTTTCTTCTTCTACAGAGAGGTCAGATGTGCCGATGCTGTTGAGGAATTTTCTGACTTTTGCGAACAACCCCTCATTTGCCTTGGCATTGCCGGTCTTTAATTTCTTCAATTCTTCGGAAGCTTCATTGTAATCCTGTGTCAGTTCGCGGATACGTCCGCTGATGTTCCGCATGATCAGGATGATTTGATCCGGGTTTTCGTTGAAGTATTCTTCCATCTCTTTTGTGGCTATTTCGGTAACTGTAGTGTTGTCTTCCAGCGCAACGACCGTAGCACTGCGGCGGTAACCTTCCACTACTGCCATTTCCCCAAAAAATTGTCCCGGAATCATTTCCGTCAGCTGCTTTTCATCATCTGTTCCGTAATTGACAATTACCGCGACTTTTCCTTCTTTGATCCGGTAGAAAAAATCTCCGCTATCCCCTTCACGGAAGATCACATCACCTTTATTAAAAATCTTTTCAGACATGACACAGACCTTTCTCAATGATTATTAAAAAACCTTTTAACAAGAATATCATACATTATAACAACAATCAAAAAAAATAGCAATATGAAATCTTTATGAATTTTCATTCATATCGGAGCTCAGACCGCGATCTCGATACTGTCCGGTTCTATTCTGCATGGCAGCATCAGGCTCTGAACATGAGAAGCCGCGGCATGCTCATATGCGGCGGCAAAATCAGGATCGATGGCAGGGTTCGGTCTGACCTTTGTGATCCCATTCATTTGGATCACAAAGGCCAAAGCAGCATGATACCCGTTTGCCGCCGCGCTTATCAATTCATTCAGATGTCTGACGCCCCGTTCTGTCGGGGCATCCGGGAAATAACCAGTCCCGTCGATCTCCAGCGTGCAGCCTTTTACTTCCATCAGGTATTTTTCGCTGCCGCGTTCCATATAAAAATCAATACGGGAATTCCCGTATGTGTATTCCGGCATCACTTTGTCAAATCCCTGCCGTGCCAGCCATTCCGCGGCGGCTTTGTTGGCTGCCTGGCTGTCATAATTGATCAGCAAACCGTTTGTTTTTCTGACAGTTACCAGGTCATACCGTGTTTTTCTGCCCGGGGTACCGGGTTCTGTCAGGTATACTTCTGCTCCGGGGACAAGCAGTTCTTTCCCACGTCCTGTATTTTTTACGTGGACAGTTTCGATTTGCCCATTAACTTTGACCTGAGCGGTAAACCGGTTAGGTCGGGACAGAAAAATACCGGATGTAATGTTTGGATATTTCAAAATAACTCCCGAATTGTCGTTAAGAATAAAAACGCGAAAAGCGCGCGCCTTTTGCTGTAAAGCCTGTACAGCGGAAAAGCATATCTGAGCCTTATGGCATCAAAAGATGTATAAGCGGTCTTTCGGAAAGAGTTCCGGTGATATACCAGATGCTCAGTTTCGCTTAATATGGGGCGAATACTGACAGACGGATATCAGCTGCTGTCAAGAAATGCCAGAATATTTCGGTAAGCCGCAGTCAGTCTCGGAAAATCCTCGGTAAAAACCGGGTCGCTGACATTTGCCTGCATCTGATAGATTTTATCAGGGTTTCTCCGGACCTTATTGAGTATTTGTTTCTCTGCGTCTGTCAGTTTTATTTCAGATCGTTCCGCGGGATCTTCATTCGGAGATTTTTGTGCGCCGCCCTTTGGGCATCCCGGCTTTTCCGGAGTCGTGATCTTCTCTCCGTCTTCTCTCTGAATGTCCTCATGTTTGTGGGTTTCGGAAGACCGATTTTTTATAATCGAACCGTTTTCAGGCTCCGTATCCGGATTTACCGGTGATTCAGGAAAATCGGTTCTGGTGAATTCTGAAACCTGATCCCCGGATCCTTTTTTTGATTTTGCAGCCTGATGTCCGTCCGTACCTGCGGAGAGCTTTTGGTGATTGTCGGAAGCAGTCAGGGAACGAAGTGATTGTTTATCGGAATTGGAATGATCATAAGATGAAAAAGCGCGGGGAGCGCTGAACGCGCCCGGTTCCGCGAAAGCTGAAGCAGCGTCAATTCCGCGTTGTTTTGACGCCGGCAGTGCTTCGATTGCTGCAGTCTCCGGATCCGGAGATTTGAGCCCCGGATCTTGTAAAGCTTCTGATGCCTGACACCCGGAAACTGAAACCTGCTGAGCCAATTTTTCCTTTGTCTTATACAGCCGCATCAGCGTATTGCACCAGCCCAGCTGGTTTAACAGCAGACGTTCACTGATCTCCGGATGGGTTTTAATCGTCTGCATCACACCGAGATAGCTCTTACGGAAATGGTAGGAGCTCAGACTGATGAGATCCCCGATGGACATCGGTGCTCCTTCGATGGACTCCCCTCTCTGGTGCAGTGTGACCAGGCCCCGGGCCATTGTCATTGTCCCGTTCATGATCATTTTACTGAGTGTGACGAAATGTTTGCTGAAATAATTCGCCTTTTTTGCTTCTTCGATCCAGGCGGTCATGGCGGAATAAGTCAGATTCATGCTGTTTACGGGATCAACATCCTGTGCGGCATAGGATTCCACGATATCGGAGGGCAGCGGAGAATAAGCCAGCACTTCCCGATCGATTTGGGAAACGCTGCCTGCGTACAGGTCTGTCAGCGCGTTCCGAAACATGAATTTCATCGACGGATCCATTACTGCTGTCATCGCTCACTTTCTCCTTTCCTTGTATTTTCCATTCATTCGCAGTATCTTAGGGGTTTATGGATTTTGGCTGCTGCAAAATATCCCTATTCCCTATATCCTGAATCATATTCCCTACAAAATAAAACCTAATTTCTAATATACTTCCATTATACGGAATAATCCTGATTTGTCAATGCTATTTTCTATGAATTTTCTAAAATAGTGACAAATGCCATGCCTGTGTACTATAAAATTATGGGATGGTCTCCGACAGTGTATATGAAAGAAAACACATCTTTATGATGAGAAAATGATTTGACTCATAGTATAATTTTTATAGTATTGGATTTTCCTGACTGAAATTGTTCAAAAGGGAGCAATTATTTGTGTATATCGAAGTATATACGATGAATAAAACTTTTACTGTTATAGTGTTTGTCATGGAATTTAACCTTGCAGGATCTGGAGGATACAAATGAAAGGTATCCGATTTCTACAGGAGGAATCTTTCCTTAGTTATGAATAATGCAGCAGATAAAAAAAGACTGAATTATGTTGATATGATGAAAGGGATCGCGACGATTATCGTCGTCTGTTATCATTTGCTTGCTCCGTCAGCTTTTAAAAACAGATTCATTGATCATATGTTGTTCCCGCTGCTGGCCTCTTTTTTCCTGTTTGCGGGATACTTTCATAAACCGGGAAAACGGAGCTTTGGGGAGAACGTAAAGATCCGGGCAAAAGCGCTGCTTATTCCTTTTGTGAAATACGGGGTGCTCTTCTGGTTTATCGGCTCTGTCTATCTGGTTCTCAGCAAACAGGAAACTGTCTTTGAAGCGCTGTGCTGTCTGCGGAACTTTTTCGCCGGCTGTATCTGGAACCGTGTCATTCAGGGCTGGTTTGGCTGGAATTATTACAAACTGGGATCCCGTTATATGTTTTTGGCGGGATTCTGGTTCCTTCCCGCGTTGTTTTTTGCCACCATACTGTTTTTACCTATCGCTGATCGTACCACAAAATCAAAAGGGAAAACCTGTGCCGCTGTTCTCCTGCTGTTTGCTCTGACCGCGGTTTTGAGGGCTTTAAAGGTCGATCTGCCGTACAATCTTCAGATCGTGCCGTTCTGGGCTGCTTTCATGCTGTTGGGACTTTTCGCCAGGGAACAACAGCTGTTTGAGCTTCCGGCGTTGAGCGGGGGAAAAGGATGGATCAGCGGAATGGCGGTATTGGCGGCAGGACTTGCAATAGCACTCCTGCGTGAACCTGTACTCAATACGTTTCGCGGATACTTTCCGGAACCGGAAGTGATTTCCATGATTCTCAGCATTATTTTTTCACTGATGGTCATATGGGGACTGACCATGGTTTGCAGGCTTGTCGAGGAAGCCGGTATCCGTGTAAAAGAACTTGCGTGGATCGGTTCCAATTCTATGACGATTTATCTCTTCCACTATTTCTTTGCCTGGGGTATCAGTATTATCAGCGGTTTTTCTCTTCGCTATGCTGCCCCTGTTCCGGCTGATGTGGTGTGGAAAAGCGCTTTGGTTGCCCTGGGTGCGTTTCTGCTCAGTGTGCTCTATGCGGTGATCGTCAACCGCCCGGAAAACAAACAGTCCGAAGGAAAATGATTGTAAACTTATAAAGAAGGATCATATTTTGAACGTGAACATTCGGAAAGCAGTAAATGCGGATATTGACGCAGTGGAACGGATCTATAATGAGATCCATCAGGCAGAGAGTGTGGGAAAATATACCACCGGATGGATAAAAGATGTTTATCCTGTACGTTCAACGGCGGAAGCTGCGCTCTTACGGGATGATCTTTTTGTTTTGGAGGACGAAGGAGAGATCCGCGGTGCGGGGATCATCAATCAGATTCAGGTCGATGTGTATGCAGCGGCGGACTGGAAGCATACAGTCCCGGTCGATGAAGTCTGCGTGTTTCATACGCTGGTGATTTCTCCCCGCTTTTCGGGAAAAGGTTATGGACGTCAGTTTATGTCGTTTTATGAAGATTACGCACGGGACCATGGCTGGCCTGAATTGCGCATAGATACGAATGAGCGGAATGTTACCGCCAGAAAATTGTATCATGAGCTTGGGTATGAGGAAATCGGGATCGTCCCTACGGTATTTAATAATATTCCCGGCGTCATGCTCGTTTTACTTGAAAAAAATGTTCAGTGCCCGGCGGCGCATTAAGCGTTTTGTTATGCTGAGCCGGCCTGATTTATGGCAGAATCAGAGCTGACCTCGCGGGCTTCATACTGAACAGAAACAAAAATGTGACAGGGTATTTTTTTACAGGCAGGCTGAAGTGAAAATTCGAAAACCATTCTATGCTATTCTGATCATGTTGGTACTGGCATCTGTCTATGCCGGTTTAGTAGCTGTTGTGAGTTATAAGACGGTGGATGACCGCGAATCGGAAAGGATGCAGTTACAAATTGAAAATGTCGGAAAAATGCTGGAAATGATGGAAAATGAATTTAAAGCTGCCTACGACCATTTTATGACCAAATCGATGAATGTGACAACGGCGATGGCGGCAATGCTGAGTGAATATATAGAATATGGTCAGTATAAAGGTCCTGCTGTATTTGAAGACGGTTTCGTGGCAGAGGTCAGAAACGGTAAAGTGATTTTCCCTGAAGGTCTGGAGAACTTTCCGGAAATTGATGCGGAGACTCTGGTTAATAATCAATCCGGGCAGGAATATGAGATTTCCATCGAAGAAGATGGTGAAGAAGTTTTGCTTACTGTCAAAACAGCACCAATCAGCGGAAATTACTACTATATCGATCTTGTTTCATTTTCCAATATTATGGATTCGATCATCAGATCGATCAGGCTTGAGAAAACACTTTCGGATATTGAAAAATTCTATAACTGCCGGATCCTTATTGTCTCCATCCCCCCTTCGATCCGAAAAAATGATGTCAGAAAATATACCCCGGCAGGTGATTTTTATGAGTTCATATATAATTCGGGGTTAGAAGATTTAGACGGAGTCGATCCCGGAGATCATGGAATAACGAAAGAAATCCTATCGCAGCAGCCATCTGTTTTGGAATTTGAAGGGGGCCGCTTCAAAAGTACCTTCAGAGAGGTCAATTTTCTGGGAGAATACGATATGGCGATCATACTGAATCCCATGGATAATAATTTGCAGTATATGTACAACAGTGTTGTACTTGCTGTTTCCCTGACACTGATCACAGGGATCGCTGTGATCATGGGGCTGTACTGGTATCAGGCTTATGTACGGGACAATGAACTGAGTCCTGAACAGGCTGCGGCCTGCCGCCCTGCGCAGGTACGGAAATATGCCTATTCTGTCGCCTTGATAGGCAGTATTGTTATGTTTATACTGATTATTTTTTATCAATCTCTCGGCAGCCTTTATCATGAAGCTAACTCCAACCGGGTAGCGCTGGAAACGATAATGAAGCGTTTGGTGGAAGATGAAAACGATTTTTCAGCGGCTGAGGAGACGGAAGAAGCCTGGGGCATTTATGCTCTTGAACGGATCGCGGATGTCATGAAAGATAAGGAGAATTTTCAGACGGTTGAGTTTCTGGAAAAAATCAATGACATAATCGGAAGCGAATATCTTATGCTGTTCGATCATGAAGGTAAAGAAATTGCTGCCAGTAATGGTGTGGTAGGTTATTCGCTTACGGAATCGGAAAACCTGAAAGTCTTTCAGGAACAGATGAAAGGCCTCAATACGCAGGTTCTTGATCCTGATGCAGATCCCTGGGCAGTGAAGATAACGCAGTTGTTCGGCACGCCTGTCCGATTTGAAAAAGATAACGGGTATGGTGTGCTGATTGCCTCAATTGACGCGGGAAATACCTGGCAGAAAACAAATAAACGCAGCTTCAGAACCTTTTTGGAAAATATGACTCCGGAAAATGATCTCTGCCTTGCGATCAATAAAACCGATAATTTAGTGGCTTATTCAAGCTCCGAAAAATACCTTTCCGAGTCTATTCCTGATCTTGCCTATAAAGAAGGAGCGCCGGAAGATTCTGATCTGGATACCTATACGGTCGACAATAAACACTATTACGGGACCTATGACACAATTGAAAAATTTGTTGTCTATTATCTGACGGAAGCAAGTCTGGTACAGCAGTGTTCATTTACTTTTGTCTTCGTTTGTGCTGTTGGTTTTCTGATCATTATTTTCCTCATTTCGCGTTTCATGCTGAGGTCTTATACGAGAGAAGCCTTTAATTCCGCGCTGCGGATAAAGGAAGACATTCGTGCCGGTGAAATGCTTGATATGAATTCGCTGGATGAATTTTTTGGAAAATCGGATGATGATGCGCCGGTCAATATGATGGACCGCTGGCGGGCATTGATCCCGGCACAAAAGATCCAGTTGTTTCTCCAGGTTTTTCTGGGACTTCTTTTACTGGGTTTTATTCTTCTGAATCTGCCCACCGACCGCAACATCAGAACACACCTGAAAACAATCGATTTCATCTTCTACGGTAACTGGAAGCGGGGGCTGAATCTGCTGGGGCTGTCAGGCTCATTGCTGGTTGTGATCGCGTTTGGTATTTTTATTTTCTTCAAAGATATCCTGCTGAAAGCGCTGTGCTCGGTTCTGGATGCCAAAGGTGAAACGATTTGCCGGCTGGCCTTCAGCCTTCTCCAGTATATGGCTGTGCTGGGCGGTATTTACCTGATCATGGGTTTCCTGGGAATGAATACAACCTTCCAGCTGACCTCCGTCGGTATCATCTCCCTTGCGATCTCGCTGGGATCAAAAGATATTGTGGCGGATATTCTTGCCGGGATCTTTATCATCTTTGAAGGGGATTTTCATGTCGGCGACTTTGTTGATATCAACGGTTTTCAGGGTATTGTTCAGGAGATCGGTGTTCGCTCTACAAAGGTCCTCGGTCTCGGTGATAACGTTAAGATTATCGGAAATCAGAGCATACAAAATGTGCTGAATATGTCCAAAATGAATACCTGGCTCACACTGGAATTCAGGATCCCCCCGGATTGTAAGCTGACAGAAGTGGAAAAATTGCTGGAAGCTGAATTGCCTGAAATCGGTAAGAGGATCCCTGAGATCATCTGCGGACCGTTATATAAAGGTGTCTGGGCGATTGAAATGGGGAAAAAGGTCCTGCATATCAGCTGCGAATGTCAGGAATGTCATTCCCGCAGGGTTCGGAGAAAGCTCAATCATGAGGTAATTGTACTTTTGGAAAGCAATGGCTTTACTCTGATGTAGATATTTATAAAGGTTCAGCGTTCTGTTTTGACATTTTTTACCGGTTCTTCAGAAAAGGTGAATTGTCTGACAAATTAAGAGAATTATCTGACCAAAACATGATAATTATCGTTTGCTTTTGAGTATAATAATATTAATTACTGACGTTTCTGTTTGACAACAACCCGCTATGAGGGAGAAATGGAGGAGCAATTGAAAGAAATACTCCGAATGGAAGGCATCAGCAAACGTTTCGGGAATTTTTACGCCAATAAAAACATCAACCTTTCCATTGCTGAAGGGGAAGTGCACACTTTATTGGGTGAAAACGGAGCCGGAAAATCCACGCTGATGAACATTTTGATCGGGCTATACCAGCCCACAGATGGGAAGATCTTCCTCAAAGGGAAAGAAGTCCATATTGAATCTCCGGACCATGCAGCCCGTTTGGGTATCGGCATGGTGCATCAGCATTTTATGCTGGTGAAAGCGATGACTGTTTTTGAAAACATCATCCTCGGTGAAAAACACTCCAAAGGGATCTTCATCAACCGGGAAGCACGCCGCAGAGAGATCATCGAGCTTTCCGAACGCTACGGTCTGGATATCGAACTGGATAAGCTGATCACGGATCTGGCTGTCGGTGCCCAGCAGCGTGTGGAAATTCTCAAGGCTCTTTATCATGGCGCGGAGCTGCTGGTCCTTGATGAACCTTCAGCCGCGCTGACGGATACCGAAGTGGAAGGGCTTTTTGCCATCATGCGTAAGCTGACTTCCGAAGGCAAATCCATCATTTTCATCTCTCATAAAATGCGCGAGGTACTGCACATTTCTGACCGTATCACCATCCTTCGTCTCGGTGAAGTTGTCACCACAGTCAACCGCGGTGATGTGGACGGGCAGCAGCTGGCGGACCTGATGATCGGACGCGAACTGAAGCCTTCCCATTATGAGAAGAAGGAAGTTCCCTATGATCCGGTAGTCGAATTGAAGTCCGTCGATTTCAACAAGGATAACAAACATAACGGGCTGAATGGTGTCAGCCTGGCAGTCAATAAGGGGGAGATCGTCGGCATTGCCGGTGTGGACGGCAACGGACAGACCCAGCTGGCACAGGTTATTGCCGGTGTGATCACACCGGATCAGGGGTCTGTTGCGATGAACGGCAAACAGATCCAGATCTTCGATCCGAATGCCTTCATCAATGATGGCGTCGCTCATATTCCCGAAGACCGCAATCTGCAGGGTCTTGTCGGTGATATGACTGTTGCGGACAATCTGGTCCTGAAGGAAACGGAAAATCCGCGCTTTTCCAGCGGTATCTTCCTGAAACAGGGTGTGATCAACCAATACGCCAAAGACATGATCCAAAAATATGACATCCGCTGTCAGGGATATGACCAGGATGTGCGCAGCCTTTCGGGCGGCAACCAGCAGAAGGTCATTCTGGCTCGGGAGATCGAATCCGAACCGGACCTGCTGATCGCGGTCCATCCGACGCGCGGTCTGGATATCGGTGCCGCGGATTTTGTCCATGAACAGATGATCAAAGCCCGCGCGGATAATGTCGGTATTCTGCTGATCTCAGCGGACTTCGATGAGGTTATTGAAATGTCTGACCGGATCCTGGTGATTTTTGAAGGACAGATCATGGGCGAATTCTCGGGAAAGAATCCTCCGATCGAAGAGATCAGCCTCGCGATGACGGGCAATAAGAAGGGAGGTCAGGCATGAAAATCAAAAATGCAAGCGGATTTATAGTACCGCTGCTTTCCATTTTGCTGGCGTTCATCATCGGGGGCATCATCATGGCCGCACTCGGAGCCAATCCTTTGGAAGCCATGCAGTATCTGATCAAGGGATCCTTCGGAACTGTCAACGCTTTGGGAAATACGCTGAACAAGGCGACTCCGCTCATTTACTGCGGTCTCTGTGCCTGTTTTGCTTACAAATGCGGTGTGTTCAACCTGGGCGGTGAAGGGCAGTTCCTTTGCGGTGCCATGACGGCCTGTGTTGTCGCGCTGCTGCTCGGTGAAAAAGGGGTCGAAGGCTGGCTGGTCTGTCTTCTTTGTCTGGTGCTTGGGACCATCGCCGGCGGCATCTGGGGCTTTATCCCCGGTATTCTGAAAATCACCCGCGGACAGAACGAGATGATCATTTCGATCATGCTCAACTATGTCGCGACCCTTTTTATGGGCGTGATCTATACCAACTGGATGCGCGACGCTTCGGTTCCGCAGACGCTGCAGGTCCCTCAGGCTGACAGGCTTGGCAGAATATTCCCGAAGCTTCGCTTTACCTGGGGCTTCGCTATCGCTGTCGCGGTCGGTATTTTGATGTGGGTCTTCCTCTTCAAAACCAGTGCCGGCTTCAAGATCCGGGCGGTGGGTTATAACATGACAGCTTCCCGCTTCAACGGCTTCCCGGTCAAAAAATTGATGTTCGTGAGCTTTATCGTTTCCGGAGCGGTCGCCGGTCTGGGCGGCGCTGCCGAATTGATGGGAACGCAGTTCCGCCTCATCAACGGTTTTGGTTCCGGGTACGGTTTTGACGGTGTGGCGATGGCGCTCATCGGGCAGCTGAACCCGCTGGCTACGATTTTTGTGGCGGTCTTCTTCGCGGCCCTGCGTGTAGGGTCTACATCCATGCAGGCGGCTACGGGAGTTCCGACCAGCGTTTCCGATATCATTCAGGCATTGGTGATCATTTTCACGGTCGCGGGACTGGCATTGGTCAAGCTGCCTGAGTTTGAGGCGTTCCGACTGCGGCTTACATCCGGAAAGAAGGAGGCATAAACATGGACAGTACCTTTATTTCCAATCTGCTCCTCGCGACTGTCCGTATGGCAGTGCCGCTGATTTTCATCGCGACGGCAGAGCTTTACAGTGAACGGGCCGGAATGGTGAACATCGGTCTGGAAGGGCTGGCAGCGATCGGGTCGCTGGTGGGCTTCCTGATGTGCTACATCACCGGATCTGCCTGGATCGGCATTCTCTGCGGCGCGCTTGCCGGGATCCTGGTGAACATGATCTATGCCTTCGCGACAGTCACGCTTTGCGCGAACCACACGGTGTACGGGATGGCGATCAACATTTTCGCTCCTGCTCTGGCTTCCTTCATCAACCGCATTTATTTCGGCGCCGGCAGCCAGCTGAACCAGATCAAACTGATGAACACGGTCAATATCCCGGGGCTGAAGGATATCCCCTTGATCGGGTCTCTGCTGTTCAACCAGACACCGATGGTTTATCTGGCCTTCGCGCTGGTGATTTTCACCTCCATATTTTTCAACCGGACCAAGGCCGGTTTGAATTATAAAGCTGTGGGCGAACATCCGAAAGCCGCCGCTACTTTGGGTATTCCCGTGATCCGCATAAAATACCTGAGCTGTGTGATCTGCGGCGCCCTTTGCGGCATTGGCGGCGCTTATCTGACTACCTGCTATTCCAACACCTTCACGGAAGGCAATATTGCAGGGCGCGGTTTTATCGGTCTGGCGGCTGTGATCTTCGGACGGTGGACTGCGGTCGGTGTGATGCTGGCCTGTCTCTTCTTCGGTTTCTGTGATGCCTTGCAAATCCGTTTGCAGGTCATGTCCATCGGTATCCCGTACCAGTTCTTCCAGATGATCCCTTATGTGGCTACCATCATCGTGCTGAGCATTCTGGGCGGGAAGAAGTCCGGTCCGGCAGCCAAGGGGCAGCCTTACCGCCCTGAGGAACGGTAACTGTTTGAGTGGTCAGTGTCCGGTGGTCAGTGACCAGTGATGTGTGTGAAAACGGAAGATTCTGCCGGTATCGGATGGAGTCGACCGAATAAAAATAAGGAGAAAGTTATGAAAAAGTTTGTTGTTGTTCTGTTGGCTTTGGTAATGGCGCTGAGCTTCAGTGTCGTTTCCGCGAAGGACTATCAGGTCGCGATGATCAGCGATACCAGCATCAATGATGGCGGCTGGGGCTCTGCTACCTATCAGGCAATGGTGGATGCTTCCGCTGAATATGGCTGGACCTACAAGTATACCGATAATATCAGCCAGAACGAATATTATGAAACCATCGTCGCTTACTGCGATATGGGCTTCGACCTCATCTATGCCCCGGGCAACCAGTACACCGATGCCGTGCTGCAGGCTGCTGAAGAATATCCGGAAGTCAACTTCGCCCTCCTGAACGGCGCTGTCACTACCCCGGAAAAAGCTGTCAACGGCAACGTTACTTCCCTGCTCCCTGACAAGACCGAAATCGGCTGGATCGCCGGTGCACTTGCCGGTCTGATGACCAAGTCCGGCACCATCGCTTTCATTGGCGGTATGGAACTGGATACCACCCTTGGTAAATATGCCGGCTACGGCGAAGCTGCCAAGTATGTTGCTGAACAGGAAGGCCGCGAAGTGACCCTTCTGGATGCTGTTTATGCCGGTTCCTTCAGCGATTCCGGTAAGGGTATCGAATTCGCGAAAGCCATGATGGACCAGGGTGCGGATGTCTTCTTCGGCGACGCTTCCGCGGTTGACTCCGGTGCCCGCCAGGCTATCGATGAACATAACAAGGCTGCCGGTGAGATCAATGTCTATGACATCGCCCAGCCGGGTGACTTCCTTGGCCAGAACGAGTGCATCATCGGTTCCCAGGTTACCGACAACTCCTCCCTCGTCGGCCTTTCCATGAAGGCTACCATGGAAGGCACCTTCGGCGGTGAAGTGATTTACGGAACCCTCGAAAATGGTGTGCTTTCCGCCGGTAAGATCAACGATCTGGTTCCGGAAGAAATCCAGACCAAGTACCTGGGCTACATTGACCAGATGCTGGCCGGTACTTTCATGAAGTAATACCGATCGATCGATTCTGTTGAGAATTCAGACAGGACTGTCCCCAAAAGCCCGGAATCGGGCCGGAGGGGACAGTCCTTTTTTATCTCTAATAGAAATAAAAAGACCGGGGTTGAAAAACCCCGGATCTTTTATCTTTAGTATCGTTTTCCTGGATTAGTATTCAGGCATCTGCGGAGCGGGAGCAGCCTTTTCCGGTTCCGGAATATCGGTGATCAGCGCTTCGGTGGTGAGGATCATGGCAGCGATGGAAGCTGCGTTCTCGAGTGCGCCGCGGGTGACCTTTGCCGGGTCAGAAACGCCGCCTTCGATCATGTCGACATACTTATCGGTCAGCACGTTGTAACCGATGCGGTTGGAGCGCTTGGCCTTCTGCTGGGCTTTGATGTTGGCAACGATCACAGCACCGTCCTTGCCGGCGTTTTCAACGATCTTGCGCATCGGGACTTCCAGAGCCTTGCGGACAATGTTGATACCGGTCTGTTCGTCTTCAACAGCGCTCTTGAGACCCTGAACCTTCGCGGAAGCGTTCAGCAGTGCGACACCGCCGCCCGGGACGATACCCTGTTCCACTGCCGCGCGGGTAGCGGAAAGAGCGTCTTCCACACGATGCTTCTTTTCTTTCAGTTCGGTTTCGGTTGCGGCACCGACACGGATGATGGCAACGCCGCCGCTCAGTTTCGCCAGGCGTTCCTGCAGCTTTTCGCGGTCATAGTCGCTGGTGGTCTTGTCGATTTCGATGCGGATCTGGTCGATGCGGGCCTTGATGGCGTCGTTATCGCCCTTGCCGCCGACAATGGTGGTGTTATCCTTGTCAGCGATGACCTTTTCGCAGTGACCGAGGTCAGCGAGGGTAGCGCTGTCCAGCTTGCGGCCGGTTTCTTCAGAGATAACGGAAGCACCGGTGAGGGTGGCGATATCCTGCAGCATGGCCTTGCGGCGATCGCCGAAGCCCGGGGCCTTGATGGCCAGGACGTTCAGCATACCACGCAGTTTGTTCAGTACGAGGGTAGCCAGAGCTTCGCCGTCAACATCTTCAGCGATGATGACCAGGTCGCGTTTGCCGGTCTGGACCATCTTTTCGAGAAGGGGAACCAGATCCTGGGCAGCGGAAATCTTCTTGTCATAAATCAGGATGAACGGATCCGGAATGTTGGATTCCATCTTGTCATTGTCGGTGATGAAGTAGGGGCTGATGTAGCCGCGGTCAAACTGCATACCTTCAACGTATTCGGTTTCGAATTCAAGACCCTTGGATTCTTCAACGGTAATGACGCCGTCTTTACCGACTTTGTCCATGACGTCAGCGATCAGGTTGCCGATGTGGGAATCCTGAGCGGAAACGGTAGCGACATTGGCGATGTCATCCTTGGAGGTGACTTCGATAGCCTGCTTGCGGATATCTTCGGAAACAGCCTTCGCGGCGGTTTCGATACCGCGCTTCAGAAGCATCGGGTTGGCGCCGGCTGCCAGGCTCTTCAGACCTTCGGTAACGATGGCGTGAGCCAGAACAGTGGAAGTGGTGGTGCCGTCACCGGCGATGTCATTGGTTTTCGCGGAAGCTTCCTTCAGAAGCTGGGCGCCCATGTTTTCAAACGGATCGGGAAGTTCGATTTCTTTCGCAACAGTCACACCATCGTGAGTGATGGTCGGGCTGCCGTATTTCTTGTCAATGGCGACATTGCGGCCTTTCGGGCCCAGGGTCGTGGCAACAGCGTTGGCGACGACGTCAATACCGACCTTTAATTTTTTGCGTGCATCTTCTCCGAAAACTAATTGTTTAGCCATAATAATTTATATTCCTCCGAATTATTTTCTCTGTATTCTTTCGTGGTGCCGGTCCGGTATGATCCCTGAAACCCGACACCTGAAACCTGATTTTTATTATTCAACTACTGCGAGCAGATCGGTTTCGCGCATGATCAGCAACTTCTTGCCGTCGATCTTGGTTTCGGTGCCTGCGTATTTCGCGAACAGGACAGTATCGCCGACCTGGACATCCATGGCGATGCGTTCGCCCTTGTCATTGCGGTCGCCTGCTCCGGCAAACAGAACCTTACCCATCTGCGGCTTTTCTTTAGCGGTTTCGGGAAGAACGATACCACCGGCGGTGATGTCTTCCTGTTCGATCGGTTCAACAACGATACGGTTACCCAACGGACGTAAATTCATTTTTCTATCTCCTTAATATCAACAGATATTTTATAAACATTCTTCAGTTTTAGCACTTAAAAACCCTAAGTGCTAACGATGAATATAATAATCTTTATTTAAAAAAAGTCAAGGGGCTAATTACATTTCTTACAAACTATTAATAATAGGGAGCAGGGTTTAGAGTCTAAAGACAGGTGAATGTGCCGCGGATTTTAAACCGGTGCACTTTCACCTGTCCCTTTTGTACCGCTCTCATTAATTATTCTGAATATGCGCAGCGAAAACCGAGATCGTAGGTGTGGTTGAGACTGTAGAAAGCATTGCGGATCGTGATTTCATAGCGGGAAAACGGATAGGCCCAGGAAAAACCGCGGATGACAAAATCATTGATGCCGAATGAGGCTTTCGGGTTATCGGAGGGACTGCTGCTGTACCAGAATTCGTCAAACTGGTCCGCGGTCCATTCCCACACATTACCTTCCATATTGAAGACGCCATAGGGACTGGCGCCTTCCGGAAATGAATCCACCGGTGCGGTGTCGCCGGATTGAAACCGGTTGATCTGCGCGGGAATTTCATCCGGCAGGTCGTTTCCCCAGGGATAAAGGAATCCCTGTTCGCCCCGGGCTGCCTTTTCCCATTCCGCCTCGGTAGGCAGCCGCTTCCCCGCCCATTCACAGTAGGCAGCCGCCTGATAATGATTTATGTGGATCACAGGATAATTCGCATAGTCTTCGCTTTTGTAATAATCATTCCTGGTGCCGGAGCTGATTTCTTTCGGCTCCGAACAGTATTTTGCTTTCACACACGCGGCATACTGTGCGTTGCTGACCTCATACCGGTCGATCCAGTAATCCCGGAGTGTGACTTCATGCGCCGGGCGGGAGGATGTCAGCGCGTTTACATCATCTGTTCCCATGATGAATGAGCCCGCAGGAATGAAGACCATTTCCGCTCCGTCTTTGCCGGGAAATTTTGCCGCTTCAGCGGTTGGTTCCGGTGTTTCTGTCTCTGCTGAACCCGCAGCGGAAGGGGTATGAGTCAGTGTTGTTTTCTGTGCGGATATGTTTGGTAGTTTAAAATTGCACAGGAATAATAAAATGACAATAAAAAAAATCTTTCGCATTTTTTGCTCCTTCAATCCTGACAGAAAAATAATGATTCGGAAAATGACCTGCAGCTCTCGAAAAACACATTTATTTTTCAGATTTATTCTATCTTATTTTATAATTGAATTGTTATGAAATTTGACGTCTTTTCTTTGATTCCGCAGGTATTTGCCGGTTACCTTGGCTGCTCGATTTTGAACAAAGCCATCGAAAACGGGCTGATTTCCGTTGATGTTCATGATATCCGCGACTGGGCGGAAGGAAAACATCACATTACCGATGAACCGCCTTATGGCGGCGGCGGGGGAATGGTGATGAAACCGGATCCGGTCTTTGCCGCGGTGGAGTCGGTTGTCGGGACGCCGCCGGAGTGTCCGGTGATCCTGCTGACACCTCAGGGCAGGATCTTCACACAGCAGGATGCCCAGAAATTCGCCGAATATCCCCGTCTCGCGTTGATTTGCGGCCGTTATGAAGGTTTTGATGAGCGGATCCGGGAGCATCTGGTAACGGATGAGATCTCCATCGGGGATTATGTTCTCACCGGCGGAGAACTGCCTGCGCTGATCCTGATCGATGCCATCAGCCGCAACCTGAACGGTGTGCTGGGCGACCCTGACGGCGCGTTTGATGATTCTCACGCGTCATATTTATTGGAATATCCTCATTACACACGTCCCCCGGAATTCCGCGGCTGGACGGTCCCGGAGGTCCTGCTTTCCGGGAATCATGCAAAGATCAATGAATGGCGCAGGCAGCAGAGTCTGCTGCGGACTGCCCAACGCCGCCCTGACCTGTTGAAAAAGGCTGAGCTTTCGGTGAAAGACCTGAAATTTTTGCGCGAACAGGGATTTGATACCGGTGAGACAGAAAATCCCCGGTGATCGGAATTTTACTTTATCGCCGGAACTTATTCAGCATTTATCGGGTTAATTCGATCAATAAGTCAATAGTGGTTTAAGGAGGACAAATGGGAAAAAACAGGATAATGTTGTTTTTGTTTATGCCGGGGCTGTTGTTTTTTTTGCCGATATTCGGAATAAATTCCGCTCATGCGGATCTGATTTGGCCGCCTGATGAGATCCCTTTTGGAACAAAAATACCGGAGGAAACAGAATTTACCGGGGAGCCGAAATCGCTTGAAATTGACTACCTTGTGTTGATGAACAAGCTGAACCCGCTGCCGGATAACTGGGCGAGTGTCGTTGAATTTGAACATATAACAAATTCGCGGGGAAATACTGCTGAAGTGGAAAAAAAGGCTTACGAGGCTTATCTTGCGCTGAGAAATGCTCTTGCGGCGGAAGAAGTAATTATTGACATTGATTCCGCTTATCGCAGCATTACCGATCAGATGAAGATCATGGAAGATTTCACGATACGTTACGGTGAGGATTATGCGAAAAAGTTTGTCGCTGTTCCCGGGTATTCCGAACATCACACGGGGCTTGCGCTTGACCTTTATCTCAATGTTGATGGCGCGGATATCTATGATAACGAGGAAATGGTAAAGTATCCGGAAATTTGGGCAAAGATCCATGAAAAGCTTGCGGATTTTGGTTTTATCCTGCGCTATCCCGAAGGGAAAGAAGATATTACAGGCTTTTCCTATGAACCCTGGCACATCCGTTACATTGATAATGTTGAAATCGCAAAAAAAATAGCGGAACAGGGACTGACATTTGAGGAATACCTTTTTAATAATTAGGGATTAGGGACTGGGGACCAGTTTTTAGGGACCAGGAAAAAAAAGACCGGAAGAACAAATCTTTCGGTCTCTTTTTTCCTGGTCCCTAATCCCTAGTCCCTGGTGTCTCTGTTCGCATCCTTCATATGTCCGATGTAAATGCCGAATTTGGGCAGGATCACGGAGGTGATCAGGAGGATCAGCAGTGTCGCGAGAATGGCGCTGCCGAAGATGATCAGGGTGGATTTCAGGTCATTCATCAGTGCGGGCTTGATGATCATGACCGCAGACAGGACAACCATCAGACATCCGCTGAAGAGCTTGAGCACCTGACCGTGTTTCTCTTCCATCCTCTTAGATTTCATCGTTACAACGACCACAAGGAAGATGATGAGTTCATCCATCTGATAAAGCAGCATATACAGCAGCAGATGCAGTGCAAACTCCAGCTTTGTCACACCATGCGCGGAGAGGATATTCGACCAGATCACCGGAAAAGCCGCTGTGCAGGAAAATTCCACAAGAGAAACTCCGGCAGCGAGTACAATGGTAGCGCCGATCATCGCCCAGACGTTGTCGGTGTTTTTAAGCACATTGCGCATTTTCTTGTAAAGACCGGGCTTTTTCTCGTCGTCAATGGTGAGTGATACGCCCTGCTTGAAGAAGAAATAATCCTTGAGGTTGATAAGGCCCAGCACAAGTGTGATACAGGCCACCACGATCTGGATCCATTTCATAAAACGGACGTAACTGAGAAGTGAGAAGACGCCGAGAATAAAGAGCGCGTAAATCGCCGCGGTTATGAACAGATATACAAATCCGATGATCAGCGTCTTTTTCCGGGAATCGGTATGGATGACCATGGCCAGCAGCATGGTGAGGACCCACAGGGAACAGGGATTCACCCCGTCCACCAGACCGATGATGGTAGTGGTAAGGAGCAGGCTTTTGTTTTGCAGATCAACTTCCCCGATCAGAGGGACGTTGATCACTGTCCGCTGAGGCTCATTTTTTTTTTGTTCCCGGGCTTCCGTGATCTGGTCTATGGTGATGCTGCCGTCAACGATATTCAGCGGATTGATCGGACCGGCTTCCAGTTCTTCATCGATTGCCGATGTGAAAAGTTCCTGGTAGCTTTCATTAAACCCGGTAAAGAAATGCGTCCCGATAAATGTCAGCGGAACCCCTGTCATCTGGCTGCCATAAGCTTTGGCAAATTCTTCTGCGTATGCGGCATTGTTTTCATCGAACCAGACTTCGTATTCATGGACAACAAGTTTCGGACCATACACATCATCGATGAGATGCTGCAGGAAAGGCTCTTCTTCCGCACAGTGGGAACAGCCTTCTCCTCGGAAGAAATAGACATTAACGACCTCATCCGCCGGGATACGCCCGCGGGTCATTTTGCCGTTGACGATGTCCATCGGGTCTATCGGACCGTTTGCCAGTTCATCATCAATTGCAGTCCGGAAATCGAACTGCATCCCATCATTGAATCCGGAAATGTAGTGCGTGCCGATAAACGTCATCGGGACACCCGTGGATGTTTCTCCATAGGCTTCACAGAAGGTTTCAGCCAGATCAGCATTTTCTTCGTTGTACCATATCTCGTATTTATGAATGTTCAGCTTCCCTTTATAGATCTCGTCCTGAAGATATTGAAGATAAGGCCCTTCCTGTTCGCAATGAGGGCAGCCGTCTCCGTGGAAGAAATATATATCGACCGTGTCCTTTGCCGCACTGACGGTGCTGATTCCGAATAAAATGCAGAACAGAACTGCTGATAATGTGATAAATGCTTTTCTTTGATTTTTCATGTTTTATTCTCCGCTGCCGGACACGTCGGCAGACACGCATCTTCACCCATGTTTATTGCGCCGGATGAATTTTGCTGCTGAAAACATTCTGTCGGCTGTTTCCGCCAACTGAATGCTGAATACTGACTACTGAGTTTTTATTTTACCTTAAAATTTGTTAAATGTTAAGGATTTATACCGCTGATGATAATTTTTCCCTGATTATCGAGGAAATATTCACCCAGCGGAAGATTTTTGAAATCTTTTTTTGTATAATAGTCCGACAGAAGGACAAGCTCCTGATTGCCTGATGAACAGAATCTGTCATGATCCGGGGGAATGTTTCTGTCATAAGAACCGCAGATCAGGACATCCGTGAATGGAAGACAGCCGGAACATACGGCTGAGCTTTTCAGATGATCATACGTGTATCCGCTGAAAATCAGAACCGGCAGCGCGCTGCGTGTTTTTATTTCCGCTAATAGCTTCTGTAACGCTTCTGCCTGTTGAAAAGGTTCACCTCCGCTGATGGTAATTCCGTCACAAGGCGCCTCGGGAGAAAGAAGCTGATCACATAAAGCTTTTACAGATAACGCACGTCCTCCTTTTGGATCATGCGTCTGCGGATTAAAACAACCGGGACAGCTGAGTGTACATCCCTGGAACCAGACAACATTTCTGATACCGGGGCCGTTCGCGCAGCTTCCCGTTATGATTTTATGGATCCTGATTTTCATCTCAGTGGTGAATTTTCACCTTTTCTGCTGTTTTTACGGGTGTTTGCTGATAAATTTCGCCTGTTTCTTCTCTGTTCAGTATTTGATTCCCGAGCAATCCTTCTATTTCTTTAGTCGCTTCCAGACAATCGTTTCCTGAAAAGCCGGAGGTTTGAAGCTGAACCTTTCCGTCAGATCCTATGATGATTTCTATTTGTTCAACTTTCATCAGAATATCTCCGGCTCGTTACCATCCGGCTTTTCAAATGGATATCCGGTGCCTGTCAATTGTATTCAGGAAACCGGGAACGTTGTCTTAGTATTCGTCTTCCTCGTCTTCTTCATCCATCCAGGGTTCGTCATCATCATCTTCATCGATGAGATCTTCTTCTTCTTCGCCATCTTCCCATTCATTGATGTTGTCGATTTCATCAAGATTTTCGTCCAGGGGAAGGTCGTCATTTGACTGGTATGTCAGGCAGCCTTTGTCGGAATCCAGGTCAATTTGAGCGGAAATACAATAACCCTCATCAAGGAAAGCGCAATCTAAATATTTGCATCGAATTTTTGTGGCCATAAGAAACCTCCAATATTATAGACAATTAATTGTCCGGATAAACATGCCACATTTTACAACAAATATGGATACATGTAAAGGGAATTGGTAATTTGGAATATCGTGGCCGGTGGCCGGTAGCCGGTGTTTGGTAGCCGGTGTCTGGTAGCCGGTGTCTGGTGGTCAGTATTCAGTATATTAGTGGCAAATAGGCCCAAATCACTGATCACTGACCACCGGCCACTGATTACCAATCACCAGCCCCTGTCTATCTATCCCGGATTCTTGCGGTATGCTTCCACGACATTCGGAAGGGCTTCCAGCTTGTTAAGCAGACGGCTGAGCTGTGAAATGTCCTGTACATCGACAACAATATCGGTGTTGACATAGTTGTGCTGGGTCTTGACATTGATGTTTTCAAGGTTGATCGACTCACTGACGAGCAGATTGGTGATGTCGTTGATCAGCCCCTGGCGGTCATAGGCTTTGATGGTGATCGGCACGGAATAAACCTGCTTCGGTTCGCCCCAGGAAACATTGATGAGCCGCTCTGTATTGCGGATGCGCTGGATGTTCGGACAGTTCGCTTTGTGGATGGTGCAGCCGCGCCCGACGGTGATATAGCCGATAATGTCATCTCCCGGAGCCGGATTGCAGCATTTTCCGAAAGTCGTGTAAATGTTTCCGACACCGAGAACGGTGATATCGGATTCAGTGTGCTGCGGTCTCGGACGCGGTTCCAGTACCGGCGGCAGGTTCAGGTTTTTGATCTCTTCATTGATCTTGTTGATCACACGGATCGTGGAAAGGTCGCCGCAGCCAATGGCGACATACATGTCGTCCGGGGTTTTATAGCCCACTTTCGGAGCGATCTCGCTCAGATCCGCGTCCTGGAGGCCCAACCGTGACAGCTCATGCCGCAGCGAATCCCTGCCCTGGGAGAGGTTCTGTTCCCGATCCTGCCATTTGAACCAGGCGCGTATTTTGGAGCGTGCCCGCTGCGTATGCACCAGGCCTGTGTTGGGGTTCAGCCAGTCGCGGCTGGGGCCGCCCTGCTTGGCAGTCGAGACGGAAACCTGGTCTCCGTCTTTTAATACATAATTCAGCGGGACGATTTTCCCGTTGACTTTCGCTCCGCGGCAGCGGTGCCCGACTTCCGTATGAACGGCATAAGCAAAGTCGATCGGTGTGGAGCCCGCGGGAAGGTCGAGAACGTCGCGGTGCGGCGTGAAAACATAAACCCGGTTTTCGAAAACATCGGACTTCATCCCGTCCATAAACTCGTTGGCATCGGAAACATCCTGCTGCCAGTCCATCGCTGTACGCAGCCATTCGATCCGTTTGTTGAATGTAGGATCATTTACCGCGCCTTTGTAGCGCCAGTGTGCCGCCACACCGTATTCCGCGTTCTGATGCATTTCAAATGTACGGATCTGGACCTCAAGCGGTTTGTTGTCATCGTACATGACAGCGGTGTGGAGCGACTGGTAGAAATTGTCTTTGGGGTTGGCGATATAGTCATCAAATTCATTTGGGATCGGGCGCCAGTGCGTATGGATCTGTCCCAGGGCGGCATAACAATCAGCGACGGTGTTCACAATGACGCGTACGCCGCGCAGATCCCTGAGCATCTCAAAAGGTTTATTCCGGTTCAGCATTTTGCCGTAAATGGAATAAAGATGCTTGGGACGCCCTTTGATCTCACAATCGATGTGGACACTTTCCATGATGTCCTTCAGGCGCTCGATGATCTCATTGATTTCCCGCTCGCGCAGCTGGTGCGTGGAGGCAAGGTTTTCAGCGATTTGTGCGTATTCATTGGGGTGAATATAGCGGAAGGCGAGGTCCTCAAGTTCCCATTTGATACGCCAGATACCGAGGACATTCGCGATGGGGGCATAGATGTCAAGAGTTTCTTTGGCGATCCGTTCCTGCTTTTCTTTGGATGTATAGCTGAGTGTACGCATGTTGTGCAGCCGGTCCGCCAGTTTAATGATCATCACCCGGATGTCTTTTGTCATCGCGACCAGTGTTTTGCGCAGCGTAGCGTTTTTCAGATCCTTTTTCTGCTGTGCTTTTTCTGCAGGATTCAACGGTTGGGAGTGTTCGCCTTCCGATTCCTCCGCTTTGACCGGTCCGCCGATACGGTTCGTATTGGGAAGGTGAGTCAGTTTTGTGACACCGTCCACCAGGGTCATAATTTCATGACCGAATTCGCGTTCAATATCTTCTGTTGTCACCGCCGTGTCTTCAACGGTATCATGCAGCAGGGCGGCAGCGACGACCATGCTCTGAACTCTCATTTCGCATAGGATTAAAGCGACGGCAACGCAGTGAGTAAAATAGGGTTCGCCGGAAGCTCTTTTTTGACCTTCATGGGCTTTTTCCGCAAAGTAGTATGCTTTTTCAATCAGGTCTTTGTCTGCCTGTGTGTAAGATTCCGGTATTGCTGCAAAAATGTCATCTAAAAGCATATTTCACCTCAATTGAGTACGCAAGGTTCCTATTTGCTTACGTATTGTTCCTTTAACGATATCGGTATTTTTCATTTTTTATCAAAAAAAGTCCGGTAATCGTCCGGAACAATTAAATTCCTTATGATACTCCGATAATCTCAAGAAATTGGTTTGGATCGGTCAGGTCCTTCAGCAGAAAATCCGGATCATATTCCGAAAGCTGCTCTATGGTGAATTTTCCTGTTGCCACAGCCAGGACAGCTGCTCCGACTGCACGGGCACAGGCAATGTCGTTCGGTGTATCACCGATGATCAATGCGCTTCCCGGTTCGATTTCGTGCCCGAAGAACCGGGAAGCCGATTCAAGCGCTTTCCGGGCGGTATCGGCGCGCTTTGGGCAGTGGTCACCAAACCCTCCGTAAGGAAAATCTTTCTTTTGTAATCCGGCTGCTTCCAGCTTCGGTGCGACAATGTCTTCCATATTGCCGGTAAGCAGTCCGGGATGAATGCCGCGGCTGACGAGGACCTGAATGAGATCCTGAACACCGGGGAGAGCTTTCAGGCCCTGCTTTCTTACTTTTTCGATGACGCTTTTTTTGACTTCCGGCGCGATTTTTTCTTTCAATTCTTCTTTTTGTTCTTCACTGAATTCCGGAAAATCGGAAAGGTAACGGTCCATTACTTCCCAGTCGGTGCAGCCGCTTCCTTTCCATGGTACGATTTCTATTTTCAAGCCCACGCCGGCAAATCCCTCCTGAAAGGCAGCCGGCATCAGAACGCCGTTTTCCACCATTGTCCCGTCCATATCAAAAAATAACGCGTCAAATCGGGCCATCACATCTCCTTTAGTAAAAAAAGTGCAAAAAGACCGGGAGCGTCTTTCCCGGTCTTTGCAGTTCTTTCTGTATATTACTTCATTGCGTTGATCATCATTCGGACAGCATTTGATACATTAAGCTGATCCATCAGGTCTCCGGTAAGACAGCAGGCATGGTTCGCCGCGGAGTTGTAATGATTTTCATTTTTCCGCTCGCTCATCCTTTCCCCCTGCCTGCCCTTATAATATCGTAAAAATTTATAAGTTCATAAAATACTACCACAGAATTGTCGTAAAAATTGAATTGGTGATATTTTCTTTATTTTGATGGTAATGTCCGGTATCCGGCCAGTGCACCGGGCGGTTCGGCAGAAGCGGATACATATTGACAATTTTTTTCATCAATGGGAAAATCATGAATTGAAAGAGATTATAATTGTTATTTATGAATAATGATGAACAGCCTCGTGTAGTAAGCTTTACGTCCTGCCTGACGATTATTATTTTCGGAATGATGATCTTTATCGGGCTGTTTTTCTTTTTTGCCGTACGTACGACGAAAAATCCGGTTCCGGCTTATGATGAAAACGCCCGGGCATTGATGACTGTGATTCCCGCCCCGACACTGACACCCACAGTATATGCCACACGGGTCCCGCAGACTTTGGAGATCCATTATGTATCGGAAGATGGACTTTCAGTCGGGACGGTTGTGGAAGTGTATGATACCGGCAGCACGGGACTGAGTGTCCGTCCGCAGCCGGGTACAGGCGGTTATTTGAATTTTGTGGCAAATGAAGGCGAGCGCTTTAAAATTATTGACGGTCCGGATTCACGGAATAATTATATCTGGTGGAAAATTGAATCCGTGAATGATCCGGATCGGAATGGCTGGGCTGCTTCCGATTATCTGCGGGCAGTGAAGTGAAGTATGAAGTTAATGATGATTCGCTGATTTCTTAGCTCTGGTGACTGAAAGGTGAAAAATGGAAGATAATTCTGCTCATAATAGATATTTGATTTTGGTGGTCGATGATGAGACCCGTATTGCGCGTATGATCCGCATGAATTTGGAACATGACGGTTATGAAGTCATCGAAGCATATTCCGGTCAGCAGGCTTTGGATATGGTCCGTTCCCGGATGCCGAACCTGGTGATTTTAGATGTGATGATGCCGGGACTGGATGGGTTTGAAACACTGCAGATCCTGCGGGAAATCAGCCAGGTTCCGGTGATCATGCTGACGGCAAAAGGCGAAGAAGAAGACCGTATCCGCGGCCTGGAGCTGGGGGCGGATGATTATGTGACCAAGCCTTTCAGTCCGCGGGAACTGATGAGCCGTGTGAAGGCTGTCCTGCGCCGTACGGAAGGGAATGCTGCGGGCGGCGGTGATAATAATGTGATCCAGGTGGATGACCGGCTGAAGATCGATTTCGGAAAGCGGGAAGTCTGGGTGGAAGGCGAGCTGGTCAAGCTGCGTCCGACGGAATACAGGCTGCTTTATCATCTGGTTCAGAATGCCGGGTGGGTGATGACCTATGACCAGCTGCTGACCAAGGTCTGGGGGTATGAGTATCGCGATGAGACCCATTATGTCCGGCTGTATATAAATTACCTGCGCCAGAAAATCGAAAAAGATCCTTCAAATCCGGAATATATCCTGACCGAGCGCGGCGTCGGGTACCGCTTTGTAGATTACAAGCGGAAAAACGCGGTCCAGTAATCAGCAGGCAGTAATCAGAATAAATCCGTGTGAAAAATCTCTTCGGGATAACGGGATAAAGCGGTAGATATTTCTCAAATAAGCCGGCTGTGATTGCTTAGTCCAAACCCTTATCCTTAAATCCGAAATCCTATACCCTGAAAACACTGTGGACAGAAAAACTATCCTGTTCACAGTGTTTTTTCTCTGATATTTTGTTAATTATATGTTGATAATCCTTTGATATTTCATATGTGTAATTCTTATACTTGGGATTTATTATTATGACATAAGCCGATGAGAGAGGCTTGATAAAAAATAAAACATTAGCAGCCGTAAGGCTCAGAAGAAATTTTGGAGGATTATTATGACACTCGTACGTTACAACCCGAACAGAAGTTATCTCAGCATGCAGGACACCATGAACAGTCTGGTGAACGCACTTTTCAACAGCGAATTTACAGATGTAGCCTCCGATAAAGGAGAATACGCTCCCCGGATGGACATGAAAGAAACCGAAGATGCCTACAGCGTGAAGCTCACGATGCCCGGTATCGACAAGGATAACCTTGACATTTCCGTCACGGATGGCGTTCTGACCGTCAAGGGCGAGACAAAAGAAGATGAAGAAAAAGAAGGCGAAAACGGAACCTGGCTCGTCCGCGAACACAAACACTGCACTTATTACCGCTCTGTACGGCTTCCTTCCGAAGTCCAGGCTGATAAGGCCGAGGCGGAATATAAGAATGGCGTCCTCCTTCTGACATTGCCGAAGGCAGAAGAAGTAAAGCCGAAGTCGATCCCTGTGAAAATCAGCGACTGACATTGCACACCTCCTAACCATTGTTATTGAAACTCATAGGGCAGCGCAGACCGCGCTGCTCTATGAATTTAATCAGAGGGATTCAGGATTCAGGGGGCAAGGGCCTGGAGCCATAATGAAGGATTCAGGATTTAGGATTCAGGTATCAGGTATCAGGAACCGGAAACCTGCGAAGCCAAATTTTCTGACCGATTAAATACAGTGCTCTTTACTTCTAACATCCTGAATCCAACTTGCTGGCCTCCAGACCCTTGCCTCCTGACACTTTAATTAAAAAACCCCGCTTTTGACGGGGTTTTTATAATTGTTAAGTGGGATATGATTAAGCAGCGGCGGCTTTGACGATGTCGGTGAAGTCCGGAGCCTTGAGGCTGGCGCCGCCGACGAGGGCACCGTCGATATCGGGCTGGCCGAAGAATTCAGCAGCGTTATTGCCCTTCACGGAACCGCCGTAGAGAACGCGGATCGCCTGGGCGGCTTCTTCGCCGTACATGGAGGCATAGGGCTTGCGGATATAATCAGCGATGACTTTGTTCGCGTCCGGGCCGGTGGCGGCAAGGCCGGTGCCGATCGCCCAGACCGGTTCATAAGCAACGATGATCTTCGCGGCTTCTTCAGCGCTCAGACCTTTGAGACCTTCGAGAACCTGACCGGAGACAACTTCTTCAGTCTTTCCGCCCTGGTTTTCTTCAAGGGTTTCACCGACGCAGACGATCGGGGTCAGGCCGATCTTGAGGGCGGCGAGGGTCTTCTTGTTGACGGTTTCGTTGGTTTCACCGAAATAGGTGCGGCGTTCACTGTGGCCGATGATGACATACTGACCAAGTTCCGCGACCATATCCGGAGCAACTTCACCGGTATAAGCACCTTTTGCTTCCCAGAAAAGGTCCTGGGCACCGCAGCCGATTTCCGTACCCTTCAGGGTCTGGGAAACACAGTAGAGAGCGGTGAAAGGCGGGCAGACAACACGGTCAACTTCGCTGATTCCATTGATCATCGGGATCAATTCTTCCATTAATTTAACACCATCAGCAACGGTCTTGTTCATTTTCCAGTTGCCGGCGACCATCGGTTTACGCATAATTTGTTTCTCCTTATTTACAAAAAGGGATAAACTCCCTTGTTTTCACTAATATCATTATAAATCATTTTTTTATCTGTGTAAAGACAGTGACTATTGGCTGGTGGCTGGTGATCAGTGGTTAGCAGTCAGCAGTCACTAGGATGTAGTCCTCACTCCTCACTTTTCACTTTCGTTACTCTCTGCTTCTGAGCCGGCGGACACCGATGATGACGAGCAGCAGACCGGCGAGCATTCCCAGCATGGACGGAATGTTCCAGCTTTCAGCCGTACCGGTATGCGGAAGCTCTTCCGGAGTGGGTTGTGCTGTCGGCTTTGCGGAGCTGTCTTCGGGTTCCAGGACTACGACATCAATTTTTTCAGCTGTCGATCTTGTCGGCTGCGGCTTTGTTTCTTCAACGACTTCTGTGCTGACGGGATCCTCATCGATTTCCTGAGCGGATTCCGCGGGGGCTTCTACAAGCGCCGGATCAGCTGAAACATCGTCTTTGCTTTCGGAACTGCTGTCATCCCGTTCGTCAAGTTTTACAGGTCCCTGCTGTACCGGGGCTGCAGCCATCTGAATGACGATCGGTGTAGCGGTCGGCTGTATGGCTGTGGGGGTCGGCGACAGCGCGATGACAATTACCTCCGGCGTTGGGGTGTTGGTAGGGGTGCTGCCGAAAAAGTTGGTGAACATATTGGTAAACCAGTTGCTGTCTTGCGCTTCTTCGACAGGAGCCGGAGTCGGTTCTTGCGTGGGGATCGCTGTCGGCTCTTCGGTGGGTACAGTTTCGGATGGAATAGCGGAACCAAAGCGTTCTGCCTGCATCGCGGCTGTTTGTTCCGCCGGAAGCGGGTTCAGGCGGACTTCAATACCCGTATCGGAATTGCCTGCCGGTTCATCGGCTTTCAGTACGACCTCCAAAGGTGTTTTGTCGAGCCATACAACAGATCCGGCACCTTCGGGAATTTCATCTTTATCAATTTCTTCGATTTCCAGCGAATATTCTTTGCCTTCCGCTTCAAAAACGGTGGTCAGCTGCTCTTTTTTCGGCTCTTCGCTGTTTTGGCCGGGTTCGGAACTTTCAGCAGCGGTTGTCCCGTCCTGCTGTTTCACGGTCACGGCAAAGGGACGCGAATCGAGCCAGACTACTGCAGAATTCGCAGCTGCGGTATCTTCGCCTGCGCTGTTGTCAGCTGTAAAAGGATCTTCATCTGCTGAATGAACGGTCTCTGGGGTTTGTTTGACATCCGCGGCCGTTGTCGCAGCGGAAGCGGTTTTACCGGTGGTTTGTGAGGCAGGTGTCAAGCGGAGCAGATAGGATTGCGATCCGATTTTGACAATGCTGCTTTGATCGGTTCCCGATACAGCTTCGGCTTTTGTATCATCGACAGGGTCAAGGTGCACTTCATATGCCTGATCTTCCAGCCAATATGTGGAGGATACAGATTCAGGTTCCCCTGCGGCATTTGTCTGCGGCTCGATTTTAAGCTCGAAGGGCTTCCCGTCGACCCATACGACAGAAATGCTGCTGTCTGATAACGGATATGCAGGATTGCCTTCACTGTCTGTGGCCAGAGGTTCCAGATCCATGTTGATTCCCTGAATGCTGCTGTTTGTCTGGATCGGCATGATATATTGCGCGTTTGACTCTCCGTTTTGTGTGAGAAAACGGGCTTCCAATTCAGAAGAGTCAGCCTGCTGATCGTTGATCCCGGTAACAGACATGGCCGGTTCTGCCACAGCCGGCTGGCTTGTGGGCAGGTTTATGGACGTTTTGGGGGTGTTTTCCGTTGTCCGCAATGCCGGCTGACGGGCAGCGACCACGCCGCCGATCACGGCAACACCTGCAAGTATCAGCAGCCAGGAAGGAAGTTTTCCGCGGCTGCTGCCGCCTGATTTTTTGTTTTTATTCTCTAATTGAAACTCTTTATCAAAAGAATCACCTTTTCGGTTCATGATAACTCTCTCCTTCCTCAGCGGTTAAGCCGGGGTTTATCATCCTGAAGTAATTCGATATTGTTGACAGGTAAGGTGATGATGGTTTCCGCATCGATACAAACCCGAACACGGTCTCCGATCGGTTCTGTTTCTCCGTCTCCGCCGGTTTCCTGCGGGAGCAGTTCGGTCACGAATCCAATTTCTCCCGCATAGAATCCGTCCAGGATCCGTACGCGGCTGTTCACGGAAACATCGGCAAGCATATTGTTCTTCTCTGCGGAAATTTCTTCCTGAGGAATGATGATTTCCGCTGTGGGCGGCATATTGCCGCGTGCCGGGGCGGAATAGAGATAAGCGCATTTGATGATATTCTCGCCCAGCATGTTATAAATCGGATCCGAAAGCCTTCCTGTTCCGATACTGTCGGTCACGATGACCGGGAAAGGAAGCTGTTCGGCAATCGGAAGCAAAGCAGAAGGCAGCGATCCGAAAATCAGCCCTCCCGGGGAAAGGCGCTCGGTCGACTGTAAAACTTCAGGATCCAGGCAGGTGTTCGCGAACACAACTGAACCTGCCATTGCCATGGAGAGGCTTTGGGTATTAAAAATACCTTCTTTGGCGATGTCGTTCAGCGTGAGAAGGATACCTTGTCCGATCCGGTTATTTCCCCAGACACCTGCCGCGTAGGATCCGATGGTTTCGATGACTGCTCCGCGGTTTGGTATGATTTCCGTGACAGTACCGGGAAAACCGGCCGAAACAGATTCAAGGTCCTCCGCGTCTGCTTCAAAAATCAAATTTTCGGAACAGACACCCAAAAAGCGGCCGCTGTATAAAGCGTTCAGGGTTCTTGTTTTACGGTCGGAACGGCGGGCGATCGGTTCATTGACAGAAACGAAATCACCTTCATTGATAAGCAGATAGTCCCGGATATTGCTGTTGCGGGAAAGTTCAAGAGCTTCACATAAATTTATAGAAAAATGGGTTCGCCAAACCTTGCGCCAGGCAACCGGCATGGTCGGATCTGTGATTTGTCCCGGAAATACCATAACTGTGCCATTGCGTGTAAGTTTTCTCGCAATACGCACCGGTCCGGAATTCTTAATTTTTGCAGCAGCAGTCTGCATCTTCTCTCTCTCCTTTAGCAGCAGCCGGGCGGCAGTAATCAGTGGTCAGTGGTCGGTGGTAAGCAGGATGCAGGATTGCATTCCCATTCCTTATTTCTTACTTTTCACCCTTCACTTTTTCACTTTTACCTTGCTCCGTCTCTACTCTCTCCAAACACCCAGTTCGTTCTTCCAGCGTTCCAACAGATGGATCTGCGCAGTACGGTCTTTCGGCATTTCAAGCGTCTCTCCCCGCATGTCAAATACCAGACCGAAACAGCCGGCTTTAAACCCGATAGAAGTCCATGTCGGAATTCCGGGCAGTCTGACAGATTTATTCACGTTGAACCAGTCTAATTCATAATATCGCCCATATTCCAGCGGTATCCGTTTGATACCGCCCTGAATGATGTCGATTTTATCCATATTTCCGCTTTCATCCCGCAAAGAGACACTGAACACTCGCTTTCCTTCTTTGACATTTGAAATCGGTGTGATCACACGTCCCAGGTTCAGGAACATAGCCGGTGAAGTGACCTGGGCAGCCAGTTCTCTGTTGACACCGGCAAGACCGCCAACCGCGGAAGAAAGTCCGTTCATATCCAGATAGTAATCCGTGAGTCCAAAGGGATGCAGGCTGTTCATCCCGATCCGCAGTGCATCGCCCGGGTCTTCCACATTCCGCATCACGGATCCGCCCAGCAAAACCATACCGAGCGTACCATCAAAGAGCTGGCGGTTTGCCGGGTTCTGCGCGATAGCGGTACGGATCAGGAACATCGCCAGGGTTTGTTCAATTTCAGCGGAATAGCTGTTGGCAGGTATCAGTTCGGGATGGACGGATTTGTTCATAATGTAATCCGTCAATTCACTTTCCTTTAGCTGGAAGCTGATCCACGGCAGAATATCTTCGGCAGGTACATGCTCCAGCAGTTTGGGCAGCGTACGCCCGATCCCGCCTTCAAATTTGCTCATTTCAAGGCTCAGATTCGCTCCGAAAGCCGCGAGCGTCCGGTTCGCCCCGATTTCAATGCCCAGGACGGAGTGGTTGGCGCGGTTGATGCGGCTGAGCAGACGGATGCAGCGGCCGTAAGCAAAATCTCCGGATATCGCGGCGCATTTGGTCTCCTTTTGGAGCTGAGCGATCGCCGGGTTTTTCTCTTTCGCAAAATTCAGCATACACTTCTGGAAAGCGGTCGTCGGGGAAAGTCTGGCTTCCCCGGTTCCCATAATGTTGTCAGCAAAAGTGATATTTGACATTTGATGAAAAACCCGCTCAAACTGTCCGCGTGCTTCGGAATTTCCCATGTAAAGGATGGAAGGACGATTCTGCTCATCGATGCTTTTACAAGCCATGAGCAAAATTTCTCCCAGGCGGTACAGCGCGTGTTCCGCGCCTTTTTCCGTACCGCCGCTGACCAGGACAACGTCGGGATCGGAGGCAATAAGCGTACCGATGTTATCGGTCATGGATTTTCCATCCATCGCGCAGATTTGAGCGGATGAAGTCAGCCCGTTTTTGCGCAGAAGATCTTCCATCATTTTTATGGATGTATCCCTGGTAAGTCCCATCAGGACGACGCGCGGCATTTCTCCGCCGCTCCAGGTCAATACGACCTGATCAGCGCCGATCATCCCCAGTTTTTGGGGGATCACGATCTTTCCGGTATCATCCAGAAAATGGCGTTCAAGGGCTGATTCCAGCTTTTGAACGGCACCGGAAACCGAGCGATACTCCACCTCTCCGCTTTCCGAATAAACCGTGCGGCTTGAAGCGGTACCTGTGAATTGGTATCGTCCGTTTTCCCGTTCAAACAGGCTTACACGCGTGTTGATAGTGCCGATATCGATCGTCAAAACGATATTGACCATTTCCTCATTGGTTTCCTGCGTTTTTTCCTGCTTTTTATCCATCTGGAGATCCTTTATTTACCAAGGGACCGGAATAAGCCGATGAGCCCTGAAACATGGTTTACGAGAATGTTCGCTGCCGTAATAAATACGGCAGCGGCGATCGCGCCGAACGTGAAACCAATCAGAATGTTTCCGAATACGGATTCCGATTGCTTTTCTTCTGTTTTTTTGCCGGTAATGCTGTAATGCCGGGTAAACAATAATGCGGTAACCGCTCCGGTCAATACTGTTGCTGCTTTAAGCCAATACCAGATATTTGTTTTTTCTTCCGAAGGGATCATTGCCAAACGGAACTGGCCGGCAATTGTACGCACAAATGCCGGGATGGTACCGCCTGCGGCTCCCATAACGAGAATGACGGCACTGATGCACATCAAAATTGTCAGGATGATTTTTCCGCCGGATTTTGTGCCTGTGTAGAGCTTCATAAACAGCAGGATGATACCGAGGGTTACCAGGACCAGCCGTACGACCTGCAGAGCGGAGAGGCTTGCCCTGTTGTTGATGACGTCGAGGATGAGCGGATAAAAATAGCTTTCCGCAATCAAAACACAAATATATGCTGAAACAGCACCGCTCAGGATCGCTGTACCCAGGCGGAACAGATAATTATCTCCGAAAATGAGACTGAAAGCACTGAGGCTGAGGAAAAGGCCTCCGATCACAAATGCAAGTTCATAGCTTTCAGTCATTTACCGTCTCCTTTTCTGATTCACTCTCAGAAAGCTGCTGTGATTTATCGGCAGGAACTGCGGATCTTTTGCTGTAGTGGGGTTCTGATTTCATGATTCTGCTGACAACACCGCCAAGCCAGGCGAGCGGTACGAGGGCGCATAAATACCAGACCGCCATCTGCGTCCGGCCGACGGGATGATCATATTCACCGTAATTGCTGACGTCATAATCACGGCTGAGAAAACTTGTGATCAGCCCGGATTGGAGATAGGGCTTCAATACCGGTTCCAGCTGTCCCGGACCCATCACATGGAGCTTCCGTTCTCCGCCGGAGACGGAAAGCTGTTCTGCCCAGTTGCGGACAGATGTGATTTCCGAGGTCAAAAGCCATACATTTTCGGGAACGTTTCCGGAAGCAAGTGCGCTGCGGATCGAAATGATACCGGAAGGCCACCATCCTGAAAATTCAACAGAGCTGTCAAACTGCTGAAGAATTTGCATCGATTCCGGCATGGCAGCCGGGTTCAGAACGGCCATATAAACCTGTTCCGCACGTCCGCTGAGTGTCCTGATCAATGTCTCCGCAGCGGTGCGCATTTCTGAGCTGTATGCCGGGGTATAATCCATAACCACCAGCGCGCTGCCGGCGTTGTTTTCGGCATTTTCAAAAAATGTCTGTGATTCATCGGCTGCAGGGATCAGCGGCAGATAAAAATTATCTGCTATATCGGTAAGCAGCAGTACGAAAATCCCGCATAATGCAAGTGCTGCCCACAGCAAACGTGCCGGCAAACTGACTGCTCTGTTATTTTTTACTTTGGGAGGTTCGACATAATTTTCGGCCTGTATGATTTTCCCGAGGATAGAGGAAATCATACGCTGCTGGTAGGTTGTGCTGCCGGGGTCATCCGGAATGCTGCTCCGTGAAAATGTCCGGAATGCGGGATCCTCCGGCGACTGCGGAAGAGCCATGTCGGCAGATCCAAACAGATCCCAGGGAATATCCTGATCATCATCGAATTCATCCCGGTCCTGCGGATCCATTCCGTCCGTATCATCAGGATCCCCATCCTTGCTTTCAAGACCGTCATCATTGTCATTGGGGATCAGCGGATTGTCGATGACTTCCGGAATATAAAACCCGTGGATGGGTTTCAGCACTTCCGCTGCCTGTTCGGCGGGTTCCGCTGTTTCCGCCTTTTCACCGGGTTCTTCCGAAGATTTTGACTGATCATCAGACGGACCGGCTGCGGCTTTTTCCGGCTGCGGTGTGCCCTCGACCTCATAACCGATGTTGCGGAGAATACGGTCAAGCACTTCCGCGTTCGGGCCTTCATTGTTTTCCGGTAAGGTTATTTCTGAATAGTCCGGTTCCGGAATGTCATCATTTTCCGGATGATTGCCGGAATAAAACAATGTTCCGTTCCGGTTTTCTTCCTGCTCCGCAGGTGTCAGTGACCCGGAATTGCTGTTGATATCATTCAGTAAGTCAGAAATCAGGCTCCCGCTTTCCGGTTTATACTCATCATTCCGGGGTGCCGGAGCTGACGGTTTTTCTTCGTGATCGTTATCAGCGATGACCGCCGCGTCCGCACTGAAAAAATTGACCGCATCCGCGACTTTTGTCGGAGATACGCTGTTTTCCAGTGCCGGGTCATCATCCTCAACAAATTTTGCGGAGTCTGTATTTTCGTCATCTTCGACCAGCGGGGCATCCTGCTGCCACCAAAGCGGCAGTTGGATGATATCTTCACTGCTGTGCGCAGCGCTGATATCGGGCTGCCGATCATCCCATTTTCGGGCAGGACGCTCGGTGTTGAAATCCTCAAGAAGCGAGATTGAGGTGCCTTTGTAAGAAGGATCGACTGTTTCGGGCTTTTTATCTTCCCATTTTCGAGCCGGACGCTGAATTGAAAAATCAGCGATTCCCGGGAGATTTTCCTCAAGTGTTTTCGGAGAATTTTCATCCGGTTCGAGAAGCGGCGGTTCGATCATGCCCTGGAACATCGGCTGATAAACCGGTTCCGGTTTTTTGAATGTACGGCCAAATTTGTTTTGTGATGAAGATTTGCTGCTGTCCGGTACCCCGAATAATAAATTGCTGTAGGCATCAAAATCCATCGGCTTTTTTTCTGCCGAGGTCGGTTTCAGTTTATCCTTCAGCCAGACAGGCACAGGGCTGTCAAGATCAGGCTCGTCATTCCGGGGCGTTTTTGCATTGAGCTCCGCAGGTTTTCCTGCCGCGGCGGGATCTGTTGAGTGCTGGAATATCTCACTTGGAAGGGTCCGCAGGTTTGCTTTGCATACCTGGCAGAATTCGCTGCCTTCCGGGTTTTCACTGCCGCAAATCGGACAAATGATCGTCTGGCTCATTTATCCTCCTTTGAGGGCAGTTTCCCTGTGAACAGAAAACGCAGCCCGGTGATGGCTCCTCCGATGGCGATTCCGATGAGCAAGCCCATGATGCAGCCCTGCGGGATGCTTTCGACCCATCCGATAAAGCCGGCTGCAGTTCCTGTGATATTGAGGGCTTGCGGAAGTCCGCTGTAAATTGCAAGAAAGATCACCATACCAATGAAAAACGCTGTTTTCATTGCGGCAGGTGCCTGGGAAGGCAGCCGGTAAACCGCGTAAATGAGGCTGAGACAGACGATGCCGGCCAGAGCGGATTCAAGTGCCTGCTGAACAAAAAACAGGATCCTGTTCAGTTCCGCAGATTCAGGCCCTTTGATCAGACCGAGCAGCAGAACAGCAAGGAAAACGCCAAAACCGATGATGCGGATAATGCGCATACCGCCGTCGTCTTCCGCTTTTCTCACCTGCAATATAGCGGTATCGGCAATTGTAAAGAAAAGCAATGCCGCAAACAACCGTTCAGCCCACAGAAAAGCCTCCGCGCCTGCAGTCTGCAGAATCGGATTTTCAATGAAAAAGGAAGCGAAGAGAAAACCTCCCGCGAGGATCGAAAGAATCGCAAACATGATTCGAGATCTTTTCATTTCTTTCCCTTCTTCCAATCTTTATATTATATCAAATTCCTGTCAAACCGACACCTGCAAATATTATAATTGCTGCAATAATCAGCCAGCGCATGATGTCCATCGATAACAGGGAAGAATTTACTTTTTTTGTATGGTCCAGAGAATCCGGGATTTCCGTGTATTGTTCACCGACAAAAACCGCGTCCGCGGTGACCGCTCCGACTGCCTGGGAGATAAGGTCATCCCCGCCGACACACAGCACGTCTCCTTTGGAATGGAGAGTGTCATTCAGTGCGGTGGAGGCGCCGAATGAACCGATGGCGAGGTGCAGGGCACTGGGACCCATCTCCAGCGCGGCGGCATTGCCGGCGGTATGTTCAAAAGGGGCTGTACCTGTAAAAACAGCACAGCTGCCGTCATAAGAGCTGCCATAGTCAGCTGCTTCCATTCCGGACCGGACAGAATCTTTTGCAATGTTGACGGCTAAACCTCCGGGAGCTGTAATAGCCCATGGCTCATCCGCGAATGCCATCTGTGCCGAAACAGTGTCTGCGGTCTTTGCCGCAGCCAATGCGACACCGCCGCCCAGAGCAGCTTCTCCGCTGTCATTGATGTCAAGGTGGATCGGAGCTGATTCTTCAAGGCTTTTGGCGATTTGTTCACGGATCAGGCGGTCTTTGCTGCGGTTGTACGCCCTGCTGGTAAGCCGTTTCCCGCTGCCAATCAATCTGCAAATAATGTATATTGCTACCATAATCAGGATAATAACTGCGGTTAATTTTGAAGTTTGCATTTCAGTCTTCCTTAAAAATTCCTATCCGTTAATAAATCTCTTAAAGTATAGCATAATATTAGAGATTTGGTATGAAAATTGCATATATTAAATTTTTTTAATTTTGGTTCTTTTTTATATTAAAAAATTATGCATACTAAATATATGTATCATTAACAAAACATCCCCATATTTATTTTTTAAGCTTAAAATTTCGGCTCTTATGCAGCCGTATCCTTGATTCACCGGTATGAAATCATATTTATATCTTTTGTATGAATATAAAAAGAGCTGAAACACCTTCAGCTCTTCGATTGATTTTTTATGATCTGTGACAGTTCAGAGAGTGAATAAATGATCTGCTGTCAGAACTGTCTTGCTGTTGATTTACAGCATAACATTGTGCCTATTTCTGGCTTGCGGCGTATCTGTACCATGCGATCAGCATGTCCCCGATCAAAATGCCGCCAACGATATCTGTCAGCCAGTGCATTCCGGAAAGCAGGCGGGTGATGATGACGACAAGCATGACCAGGAAGGAACATGCCACAAGGGCGATCTTGAGGTTTTCCTTCTTTATATAGATGTTCCACTGGTCGACAGCAGAAACCATGATGACCCAGGCAAACATGGCGTGTGAGGACGGGAAGGATGACTCCAGCCCTTTGTCCCGCAGGATCGGGCGATAGTTGATGATCAATGCCTTATCGAAAAGGAGATAAAGTGACACGGTGAGAATGTAAAGCAGAATTAAGACCGAAAGATTGCGGTCCACCTTTGACAATGATTTCCGCCGGATGAGCTGGAGCAGGAAAAACAGTCCGAATCCTCCTCCCGTGGCAAAGCAGATCAGCCCGATGATTGTGCTGATCTTGTAAAAGGTGTCATTTTGCCCGAAGCGGGCAAAGAAACCGGTATTCATCGTGGCAAAACCGAGATTGGTCCCTTCTACGCCAACCGGTTGGACATCAACAGTCGCAACCAGTATTGTTGCCGCAATCGCGATGACTGTCATAATGACAGCCGTAGTCAAACTTTCTTTTGGAATACTTTTCATAAATATCCTCTTTCTTTAGATTTTCCGTCGAACGGGTCCTGCTGCTTATTCTGCGTCTTCATCCAGCGCTTCGATCAGGAAGCTGACAGGACGGAACCCGTCATTGCAGGAGATCATTACTGAACGCGGGTTTTTCATCCATCCGTTATAGATACCGCTGCCCCCGTGTGAAAGCGCGAGGACAAAAGCGGACATCGAATCCCAGGCACTCTGGCAGAATCCCTCAGGCTTTTGCCAGCCGTTGGCGATAAACACTTCACCTTCTTTGTGGCAGCAGGGATTTTCCTGCGGATTTTCATATTTTTCGGAAAGGTCCGGGTAGTCTGCTTTTCGAATTACGGTTATTCTGCATTTTTTCTCCATCCGCTGTCCTCCGGGAAATGAAATTCTTCCATCCATGATCCCTCTTGATTATACTCATAATCAGCAAAAAACATCAGATAAGAGGATGTGCTGCTGCCGGTTTGTCCGGAATATTTTGAAGTCCGGGTCATCTTTGTCAACAATTCTTATTTTTTTCTAACTTAATTCAGGTATGATATTAATAACTGAAAATGAATTTTTTCAGTTGGTATTTTAGTGCCTGAATGTACTTTCAATCTGAGAAAAGACATTTATTATGGAATAAAACAGGATCCGAGCATGGGCAGCAACTGGCTTACATTATTTCTTGAATCATTTCCGAAAATTCTTATACCCGGCCTGACCCGGACGATCCCGCTGGCGGCGGTCTCTTTTGCCATTGCCATGGTTATCGCGGTCCTGACCGCCATGGCGCAATACGCGAAAATACCGGTGCTGACGCAGATCATCCGCTTTTATATCTGGATCTTTCGCGGCACCCCGCCGCTGGTCCAGCTGTTTGTGGTGTTTTACGGGCTTCCCCGGGCGGGGATCCTGATCGATCCGTTCCCTGCCGCGGTGATCGTTTTTTCCCTGAATGAAGGCGCTTATTCTTCCGAGATCGTGCGTGCCGCGCTTGAATCGGTTCCGGTCGGGCAGATGGAAGCCGGCTACTGTGTCGGGATGACATATATGCAGACGATGCGCCGCATCATCCTGCCGCAGGCGATGCGTACGGCATTTCCGTCTCTTTCCAATTCCCTGATCGCGCTTGTGAAGAATACTTCGCTCGCGGCCAATATCACCGTCACGGAGATGTTCATGACTACCCAGCGCATCGTGGCGCGGACCTATGAACCGCTCCTCCTTTATCTTGAAGTCGGCCTGATCTATCTCATGTTTTCGACCCTTTTGACTTTTCTGCAAAGCTGGGGGGAAAAGAAGCTCGGCGCTTATATGGAAAAGGAGGCCTGACGTATGCTGCTGGAAGCAAGAAATGTAAAAAAGAGCTTCAAAAATCTGGATGTTCTGAAGGGTATCGACCTTTCCGTGGATACAGGTGAGGCAGCGGTTATTCTGGGACCCTCCGGTGCGGGGAAGACGACCCTGCTGCGCTGCCTGAATTTTCTTGAAACGTCCGATGCGGGTGAACTGAGCTTTGACGGAAAAATATACCCGATGGACCATATGTCCCGGAAGAATATCCGTGAATACCGGCTGCAGACAGCCTTTGTTTTTCAGAGCTTCAATTTGTTCCTGAACAAGACCGCTCTGCAGAACGTGACAGAAGGGCTGATCACAGCCCGCGGGATCGGCAAGGCTCAGGCGGAGGAAACGGGAATGAGAGCGCTGGAAAGGGTGGGGCTTGCTTCCCATCGCGATTATTATCCGCATCAGCTTTCCGGAGGACAGCAGCAGCGGGTCGCGATCGCGCGTGCGCTGGCTGCCGAACCGAAAATTATTTTTTTCGATGAGCCGACGAGCGCGCTGGATCCGGAACTTACAACGGAAGTGCTTTCCGTCATGCGCTCCCTTGCGGATGACGGCATGACGATGCTTATTGTGACCCACGAAATCGAATTTGCCCGTACGGTATCCAACCGTGTCATTTTCATGGAAAATGGTGAAGTTGTGGAATCCGGTCTGACAAGCGATATTTTCAGCCATCCGCAAAAAGAGCGTACGGCTGCGTTTTTGAAAGTTGAAAGCAAAAAACAAAACTGATTTTGAGGAGATTTTATGAAAAAGTTATTATTGTTATCATTATTATGTGTGATTTCCATGCTGGTGATGACGAGCGTTGTTTCCGGTGCGGATCTGTTGGATCAGATTCGTGAAAAGGGCACGATCACGATCGCCATGGAAGGTACGTGGGCTCCCTGGACCTATCACAATGAAGCTGACGAACTGGTCGGCTATGATGTGGAAGTGGGGCGGAATATCGCTGAACGTCTGGGCGTTGAGCCTGAATTCGTTGAAGGTCCCTGGGACGGGCTGCTTGCCGGCCTGGAAGTCGGGCGTTATGACATCATGATCAATGGCGTCGGGATCACGCCGGACCGCCAGAAAAAGTATGATTTTTCCACTCCCTACGCCTATAACACCCCTGTGGTGATCGTACGCGGGGACAATGACAGCATTCATGCCATGGAAGACCTGAAGGGCAAGCGGACTGCGAACACCATCACCTCCACCTTCGCGGAAACAGCGGAAAAGTTCGGTGCGGAAGTTATCGGTGTGGATGATCTGAATCAGACTCTCGAACTGGTTCTGAGCGGCCGTATCGATGCCACACTCAACACGGAAGTCACGTATTTTGACTATATGAAGGCGCATCCGGATTCCGGACTGAAAATAGCGGCTTACGGCGATGATGTTACATCCATCGGTATCCCCGTCCGGAAAGGTGAGGACTCAGCTTCTTTGCTTGAAGCTGTGAATAAGGCTCTTGCGGATATGGCGGAAGAAGGCGTTTTGACAGAGCTTTCGGAGAAATATTTCGGAACGGATATTTCCGTGATCAAATAATATTTATCATTCTGTCAGGGGGAACGGAGCGAATATTTCCCGTTCCCCCTGATTTTTATTTAATCAGCGCTTTCCGCCTCCCCGGATGTGGAGAACAGTGCCGCAACCGCCAGCCAGAGCGTGATGCGCAGTGCCAGTACGCCGCCCAGGACATGGCGCCAGATGGAGCGTACCTCACCGAGATAAGACAGCGACATCAGCAGACCGCCGCCGAGGAAGAGGATCACGAGCGTCCAGAAAGCGCGGATATCGGCCGCGTCTCCCGATTTTACTGCTTTGACAGCCACCAGGATCAGCAGAAGCAGATCGATCAGGATCACCGCGGCTGAAAGCGGATGCATCAGGTTTCCGGGTTTTTCCGCCCAGTGCGGCCGCTGTTCCTTTGAACCGTAGAAAAACGGCTGACGGTTTTCCTCAAAGAAGGAGTCCAGATTGTTATAGACCTGCAGAACGCTCCAGAGCGGCATGGAAAGCAGAAACTCCTGGTAGGACCTAAGTCCAAACCGGTGCGCCCAGTGCATAAATTTTTCATTTTCGTAGATATTGTTATATTCCGCGGAACCGGTCAGTGAGAGAATATCATCATCGGTCGGCATTTCCCGTTCAATGAAGAATTCGACCCTTTGCTCATACGGAAAAACATTTTCTGTCATGTTATTCAGTAAAGGGAGCAGCCAGCGTTCACTTTCCCGGAATGTTCCCTGGTGGAAGATGAATATACCCAGGAGCAGAAACCCGCAGAGGATCGCCGAAACGCGCTGACCTTTGCGGCGTACCCAGTACAGAATGCCGGTTATGATGAGCAGCAGCGCTTCGACAATGATGAAATATGCGTTTGTATCCCGTGTGAAGGTCCAGAAGAATGAAACAAAGAAAAGGCATACCGCGGCGATCCAGCTGAAGAAATTGTCATCTTTCCCGTCGGGAATAACCTTTGTCAGGAGTCCGATCATCAGAATAAAAAGGGAGATGCTGACGGACTCACTGCTCAGGATGCTGTCCCAGTCAGCGATCTGCGGGACGAACCCGCACGCAAGGACCAGCAACGCAGCCAGCGCTTTCGCGAACCAGCCATTGAAGGAAGATGCGATCAGTACGGCGGCGGCTGCCCAGCAGAGAATGGAGATGACAGTCTGGTTGCGGACCAGTGTTTCCGTACCCGGCTGTATCGCCAGCCTTGATTCCGTCCCGAAATAAGGTTCGGAGAGCTGTGTCAGCTCATGCTCGAGTGTCGGATTGCTTATTTTGATGAGGATCGGATATGTTGGGGAGCGCTGCTGTTCAAAGAATTTCAGGGAAAAGGGGTTCATCTGCGCCGCGGCAAAATAGGATTCCGTATCCTGTACCGCAACGGAATCATTCATCGGACCATAACAGACGATCCGCCCGTAAATAAAAATCACGACGAATATAAACGGGAGCAGCCATTCCAAATATTTTTTCATACTTATTTCTCCATCCTTTTATATAAGGCAATACCGAAACCCAGAATGCCGAGACCGCAGACGAAAGCGATCACCTCTACAAGAGCGATGCTGCTCAACAGCCTGACCTGGTACATGCCGACCGCAAAATCCGCGAGCGCATGCAGGCCTATTGCGGCCGGATACAGCCAGAACCTGCTGCTGTCCCGGACCGCGATGAACACCAGGATCGACAACCCGATATGCATCATTATCGCTGAAACGCGTTCAAGCATGGCGAGACACATTTCCCCTGCAGTTGCTGCCTGCAGTGATTCCAGAAGAGGTGCATTCGCTTCCGGGGTGCCCATGTTGACGCCCAGGCTTACCAGGCTCAGCAACAAATAAGTGAGCCCGAGTGACAGGATGGTCTCGATGCCGCCGTGACCGATCCCGTAGGCAACGGAAATTTCTTTTTCTTTGTAATTCCGCAGCAACACTTTAAACCCGAACAGACGCCCGGTTTCTTCAAAAATACCGGCTGCCAGACAACCGTAAATCACATAAAGCCACGGATTTGCCTGTATCGCGCGGGAAACGGGATTGTCCCTCACGATACAGAACGTATGCATCACCTGCTCCAGTCCCAGTGCGAAGAGCAGAAAGCAGATCGCTCCGGTTACAAACGGGAACATGGTCAGGTCATGGCGGTTTTTCCAGTAAACCAGCAGCCCGATCGGCAAAGCAAATGCGAACAGGGTCGTAAGGATCAGCATTATATTCTGCATCAGTGTTTCTCCATTTGGGGATAAACGCTGTATCCCGGTTTGCCCGGCCGAAGTTATGCCTTCGATCCATGGGCTGTAAATCAGCGTTTCCCTGAATCTTTGTGGATAATTATATTATAATTTGGACATAGTGCGGCATACGGAAGGAAGAGTGTGTTTCCTCCGGGAATATATCAAACCGGACTGATCCGGGTTTGTGCACAAATAAATGAAAGGAATAACGGCGGAATACCGCCGGTGAATACAGATATGGAAAGAATCAGAGTGATGGTGACGGGTGTCGGCGGCGGCGGAAACGGCGAACAGCTGGTGAAAGCACTGAAAATGTCGGATAAAAATTATTATCTGATCGGGGCAGATATCACACCGGTCTCCAAAGGCCTGTTCCTTGTTGACAAAAAACGGATCCTCCCTCCGGCATCCGCGCCGGAATATATTGAGACCCTGCTGAAGGTCTGCAAAGAAGAAGGGGTTCAGGCGCTTTTCACCGGGTCTGAACCGGAACTGAAAAAAATCAGCGCGGTTCAGGATGAAGTGCGTTCCGAGGGCGTTTTTCTGCCGATGAATCCGAAGTCCGTGATCGACACCTGTATGGATAAATCACAGACCATGGCATGGCTTGACGCGCATGGTTTTTCCCATCCGTCTTCCGTGACCATCCGTGAAGCGGCGGATCTGGAAAAGATCAGCAAATTCCCGGTGGTGCTCAAACCCTCCATCGGCGGCGGCGGGTCGGCGAATGCCTATATCGCACAGGACGCGGAAGAGCTTCAGCTTTTCGGCACCTGGATGCTGCACATCTATCCGGAGTTTATCGTGCAGGAATATGTCGGAAACGCGGACTGCGAATATACAGTCGGTGTTTTGAATGACATGGAAGGGAACCTGATCAACTCCATCGCGGTGAAGAAAAACATCATGACAGCGCTTTCCAACCGGCTCAAGATCCGCAGCCGCTATACCGGTGAGATGCTGGTGATCTCCAACGGCATTTCCCAGGGGCAGATCGGACGCTTCCCGGAAGTTACCTCGCAGTGTGAGCAGATCGCGCTGCAGCTGGGCTGCCGCAGCGCGGTCAACATCCAGCTGCGGTTTGTCGACGGCAAATGTTACGTCTTTGAGATCAACCCGCGTTATTCCGGTACATCCTCCTTCCGGGCGATGGTAGGCTATAACGAACCGGATATCATGATCCGCAAATACCTGATGGGTGAGGAGATCGAACCGCATTTTGCCTATAAAGAAGGGTACATCATGCGCGGTTTGGACGAGACATTTTACGAGGGCGAGGCCTGAAGATAAACGGGGGGAGAAGGATGACTGATACGGTTTATGTCACGATGGATATGGATTGGGCGAATGACGGCGTTTTGTCAGATACCCTCGCGCTTGTTGAATATCTGCGGATCCCGGTGTGTTTTTTCGTCACGAATGATACTCCGCTGTTGGATAAACTGAGGCACCATCCGCTTCTCACACTCGGGATCCATCCCAATTTTCTGCCGCAGCTGAGCGGGCAGACATTTAAAACTTATCTCGAAACACTCAGGGAGATGAGAGCTCTCGTTCCGGAAGCGAAAGTGATGCGCTGCCATGCCCTTGTGGACGCGACGCCTGTTTTGATGGCAGCCCGGGAGATGGGCTTTGAGGCGGATATGAATCTCTTTATTCCTCTGTCATCCGGGATCGCTCTTAAACCCTTTAATCATTTCGGCGGACTGAAGCGTCTGCCCTTTTTCTATGAGGATGATGCCTGGGCGCAGGAAAAGGATCATCCCTCCGTTGAGCAGCATTTGCTGGCCGGAGCCTCCTGCCTGAAAATCTTCAATTTTCATCCGATCCATTTATATCTCAACACGGAACATATGGAACGCTATAACCGGGCGAAACCCTTCTATCACCAATATGAAAACCTTGCGCCGTTTGTGAACCGGGGGCCGGAAATGGGTGCACGGGATTTTCTGCAGCGTTTGAAAGAAAACGCGGACAGCCGCGGGATCCGTTTCGGAAAGGTCGAAGAATTATGGGCATGATTCGTTTATCGGAAATCAGTAAGTCAGACTGGAATCTTATCCGGGACGGTGAATTCGCGGGGCTTGGATTATGCACGGCAAAAGCGGGACTTCCGCTGCTTACCTTTTGCGGAAACCCGAAATTTCTGCGGATGGCGCTGAAAAATCCGGATGTTTCCTGCCTGATGGTACCCTTTGACCTGGCACAGCAGGCGGCAGAAGCTGATCCGCTGCGGGGAATATGCGCGGTACCGAACCTGCGTATCGATTTCTTTGAACTTCACAACCGGCTCTGTGGTCCTGAATGGGCTGCTCGCTATGCCGGGACGGATGAACCGACGGTCATCGATCCCTCAGCGCATATCGATCCGCGGGCTGTTATTGCCCCGCAGAATGTTTCCATCGGCGCAAATACCGTTGTGGAAGTCGGTGCGGTCATATTCGGAAGGACAAAGATCGGTGCGGACTGCACCATCCGTTCCGGAAGTGTATTGGGCGGCAGCGGATTAGAATTCATGCGTATAGGCAGTGAAGGCGTACTCGGCGTTGAACACCGGGGCAGTCTGATCATCGGAAACCGGGTCGAGATTCAATATAATTGCAATGTCTCCCGGTCTCTGTTCCCCTGGCATGAAACCCGTATCGGTGATGATACCAAGATCGAAAGCCTGGTTCATATCGCCCACGGTTCACATATCGGGAAACGGGTTTTGATCGCGGCATCTGCCTGTATCTGCGGTTCCGCTGAGATCGGGGATGATGTCTGGATCGGCCCCAATTCCACGGTTTCCAGCGAAGTGAAGGTTGGAGATAAAGCGCGTGTGACATTGGGTGCGGTGGCAGCGGCGGATGTCCCCGCGTCTTCCACGGTGACCGGCAACTTCGCTGTGGATCATGAGCTATTCATGCTTGACCACCTGAGAAAAATGCGCGGAGCATGATGCCGTCTGTTCCAATTATAACTTTGCTTCTTTTTCCTGTTTTGTGTGCCGCGGCATTCGGGATCGTCAGGCGCGTCATGCGCGGAGATCTGGAGCGGGAAAAGAAATGGGCTGCGTACGAACACAGAAATAACCGGTTGAAACGCTGAATAAAACCGTGGAAAACTGACCACTGCTAAAGGAGCAACTATGGATCAGACTGAATTTTATGACTTGCTGGTCCGCCAGGCGGAATCCCTGACGGAAGACGAACGGCTTCCGATGCCGAACCTGGCCAATACCGCTGCCCTGTTGGGAGAATCCATGGAAAATATCAACTGGGCCGGGTATTACCTGATGGTGGAGGGCGTCCTGGTGCTTGGTCCGTTCTGGGGCCGTCCTGCCTGCATCCGCATCCCGCTCGGGAAAGGCGTCTGCGGAACAGCGGCCGCCTCCGATACGGTGCAGCTTGTGAAGGATGTCCATGAATTTCCCGGACACATCGCCTGCGACAGCCGTTCCCTTTCAGAAATCGTCATCCCCCTGCATCATGAGGGAAAAGTGATCGGAGTTCTTGATATCGACAGCCCTATCCGTGCCCGCTTTGATGAAACCGACGCCGCCGGCTTGAAGCGTTTCTCCAACGTGCTGGAACGGAATTGTAATTGGGGTAGTCTGTGATCGGTGATCGGTGGTCGGTGGGCAGCGGTTTAAGACCGGCGGCTTCAGACAAATGAATTCTGACTATCGCCCAATGACCGGCGATCACTTATATTAAAAGTCACAAAAATCATCAATTCCCTTTACAAATATTTGAGGAGTGTTACAATATTGACTGTTCATGAGATGGGCACTCGTCTAATGGCAGGACAGCAGACTCTGAATCTGTATGTAGAGGTTCGACTCCTTTGTGCCCAGCTTTTTTATTTAAGAAACGCCCTCGGTTATCGTGGGCGTTTATAGTTTATATTGGTACCGCAGACACATCAAATATGAGCCACGGAAAAGGTTCCTTTACTTAAACAACTGTATTTAACTGATCCTTTCCCCTGTGGATGAAAGCGTGATTTTATCGTATGAATTTGACTTGTCGTTTGGATGAGGTTCCAAACCGATGATCGTAATTTCTCCGCGATCCGGTCCATAAACCCAGTAAATACGACCTGCGGCCGGTGTTTGATTTTCCAAATAGGATTGCCAGACTTTTATACCATATCGTTTTGTAAGCGACGAGATTTCATGTGTCTCAAGGCCGGTACGGCGGGGATTCTGTGAAATATGATACATGACTTTTCCCATTTTTTTATAGAGCTTCATTTCATCTTTAGAGGCTGACCCGGAATTTACCTTTGAACAAAGGCTATCCCAGAAATCCCGCATTTCAGGAATCCCCATAACAATGCTGTACATGGACTAATCCTCGAACATGGAAAGATCGATTGGATCAGAAACCTTTCCGGATTTCATGTTTTCAACAGATTTATCCATCATTGAAAGAGTATTTGCCGAAATCTGAAAGGGAACAACGAGTTCTCTTGGCTCCAGCACAATGGTGCCGTCATCCATCTCCTGTACATGGTAATAATCAAAATTGGAATGCCGCAGCGTGATACGTCTTTTAGCATCCAGTTTAGCGTCATATTCTCTGATAGTCGTCTGCATTGTGCCTCCATTCCGGTGGGATATCCCACATCAATAATAACAAATAAATTGAAAAGCGTCAAGAAAACAGTAAAATGAGTCACGGGGACAGGTTCCTTGACTCATTTTAATAAATTCCCGGTGTCGATTGAAAAAAGGACACCGGGAATACTGTTTGGAATAAATGCGTATTATGTGATCGATATCAATCTTCAGTCTGAACTGAAGAGAGAATTATGTAAGCAGCACCGAGGTATGCATCCGTAGAAATCGGATGTACGGCGACTTCGAAGATCTTTCCTGATTCAGTGGCAAGAGCAACACAGGCATAGTCGAATTCTTCGTCGAAGGATGAATACATGGCAGCTTTCCAGCCATTCAGGTTCACAAGTTCCGCAGTTTCATATCCTTTTTCAAGAAGAAAACTGACATATTCTTCCGCGCTGGTGATGCCATAGTCATCATAGGAAACAAGAATGGCCCCATATGTTCCGTCTTCAAATTCGGTCTCGTAATAACCGATCATACCGTTCGCCAGATCTTCTTCATCAAGTTCAAGTGGTTCATAGATATCAGGGATCCATACTTTTGCGTTGATCTGGTCAAAGGTCACAAATTCACCTTTGACATCGGCTTCTTCAATGGCTTTCTTTGATTCTTCCCAGTCAATAAAGGTCAGACCTTCCTCGTCAATACTCTGAATAGATGACAGGATCATTAAGGTGACTGGCGCAAATTCTTTATCTGACATCGGTTTGAAAGAAAACTCCACGAAGTCACCATCTTCCGTGATGAAAGTCGCGCAGCTGAGGTCTTTATCATCGAGGTCATATCCGACTGCCGGAATGCCGTTAATGACGACATCCGTAATGCCCGAGACGTCATCCATGGCAGAAAGTTCTTCTTTCCAGGAATCGAGCGTTGCCCCGTTTGCGTTACCCATCACGACAGAAACGATTTTGCTGCCATCTTCTGAGACAAAGTAATGGATAAATCCATTTGCGATATCCTCTTCTGTCAGTTCTTCAGCCTTCAGATAGGAAGGCAGCCACATTTTTGCCTGGACTTTGTCCAGCATGAAGAAATTACCGGTCGCGGCCAGTTCTTCAGCACCGTCCATAGCAAGTGTGGATTCCCAATTGAGGTAGACTGTTTCATCCTGTGCGAAGACAGCAGCAGGAAGAATCATCAGGCATAATAATAAAACGGTCAGAATTCTTTTCATAAGTAATAATTCTCCTTTTCATTTTTTCAATATTATAAATGGTCTTCAATAACGGTAAACAAATTTTGTTTTTTTTCAGGATAATTATTTCGGCTGTCGGTTGGTACAAAAGCACCTGATACAGGTGTACCGGTAATAAGACTCACCCTAAAATCAACGTTATCGTACCCGCAGCACATGATTGCGGCGGGTACCTTTTAAGGTCATTCGGCCTGTGCCCGCTTTCACCTGGGGAAAAATGACCTCCGGCACCTTTGTTCTATTTCCTTACCATAAATTTAAAAAAAGTCAAGGGACAACATTGCCGGTTTTCTTTTTGAAAGTTTTGCTGTAAACTCTGGATAAATAAGAAATAAGAAGTAAGAAATAAGAAATTAGAGAGTGATGACCGGGTCCGGTACATGGTGTAGGGTTCGGGAACTGGGACCGGAGG
>CADACE010000018.1 GCA_902786265.1 uncultured Chloroflexota bacterium | reverse complement strand
ATGTGATAACGAACACCAGGGAGATCCTTCACACGACCACCGCGGACAAGAACGACACTGTGTTCCTGCAGGGAATGGCCTTCGCCAGGGATATAGGCGGTCACTTCAAGACCGTTGGACAAACGAACACGGGCAATCTTACGCAGAGCGGAATTCGGTTTCTTCGGGGTTGTGGCACGAACGTTCGTGCAGACACCGCGCTTCTGCGGAGCGCCCTCAGCGACACGAGTGCGGCGCTGGTTGCTGGAATTGTAGGTGTACAGCAACGCAGGAGCTTTACTCTTCACTGACGGGGTCTTTCGACCTTTACGAATCAGTTGATTGATGGTTGGCACTTTCTATAGCCTCCAATGTGAATCTGTCGGCGGTTACCCGCCGGTTTGCCGGACGCGTCACCGAGTCTCCGTTACCGGCTGCCTATTCAGGCACAAACATACAGAACCCACCCGGACTCGTCGGGCAAGCGAATAAGATTATATCATAATTTGTGAAAAGTTTTTCTTAAGATGACGCGAATATGACGTTTTTTCAGGCACCAATTTTTCCGACAGTCTCTGTCAGAGGATCCGGGCGCCGCGTACCGCTGTAACGGCATCAATTCTAATTCATTTTTTTGTTTAAGACAGCGCAGGGCGGCGTTAAAGGTATCCCCGGTCAAAAATCGATCCCGCTATATATGCCGGACACTATTTCACAAGGGAATCCAGCAGGCCCCGGCAGGCTTCGGAAACATCCGCGTAGGTGGTCTGAAAATCGCCGTTATACCAGGGGTCATCGACTTCACCGCCGGTCGAGTATTCTTTCAGCAGCCGGATCTTCCCGTCCGGGTCCCCGTCAAAAAGACGCTTCATATCCCGGATATTTTCCCTGTCCATGCCAAGGATCAGATCATAGTCGTCATAATCGGAATATTTCAGACGGACAGCCCGTTTCCCGCCGCAGGAGATGCCGTGTTTTTTGAGCTCAGCCTGTGTACCGTAATGCGGCGGATTGCCCAGCTCCCAGGTAGAAGTCGCCGCGGAGGCGATCTTGAACCGGTCTTCCAGTCCTGCTTTTTTCACCATATCCCGAAAGACAAACTCCGCCATCGGGCTGCGGCAGATATTTCCCAGACAGACAAACATGATCCTGTACATGAAACGCTCCGATCGCTCATCCCTTTCTGCATGCGATACCCGTGACGTACGGCAGCAGGGTAATGAACATTGAATATCCCGTATATTTTACCTGAATTCCGGCCGGCCCGGCAGCATCATCCGCCACATCATGATTGTCTCACCCGGAAGCCCGGACGCTTTTTCCGGTAGGTTCCGGGAGCTGTAAAACAAGATGTAATCAAAAAACCGAGTCCTGCAAAACCTGTGTTATTATTTTGAATCCTTGTGTCCGGGGCTCAGCGCCCAATTGTTTTAGCCTTTTTTTGAAATTCATATATACAGGAACGGAGAATCCGTTCGATTGACCTGTCCGGAATCACACTGCTGATTCTGCGGATGTTTGTTTGCTGTTTTTTGAACGAAGGAGGCTGATTTGAACGAAGCTTATTCCGCTCACGTTCTTGACAACGGACTGACTGTTTTGATGCAGGAGAACCATTCGGCTCCCATCATCAGTCATCAGATATGGTACCGGGTCGGTTCCCGCAACGAGGTGCCGGGGAAGACAGGCATCTCCCATTTTGTAGAGCACATGCTGTTCAAGGGAACGAAACGGTTCCCGGAAGCGGTACGGGAAATCTCCCGCTGCGGCGGGTTCTGGAATGCCTTTACCTTCCAGGACGCGACCGCGTACCACGTGACCATGCCCGCGGACCGGATCGGCACCGCCATTGAAATCGAAGCGGACCGCATGGTGAACTCCCTCTTCGACCCGAAAGAAATCGAATCCGAACGGACGGTCATCCTTTCGGAAAAGGAGATTGAAGAGAGCGAGTCAACGAATCGCAAAACCGCATCCATATTGAAAGCGGCTTTTCCCGGCCATCCCTACGGCAGGTCAGTCATCGGGGAGCTTGAGGATCTGCACAGGCTGACCCGCGATGACTTGTATGAACATTACCGCGCCTGGTACGCGCCAAACAATGCTGTGGTCACCCTGGCCGGAGATTTCGATTCAGATGAAATGCTCCGCCGCGTCGAGTCTGCCTACGGGAGTATCCCCGCCAGGTCTCTGCCGTCTGTAGATATCGCACCGGAAAAACCAATCCGCAGCCCATTGAGTGTCAGCGAAAACGGTTCCGCCATTCTCACCGATATAAAGTTTTACTGGCGGATCCCCGGCGGAAAGGATCCGGATATTTTCGCTGTGATGCTGCTGGAAAGCATCCTGGCCGGTCCTCCTGTCATGGAGATGAATGACCAGGGATGCCTTTCCGTCAACAGGACCTCCCGCCTTTTCCGGAAGCTGGTCGACGGAGGGAAGGCGGCCGATATCGGAGGCTGCTTCTCCCTCATGATCGACCCTTACGTTGTCAACCTCGGTGCCCTGGTCAGTCCCGATGTCAGGACTGAAGATATCCGCGAATCTGTCATGGAGGAAATTGAAAGCATCGCGAGGCTGGGTGTCCTGCCGGCTGAGCTTGAAAAAGCCCGCAAACAGACAAGAGCCGTCTTTACTTACGCCGCCGAGGACGTCGCCAATCAGGCTTTCTGGCTGGGATACAGCTCCATATTTGACCAACCCGCCTGGTATACCGGTTTTCTGCAGCGGCTTGAAAATGTCCGTCCGGAAGACATCAGCCGGGTCGCCGGTTCGATTTTCCGCCGTGACAATTGCATCACCGCTGTTTTCAGTGCTGAGGAGGAACAACAATGAAAAACGATATCCTGAATGCCCTTCCGGGTTCCGATAACATTCTGCGGAAACAGTTTTCCAACGGGGTCACCGTTCTTATCCATGAAAATCCCTGGAGCGGCAGCGCAGCGGTCTGCGGGTCGCTCTTTGCCGGAGCCTGTCTGGACTTCCCGGAGAAAACCGGTCTGTCCTCTTTCGTCAGTGCCTCCCTCACTGCGGGGACACAGACAAAGGGCATCACACAGATCGGTGAATATCTTGAGAATATCGGCGCTGCGCTTTCATTCCGCAGTGAACCGCACAGCATCCGGTTCAAAGGGAACTGCCTCAGTGAGGATCTGCCCGGGCTGCTGCGGCTGCTGAAAGAGATCCTGGACGAACCGCTTTTCCCTGAGAGCTATCTCGAGAGCCTGCGGCAGCAGTCTCTGGCGGGGTACGTCCTGCATGATGACGACCCGGAGGAACCGGCCTATAAATGTTTCAGGAAATTACTCTGGGATGAAGACCATCCTTACGGAAAACGTGAGGACCCGTCTGAAGAATGCCTCCGCAGCATCACCCGGGATGACCTGCTGAATTTCCACCGCCGCTTTTTCGGACCGAAGAAAATGATCCTCACCCTGTCCGGAAGTTTTTGCGGGCAGGAGGTCATGGACTGCTGCGAAGAGATCTTCGGCAGCTGGCATAAGCCGCAGGAGGAGACGGACGAAAATGCGCTCTTTCCGCAGATGGATTGGCAATGGGCTGACGACAGCTGTATCCGTATGCATTGCATTACGAAAAACACACAGGAAATCACCCTTGTCATAGGCACCTTAGGTCCCGCTATCGGCGATCCGGATTACCTCTCCGCAAAGCTGGGGAACATCGTCCTCGGGGAATTCGGCATGATGGGCAGGCTCGGCAGCCTGGTACGGGTAGAGAACGGTCTGGCTTATACGGTCCGGTCCTGCCTGCATTCCTGGAAAAAGGGCGGCTGCTGGACCGTGGAAGCAAAGGTTGATCCGGCTGATCTGGAGAAAGCCGGCGAAATGATCCGGGATGAGCTCAGACACTTCACCGCCCAGCCGGTCAGCCCGCGGGAGTTCGAGGATGCCAAAGCCTGGTATCTCGGCAGCCTGCCCCTTGAGTTCGGGACCAACGCGGGCATAGCCTCTGCCCTGCATAAGCTGGCCTTTTATGATCTGGATCCCGACCACTACCGCCGCGCCCGCGACCGGGCTGCCGCCGTCACTCCCGAAACGGTCCTCGAAACGGCAAGGAGATGGATCGATCCCAAAAGGCTGATCATCATCACCGCCGGTCCGGAACTCGAGGGAAAGGAAAACAGCTTCTGGTACCCACAGGCTTCATAGCTTCCCCTCGGGAACTTCACAGGGAGGCAGTCCTTTTATGGGACTGTCCCCGCCATATTTATGGTTCTTCTTCCAGAAACTGCACATCTTCAGCAGTCAGGGGAGCGGCAGCCGCACGGATATTCATCCGCAGCCTTTCCGGAGAGGTTGAGCTGACGACCGCGAAAACATTCATCGCACTGCTGAAGATATAGCGCATCGCGACTTCGGATACAGATATGCCGTATCGGTCCGCGAGCTGCTCCGCACGCTGCAGCCGCCGCATATTTTCCTCATACAGATAGCCTTTCTGCGCGAAACTATCCAAAACACGCCGGCCACCTTCATAATCGAAGGACCTGAAACGCCCGCTGAAAAATCCCCTGCCCAGGCTGGAATAGGCAATGACCGGCATCTGATTTTTGCTGTACCAGTTTCTGGCTTCCCTGTTTTCCGGCCCGGAGATGGTGACGCATCCGCCGCCCCAAAGGTCCTTCATCTGTCGGGCCAGGCCGTAATTCGGGCTCGAGACAGAGAAACCCGACAGACCATGCGAAGCTGCATATCGGTTCGCTGCCTCAATGGCCTGATATGGCCAGTTTGAAACACCAAAGACCCCGATTTTTCCGTTTGCCTGATGTTCATTGAGCGCTTCAATATATTCTTCAAGAGGAGTTTTCGGATCATAGCGGTGCAGCAGGAAGATATCTATATGGTCGGTCCGCAGCGCTTCAAGGCTCTGCTGGAGCTGTTTTTTGATCACGTGCCGATTCACATGGACGATCCTGAACCGGACATCCCCGCACTTACTGAGCAGCACGACCTGATCCCGGCATCTGCGTGACTCCATCCACTTTCCGAGAGCCTTTTCCGCTTTGCCATAGCTGCGCGCACAGTCAAAGGCATTGATGCCGCAGGACAGAACACTGTCGAGCAGTTCGCCCGCCTCCGGCTCATCCGTGGAGATCGGCGCTCTTGCCGTCCCGAAAAATACACGGGAAACCGGACGCCCCAGTCCGGGTATCTGTCCCATGCAAACCTGTTTGTTCATGTCTGTATCCATGGATAAATGCCTTCCTTTCCTGTTTTCAGGTATCAGGTTTCAGGTGTCAGGGATCAGGTGCCTGGTGTCTGGTTCCTGGTTTCTGGTGTCTGGTTCCCGGTGTCTGGTATCGGGTTCCTGGTTTCTGGTGCCTGATTTCTGGTGCCTGGTTCCTGGTCCCTGACACCCGGCCCCTGATACCTGATTCTTCTTTCATCTTCTGCCAATACCGCAAACTCAGCGCCGACGTTTACATTCCCAAATGCCGGTAACCACAAACGACAATATCTACTACACAAAAGAACGATACGGAATCCAATTGGGTCATCCCCGCTTCTGTGTTTACCAATTATACCAAATCACATCGCTCCCGCAATTTTTTCTCCCGGCATTTTCACCCGAACGGACAACATCACCTGATACAATGTGTACCGTCGCGGAGCAGGGACACTTGTATCAGGTGATATTGTCCCGCACCAAATCTAAGCACCGACGTTTTTTTTCTGAAAAGGTACCCGCCGCGGTTGTGATGGCGATTATAGATACCGAATTATTTGCGGGTGAGTCTTATTAAGAACCTGAACCAGTAAACAGGAGGTATTAAACACAAAAAACATCTTCAATATAACTTTATACCGAAGACGAAGCGATAAGCAAGAGAGTGGCGGTCTTATCAAAACAGTTTGCATTAGCTCAACAGAGCAGAGCAGCAAAAAAGTTTTTTTTAAATGTAACTGCGCTGTATTTCCTTGATCTAAGAATTCCGGTTCCGAGCTGAATTCTGCATCTGTACAAACACCGGCCTTTCTGAGCCAAAGGGTAACTGCTTTGCTTACAAAGTTTGAATCAAAAACAGATATCTTTGACATTGAAGTACAGTCACCGGTGACTCTGGAGAAGCTTAAGCAGATCCTCATTTAATGGGAACCAGTTGTTCACTGTGAGAACCGGGTCATGAACGCCTGAACCGAAGAGAGCCCTGTTATAATCGTTGGAATACCAGCCAATTCCATATTGATCAAATGCTGTAAGCATATCATCATAATAACGGAGCATTGAACTTTGTGTTGTTCCTGTGCTGAATCCTGCCGCTTCAAACCGTACAACACAGTCGGATGTAAGAGCAGCGACAGCATCTGCCCAATCGTTTGCACTTTTCAGGCTCGCCTCTTCCAGAACATATTCACTTGTATAGGACAAATCATCATGGACCGTGATATGTGTACCGAAAGAAGAAGATTCCTGCGGGCTGATCGTGACTGTTGAAGTACTTTGCATTTTGGTATACCAGTTGTTCCCATCTCCCGTATCCAGATAAGCATCATAACCGGAATAGGTGTACCAGCGATCCACAGCATAGGTTTGCGGCAATATGACATCTATGCCACTCCACTCGATCCAACCATTGGAACATGAGATTACGATCGCATTCGTATCATGATCCAGTGTAATTGATATTTTTTTATCACTCACCGCATATGGTGAATAAATCGACCGTCGGAAGGAGGTTTGATATTGGGCCGGATACAGTAATTCGCTGTAAAGCATACCTGTCTCCGAAGAAATGGAAAAAATACCTCCCCCTGAGCTTTCCAAATAAATATCCAGCTGGGTTCCCTGTGGAAGACAACCGTCAATCGTGATCGGTTCCGTTCCGTCAACGTGTTTTTTTGCAGCATATACGTATGTCGGATATTCCGGCTTGAACATACTGTGATTCATCCGGTCAATATCAGATCCTAATTCATCTGTCATTTCAGCATAAACATAAGGACCGGCAGCATAATTATGAGACATGATCACATTATTATATTTCGCATTGATCAAATTTAATGCCGGGTCATTCCATTCAGTTAATAGATCGATATCAGTCTGGCAATTGATCTCATAAATGATAAACCGGTCAGGATCTTTTTCCCGGATGCCTTCTATGATTTTATCAAGACAGGCGATTACATCATCCCGACCATAATCCGGAGATTCCAGTCCTGTAGATAAATTCATGTTGTTCGCTTCCCCAAATGGGGTAAATGAGAGATATGCACCGGGAATATCGGCATATCGGACTGCAAGATACTGCCAGAGTTCAATTGCTGTTTTTTGTTTTTCTGGATTGACAAACAAATCGAATTCACCACCGGCAGTAAAAAGCACATCATCATAGAAACGTGTTCGTCCAGGAATTGTCATAAGAGCCAGATTCAGATGTATATTATATTGAATTGCTTCTGCAATGAGATCATCCAGTTTTTCCAGTTCGGAAAGATTGACTTCACTGCAATCCGACGAAAAAAAGGTCTCATATGTTACATTCAGCCTTACACTTGTGAATCCCCATTCCGCGATCCTGCGGATATCTGCACCGCCATGATTAATAGTTGTCTCGCCAAAACCGAAACCGTTCTGAAATACAAACCCTGTGATCCTTGGCAGATCATCAAATGATCTTATTTCTGTCTCATTTGCCTTATCGATCAAACTGATATTGATCGTATTTTCCTCAGCTTCCTTACTGTGGATGGGAACAAACCGTGCAAAATGGCTGCTTGCCCATAATCTCGCAATAGCGCAGACCGCATTTTCCACTGTAAACGGGGCAAGATAGTGAAAACTTCCCGCATCGAAATCATATGCTACGGTCTGAAACCCTGAATAAGGTGAGGAATGATACGCATTCCAAACCTCAGCCGCCACGTGATCCATTCCAAATGGCGTCACATCCGGAGATTTTTCCATGATAACTTCCGGCATAAGCGTCATCATACGTCCTATGCTTTCATCATCTTCCCCATATTCTTCATCGGAGACAGAATAATATACATCATAGTTATTATTCAAGAAATCCGCCCCGATACAGACAGCTGCGTACCAACTCATGAGCATCCCAAGTTCACGGGTCAGGGGTATTTCATAATCACTTATCTTGCTGTCGAACCACTCAAGCTTTTCCGGAGCAAGGACAGAGATCATGTCGGCCAGCAGCCTTTTATACTCCTGAGAATTGACCTGTTCATTCAGATTCCGGTCCATCCAGTCCTCCGTTATATATCCCTGTTCAAAAGCATGGATGTAATCGTAATCGGATGATGTATACAGGTTCAATGTGTTTGGATCTGTAACGTTTTGATAAGCATATACGATTTTTTCTTTGCACAAAATGGCAATACCTAATATCATTGTGAAAAATAACAGGATTCTTCTCATGGTTTCATTTCCTCACTCTGAATGGAACAGATGCACAATGTTCACGTGTCCCAATTTTGTCGTTATTACCGTTGAATTACACCTTTGCTGATCCCGGTCAGCTGTACAATAATAACTTTATCATAAAATAAGGAGATAAACGTGGTTTTGTTTATGATTGCTGTGAAAATGAATAAAATCTGTTCGATCTTCGTAAATGGCTGTGCTTATATGCAGATCAGAAGCTTCGCAATCATTGCTTCGCTGTGCCGCCTGCACGGCAGCAAGAGACCCGGCCACGACGTGCTTCGTTCTTTAGGATGAAGCACAACCTGGTCAACTCTGCTGATGCTTCACAGCCGAAACAGCAGAACTGCACTGGTATGCGGCACCGGTCGTCCGATGATCATCGGGAGATGTTTGGCTTTTTCCTCAGGGACGCACATATGTGCGTTTCTCCGGTGCCGGTTTCACGGCAGCTCCGCCTGCCGGGATGTGCCGCAGTGAACCGGGAATCGGGTACAGGCCCTTCGGTCCAGTCCCCGGGTGAACAGGCACAGGATCCCCGTGCACAAGCGTCGCAGGGGGATCATTTCACCCGGACACGCTGAAGCACGCCGGAGAGAAACGATCCCGCGGCACCTGACAGGCACTGAATCGTGAAATTCCGGGCACCAATAAAGCTCACAGCCCTAATACATCCACATGACTTCCCGTATCAAATAAAGTCAGGACAAGAACGTCATCCTCGTAATAATAAACAAGTACCCAATCAAATTCGATGTGGCATTCTCTGAAGCCGGCAAAATTTCCGATCAATTCATGATCCCTGTATTTTTTCTCAAGTTTTTCTCCATTCTGAAGTTTCTTAATGACTTCATCGAGCAAACCAATATTCGCCCCGCTGCGACTGAGTTTTTTGTAACTCTTTTTGAATTTCTTTGTAAATTTGACCGTATATTTACTCATCGTCTGATTCCAGAGCAGCTTTTAATGATTCGAATGTGTTATATCCTTTCACATTGGGATCTTTGGCGATTCGTTTAGCCTCGGCAATCGTCTCCAGGGTTTCTTTGCTCAGGCGGGGTCTTTTAACTTCAAATGGCAGACCGTCATGGTAAAGGCATTGACGCAGGAACAGGTTCACCGCACCGGACATATCCAGACCGAGAGAATCAAACAATTCTGTCACTTGTTTTTTCACTTCTGAATCAATTCTGATTTGTGTTTGAACCGCAGACATCACACATCTCCTTATATACTTGCTATTTAGTTTACATTGTCAACTATATTGTATCACAAATAAACATTATGTCATGATATTTCAGATTTATCAATTGTTCATATGGAATTGTTCAGAACATACAGGGAACAAGCATTTTATGATGATAACAACAATATAAACCGAACGGAAACCGGCTCTTTACAGGTTCAGAGCCGGTTCCCATATGGGAAAATCTTTTTAGGAAAGCACATTCCTGTAGTTTTGATCCGTCCGCTGAAATGCACCTGCCCTACACACTGCCTGTCATGCCAGGCTAGTGGTCCAGTGGGCCTAACCCAGGGACGCACGGAAGTGCGGTTCTCTCGTGCCGGCACAGCGGCAGCGAGAGAGCCGACCACGCCGTGCTGTTGTACTCCTTCCTTCTTTGTTCTATTTCGCTACCATATTTTTTGCGTTTTGTCAACCGACAACATTGCCGGTTTTCTTTTTTTTAATTCCGGGGTAGACTCTTTTGTGAAATAAGAAGTAAGAAACGGAGGCGGGATTAAAGTGAAAGGTGTAATTAAGGTGAAAAGTGAAAGGTGAAAGGTGAAAAGGTTGGTGACTGGTGGCTGGTTCTTTGTGATCGGTGGCCGGTTGTCGGTGATCAGTGATTGGTGGATCGTAATTGGAATAAAGATGCGGCGAAGCCGCTTCCTATTTCCCCTATACCCTACACCCTAAACCCTAACCCCTTCACACCCTATTTCCTGCGACTGAAAGGAGCTAAACAACATGGCAGTAAACCCGTTCGATAATCCAACGTTCAGCATGATGTACAAAGACGCGCTGTATTCGCTTTATGCCGGCGCGGTCATGCCGCATGAACGGGAGATCCTCGCCATGGCTCCGCTGCCGGCCGATGTGGTCGATCCCTTCGCTTCCCAGGATGTCGATCCCCGCCAGATCATGGGCTTCGCCTATAATTCCCTGGTGACCTGGATCGACGAGGCGAAGAAAGCCAATTATTTTTCCAAACGGTTTACAGATCTCTCCAAACTGGTGATGAAAGGCGTCATGACCATGGGACGCGGTCTGGTCACCCTGCACAATCGGGGTGAGGACCTCTCCCGGGCTCCGATGCAGATCGGGGAGCTCATCAGCGTCTCCTCTTACCATTTCCGCAAGAGCTATCTTGGCGTGATCCAGACGGCAAAGTCTCATCCGGAGATCAGCGAACGACTGCTCATCAATCAGCTGAGCTGGACGAACCTGCTGCTGCGGCTGTATAAGACGAGGGACAAACTCGCGTCAGGGGTCAGGGGCCGGGTATCAGGGATCAGTAAGGATTCAGGATTCAGGATTCAGGGTTCAGAAAATTCGGAAGGCGGAATGCGGAATTCGGAATCATTACCGGATACGAAATCTGCTTTGAATCATGGGCATGCGCTGCCGGATGTTGCCGCGCTTTTTGAACCGGCGGCGATCGGCGCTCCGAGCGCGCTTTCTTCTCTGGACGGATCGAAAAGCTCCTCCGGCAGCCGCAGGAATGTCCTCGGGACTTTATCCAATGCAGAATGCGGAATGCGGAATGCGGAATTCGGAATTGTGAACTCCGAAGACCATATATCGGAACCGGAAGAGAAGACTTGTGAAACGAAAACTCCGGAAATCATGACAGAGGAAGCGAAAAACAGCAGATCCGTAACGGAAACAGTGAACAGTCCGGCGGAAGAGAAAACTTCTGAAGCAGAAACTTCCGGAATAACGGATGATCTGGAAACCCGAACCGAGGAAGCGAAGACGGACGATCCCGAAAGGGAAAACACGGAAGACAAAGAATCGCACGGCAGCCTTCCGGAGCGGGATCTCTCCCCCGGTGATTCGAATGAAGTGACCGGAGATGATCTCGGAAGGAAGGAACTGATACACGAAGTATCAACAGATAATTTGGAACAGAGCAGTTCCGAAATAGGGCTATCCGGGAAGCCGGATAATCCGGAAAGAGCGGAGGTCGAAGAATCACCCGGCATTTTCTCTGAGCCCGTCGGGAATAAACAGATACACGAAATCGGTCGGCCGGGGGATGATCCTCCGGGTCTCTCCACCGGGTCTGTCGATGGTCCGTTTTATCTGGAGGTCCTGCGACACGCCTTCGCGCGGAGCGCAGACAACGAGGACGGCAAAGTCATCTTTACAACCGATGAGATCTGTTACCTTGCCCACGACCCTGACTTCGGTGAGATATACCCCGACCAGGCTGCCGATATGCGCCGCATCCTCACGCAATTCAGTTAACGGGGATGGTTCGCCCGAGGCACGAGGGGAACCGTCCTCACGCATCGAAGAATGGGCGCCTATTTTGGCTTCAAAGCGGGTTTTCAGACTTTACCTATCATGGAACGAACGCTCAATCTTCGTTTATTGGGGTACAGGCCCTTCGGTCCAGTCCCCTTTAGGCGCTCTTCCTGCGATGCGGGAGGACAGTTCCGCTGCCGCGAAACCGTCCCTATCTCTGATAATGGGTACATATCACCCTTCGGTTAGGAGCGGTACACCGTCACCTGAGACTGACCTGCACCGTAAGGAACAGGCTGCGCCTATTGATTCGGAGCAGGAGCTTCGCCTGCTGCGCGGCGGTACACATTGTATCAGGTGATGATGTACCTTTCCCGTCTATTCAGCGGCGCACGAATCGAGGAAGGGGACAGATTTTACGCAGGTACGCTGCGGGAAAATCTCGCCGTACGGTATAATTGGCTCAGACTTACTATCAGGGAGCAGCTATGAAACAGGAGACTATCGATCGAATACGAAAATTCACGGAGGACCGGGACTGGGATCAGTTCCATTCCCCGGCAAATCTGGCCAAGAGCATTTCCATTGAAGCGAATGAATTGCTGGAATGCTTCCAGTGGAATGATAACGACTACGACGTTGAGCACGTCAAAGAGGAACTGGCGGACGTCATTGTCTACTGCCAGGACATGCTGGACAAATTAGGGTTGGATGCCGATGAGATCGTCAACGCAAAAATGACGAAGAATGAAGCGAAGTATCCAGTGGAAAAGGCAAAGGGGCGGAGTAATAAGTATTCGGAGCTGTGATTTTCAGGGAATAGGGAATAGGCGATAGGCTATGGGGGATAGTGGTTTATAGTTTATAGTTTATAGTTTATAGCTTATAGCTTATAGCTTATAGGCGATAGGCGATAGGTTATAGGGTTTAGGCAGCAGGATATAGGATGAAGCAGGGTTCAGGGGGCAGGTTTTAGGTGACAAGATGTAGGTAGTAAGCAGAGCAGACTGACAAATGTCATACTATTTCCATGACATTTGTCACCACATTGCTTTATATGGAAACTTTTTTGCTATTCCCGATATAATGTTAATCAAGAGAATGAGGAACTACTTCCCACAGGGTCTGAAGGGAAGCTTATCAATAATAAGCGGTGGATTCGACTTCCACACAGACTTCTAAAAGCGCTGGCAGCAATTATGCGATCTAAGGGGGATGGTTCGGTTTATCCGAGTGCAGGTTCAAATCCTGCCATCCGCGAACTTCGCGGATGTGGCGGAATCTGGCAGACGCGCCAAAGCAACAAACAGCGCTTTGTTTATTCAATAAAGTCCTTGCTTTCATCGGGAAAGGCGGCATGAGTTGAAATGCCGCAGCGGGTTCGATTCCCGCGGGAACATCTAAAGGCACAGACAGCAATTATTTTCGGTCTGTAAAACCCCGTGTCACAGGTTCGATTCCTGTAGTGTCTCAGGACACTTAGCTCAGTTGGCAGAGCAGGTAAAAAAAATGTGCCTTGTTTTTTTTGTAAACTGTCGGTTTTTGACGGAAAAGCCTTATTTATGAAGGAACCGGGGCAGGTAAATAAGGTGTGGGTTCGAATCCCGCATTGACAATTAAAAGCGCGTACCGCAAGTTTTATCGCTGCCTTAGGCGAGACCCGCAATGCACCGTCTGATAAACGGTATACATGTGAAAAACCAAACCGCGCTTTGATTTTTTGAAAGGCACATACAGCAAAAAAAATAGACCATAAGCCACTAATTTTTGGATCCGGGGAGCAATCCCTTGTGCCTTGTTTTCATGGAAAACTGATGAAAGGAGGACAATTTCCATGTTCAAATCTATAAAAAATTTTTTAGACGCTTTGAAAGAAGAAGCAAACAAAACCCTGACAGAAAACGGCGCAGTGACATACCGCAGTTCCGGCTCGGAATGTGTGGACCTGTTCGGATCGATCGGCGCGCTGCGCAGCGCGAATGATGAGGATATTGTCCGCCGCTTTATCAAAGCCTGGGCAGAAGACCGGGATATTGCCATGAAGATCCTCTTCTACGCCCGCGATATCCGCGGAGGTCTGGGGGAACGGCGGGTCTTCCGCGTGATTTTTTCGGCACTGGCTGCACTGGAGCCCGAAAGTGTCCGCAAAAACATCGCTCTGATCCCTGAATACGGACGCTGGGACGACCTGCTGGAGCTGTTGGGAACCCCCTGCGAAGCGGACGCTCTTGCCTTTATCAAGGAACAGCTTTCCGCCGACCTGGCCGCACTGGAAGCCGGAGAGCAGGTCTCTCTGATGGCAAAATGGCTGCCGTCCGTGAACGCCTCTTCTGAAGAAACAAAAAAACAGGCCCAGATCATCGCAGCCGCGATGGGCATGAACAGCGCACAATACCGCAAAGCATTGAGCGCGCTGCGTGCCGAGATCAAAATTTTGGAAAACAACCTGCGGGAAAAGGATTACACCTTCGATTATTCCAAGCAGCCTTCCAAGGCGATGTTCAAATACCGCAAGGCTTTCAACCGCAATGACGGTGAGCGCTACAGTGAATATCTGAACAGTGTCGAAAAAGGTGAAGCTACGCTCCACACCGGAACGCTGCTGCCTTATGAACTGGTCCGTTCCGCCATGACCACATCGGATACAAAGGAACGGAAAAGCCTGGATGTGACCTGGAAGGCGCTGGAAGATTTCACCGACGGACGCAACGCGCTGGTCGTGATCGACGGCTCCGGCTCCATGTATGGATTCGGAAATCCCCGTCCGTGTGATGTCGCTTTGTCCCTGGGCATATATTTCGCCGAACGGAACACAGGCCTGTTCCATGACCACTTCATCACCTTCTCGACAAACCCGAAGCTGGTGGAAATCAAAGGCAAAGATCTGACGGAACGGGTGCGGTATTGCAAAAGCTTCAATGAAGTCGCCGATACCAACATCCAGAAGGTATTTGAACTGATCCTGACTGCCGCAGTCAAAAACGGACTGCCGCAGTCGGAGATGCCGGAGACGCTTTATATCATTTCGGATATGGAGTTCAATATCTGCACCCAGGATGCCGGCAAGACAAACTTTGAATATGCAAAAGAGCTCTACGCCTCGCATGGCTACCGGCTGCCCCAGGTCGTGTTCTGGAATGTCCAGAGCCGGCAGGAACAGGTCCCGGTAAAAATGAACGAACAGGGCGTGGCGCTGGTCAGCGGATGCTCTCCGCGCATCTTCGGCATGGTGATGCAGAACGAACTGGATCCGTATAAGTTCATGATGAAAACTATCGGTTCCGAACGTTACGCACCGGTCACCGCATAGGAAATTGATTAATGATCAAACAGGCCGCAGCTGCGGCCTGTTTTGAAATATACACGCAAACAGGAGTCCTTATTCTGTGAAAGAATAAGGGCTCCTGTCAGACCGGTAAAATGCCTCCGGCGTTTATGCTTCTGCGCAGCAAGCAAGGATAAGCGGCGCCGGCTCTTTGATTGAAGGCGGGACAACGACACCTGATACAAGTGTCCCTGCTGCGCGACGGTACACATTATATCAGGTGTCGTTGTCCCTTCGGGGATTGGTGCGGGGACAGTTGACAATTACCATGCAGTCAATACAGGCAACTGTCCCTATATGCAAAATCGGATAAGATTATTACTCTCCGCTGGCGCCGTAATTGGAAAGCACCCGGGCTGACGGATCGTTGACGTTGCAGCCTTCCCAGTTTCGGTTCGGCATCCAGAAATCAACGACCATTTTTGCCTGACCGGGATAATATTTTTCAAAAATCTCCCGATAGAGCAGTGATTCTTTCGTGAAGGGCTGGGCAAAAACATATTGCTGCCGCCGGCTTTCAAATTCCTCATCGGTATACAGACTTTCTGCGTAGTCCTTCAGGTAATTGACCATGGAATGGCCGACCGCATCCGAAAAAGCGGCCTTTTCTCTCCACAAAATCTCATCCGGAAGATATCCTTCTCCCTCAAAAGCATGCCGGAGCAGATATTTTCCCTTGCCATATTTATTCATTTTCAGTTCCGGATCAATGCTCATCACATAACTGACAAAATCCAGATCACCGAAGGGGACACGGGCTTCCAGTGAATTCACCGAAATGCAGCGGTCTGCCCGCAGAACATCATACATATGCAGCTCCCGGACCCGTTTTTCCGCTTCCTTCTGAAACTCAACAGCGGAAGGCGCAAAATCGGTATATTTGTAGCCGAACAGTTCATCAGAGATCTCACCCGTCAAAAGGACGCGGATGTCGGTCTGTTCATGGATCGCTTTGCAGCACAGGTACATCCCCATGCTGGCACGGATCGTCGTGATGTCATAAGTCCCGAGGAGTTCAATAACCGTTTCGAGTGAATCGATCACCTCATCCGGAGTCATGTATACCTCTGTATGATGAGAACCGATATAGTCCGCGGTCTGTTTTGCGTATTTCAGGTCGATGGCGTCTTCCGTCATCCCGATGGCGAAGGTCTCGATCGGGTGCCCGCATTCTTTCGCGGCAATGGCACAGACAAGCGAAGAATCCAGTCCGCCGGAGAGGAGGAATCCGACCTTGGCATCCGCGACCAGGCGTTTTTGGACCCCCGCGATCAATTTATCATGGATCTTTTTGCATACCTCGTCCAATCCGTCCGGTGACACCTTCTCGACATAAGCGATATCGCTGTAACGATGGAACTGACCTTCTTTGTAATAACATCCGGGAGGGAAAGGCAGAATTTTCTCAGTCAGTCCGACCAGGTTTTTCGGTTCACTGGCAAAAATGATCACACCCTGCGCGTCATATCCGTAATAGAGCGGACGAATGCCGATCGGGTCTCTCGCCGCGATAAACTCACCGGTCTGCCCGTCAAAAAGGATCATGGCAAACTCCGCGTCCAGCATGGGAAACATATCGGTTCCGTATTCGTGATACAGCGGCAGAATGATTTCGCAGTCGCTGTCACTTTGGAATTCGTATCCCAGTTTCCGCAGTTCATTCCGTTGTTTGTCGAAACCGTAAAGCTCGCCGTTGCAGATCACATAACTGCCGTTCAATTCAAACGGCTGCATGCCTTCCGGATGCAGTCCCATGATCTCCAGACGGTGGAAAGCCAGCAGACCTTTGCCGGTATCCACGATCCGGCTGTCATCCGGTCCCCGCGATTTTGTTCGTCGGAAACCTTTTTCAAATGCCTCTCTATCGGCGCATCGGCCGCAATATCCCATAATTGAACACATAGCTTTCTCCTTTACAGGGGCTAGGGTATAGGGTTTAGGGTTTAGGTGATAGGCTATAGATTATAGATTATAGGTTACAGGGTTTAGGCATTAGAGCATCGTCTATCCCTAATCCCTATCACCTAATCCCTGGTCCCCAGCCCCTATGCCCTCATTTTCCCGCAAACATCAGATCCGCATAAGTCGGGAACGGCCAGTATTTCTTCGCGGTCAGTGTCTCGGCTTCATCACAGGGGATACGCAGTTCGGTCATTTTCGGCAGCAGTGTGTCACGGATCTTATACGCTTCCTGGATCGTATCATCTGTCCCGTCCATCTCCGGGATCGCCCTTTCCAGTTCTGCCGTTCGGGCTGCGATCTCATCTACCTTTTCGGAAAGCTTTTTCACGAGGGAACTTTCGTAAGCACAGGAGAGATCCGGGAGGATCGCTTTTTTCGTGGCAGCGGTCGCGGCAACCTCAGCGGCGTATGACTCCACCGCGGGCAGGATCTGGGTCTTTGCCATATCCACCATGGTCCGGGCTTCGATCAGGATCGATTTGCAGTAGTTTTCCAGCATGATCTCACATCGGGAGCGCAGCTCCGCTTCGGAAAAGACTCGGTGGGAAGTGAGCATTTCCACATTTTTCTCGTCAAGCAGGTGCGGCATGCAGTCCGCGGTCGTGCGGTAGTTGAGCAGTCCGCGCACTTCGGTCGCCTCTTTGAGCCAGCTTTCATCATAACCGTTGCCGTTGAAAATGATGCGTTTGTGATCCTTAATCGTCTTTTTGATCATCTCATGCAGAGCCGTTTCAAAATTCTCCGCCGCTTCCAGCCGGTCCGCATAAATCTTGAGGCTTTCCGCGACCGCGCTGTTCAGCATAATGTTCGCGCAGGCGATGCTGTTGGAGGAACCCAGCATGCGGAATTCGAACTTGTTGCCGGTGAAGGCGAACGGCGAGGTACGGTTGCGGTCCGTCGTATCACGGGTGAAACGCGGCAGCACGTTGACACCGAGCTTCAGCTGCTTCTTTTCCACACCCTGATAAGGCGTATCAGTTTCGATCGCTTCCAGTATCCCGGTCAGCTCCTCACCGAGGAAAACAGAAATAACGGCCGGAGGCGCTTCGTTGGCACCGAGACGGTGATCATTTCCCGCGGTTGCGACGGAGATCCGCAGCAGGTCCTGGTAATCATCCACCGCTTTGAGAACCGCGCAGAGGAACAGCAGGAACTGCGCGTTTTCATAGGGAGTCTCACCTGGAGAAAGCAGGTTCTGCCCGTCATCCGTGGCGATCGACCAGTTGTTGTGTTTCCCGCTGCCGTTGACGCCGGCGAAAGGTTTCTCATGCAGCAGGCAGACCAGCCCGTGTTTGACCGCGACCTTCTGCATGATCTCCATCGTCAGCTGGTTCTGATCCGTCGCGATGTTGGTCGTGGTATAGATCACAGCCAGTTCATGCTGGGATGGCGCGACTTCATTATGCTCGGTCTTGGCAAAGATACCCACTTTCCAAAGCTCTTCATTCAGCTCTTCCATAAAGGAAGCTACGACCGGCTTGATGGCACCAAAGTAGTGGTCATCCAGTTCCTGCCCTTTCGGCGGTTTTGCGCCAAACAGAGTTCGTCCGGTAAAACGCAGGTCCGGCCGCTTGTCATACAGTTCTTTGGAGACCAGAAAATATTCCTGCTCCGGTCCGACAGAAGTGACGACCCTCTTCACCGTATCGTTGCCGAAAAGGTGCAGGATCCGCAGCGCCTGTTTGCTGAGCGCTTCCATAGATCGCAGCAGCGGTGTCTTTTTGTCCAGCGCATGACCGCCGTAAGAGCCGAAAGCTGTCGGAATGCAGAGCGCTTTATCCTTGATAAATGCATAGGAAGTCGGATCCCAGGCTGTATAACCCCTGGCTTCAAAGGTGGCGCGAAGTCCGCCGCTGGGGAAGGATGAGGCATCCGGTTCTCCCTGGATCAGTTCTTTTCCGGAAAACTCCATGATCACACCGCCATCCGGAGATGGTGTGATGAAGCTTTCATGTTTTTCGGCTGTGATGCCGGTTAGCGGCTGGAACCAGTGCGTGAAATGTGTTGCCCCGCGTTCAACCGCCCAATTCTTCATGGCTTCCGCAACAGCATTCGCAACATTCGGATTCAGTTTCTTTCCTTCATCGATCGTCTTCCGCAGGGACTGGTAAACATCCGCCGGAAGTTTCGCCCGCATTACGCGGTCATCGAACACCATGCTTCCAAAATAATCAGATACAGTAGCCATGTTCTTTTCTCCTTCAACACTTAATAAAATAAAAAGGCAAAGACGTCCCAATCGAAAGACGTCTTTGCCTTCATAATAAATTGGTAATAAATGGTAATAAAAAAAGGGCCTATGAGACTGAATTCTCAAAGACGCCCTTGCCTTTATGGACTGTATTCTACTCCCGCTTTTTATCAAGTCAAGGAATTCTGTAAAAAATTATGAAAAATTATGACATATCGGTCCCCGGCATTTCAGATGAGGTTTCCTGATTAAATACTCCTGAATTTTCTGAAAGAGAATAAAAACCATGGTATAAAAAATCATCTGCTTTTTAATAAAACTGAGATGGACCTGCGCATGCGCTGTTCCGGAGAAAACCGGGAGGATATTATGAAATATTCAGTGAATGAAGTAATGCAATATGTTCAGGAAGAGGATGTGAAATTCATCCGTCTTGGATTCTGTGATGTTTTCGGGAAACAAAAAAACATATCCATTATGCCGGATGAGCTCCGCCGCGCTTTCACGGATGGGATCGCCTTTGACGCGTCCGCGATTTCCGGTTTTGGAGACGAGACCCACAGTGACCTGCTGCTGCATCCGGAACCGGAAACACTTCGGCCGCTTCCCTGGCGTCCGGAAAACGGCCGGGTCGTGCAAATGTATGCCAACATCACCAAACCGGACGGGACAGCCTTTGAATGTGACACACGGAACCTGACGAAAATCGCAATGACTGATGCCAAAAAAGCCGGATTCGAGTTTTCTTTCGGAGCAGAGCAGGAGTTTTATCTTTTCAAATTGGACGATCAGGGGAAGAGCACAAAAATCCCATACGATGAAGCCGGATATATGGATATCGCACCGGATGACCGGGGTGAAAACATCCGCCGGGAGATCTGCCTGACACTGGAACAGATGGGCATCCACCCGGAAAGCTCCCATCACGAAGAAGGACCCGGGCAAAACGAGATCGATTTCCGATATTCCGATGCTTTGTCCGCCGCGGATAATGCCATGATTTTTCAGCGGGTTGCAAGGACTGTCGCCAACACGAATGGACTTATTGCCGATTTTTCAGCTAAACCGCTCGATGATATTCCGGGAAATGGCTTTCACATCAACATGTCGATCCTCCCCAATGATGATGAAGTCCGTTTTCGTCATATGATTGCCGGCATTCTGGCGAATGTCCGGCCTATGACTGCGTTTTTGAATCCGACAGAAAACTCCTACCGCCGGCTTGGACAGCGGAAAGCACCTGCTTATATTTCCTGGTCTCCGGAAAACCGTTCCCAACTGGTCCGGATCCCCGCAGCCGTCGGGGAATACCGGCGTGCGGAATTGCGTTCCCCCGATCCAACGGCAAATCCATATATCGCTTTTGCACTCATGATCTACGCCGGGCTTGACGGGATCAAAAATAACCTGGAACTTCCGAAACCGGCAAATATCAATTTGTTTCGTGCCGATACGGAAACTTTGTCGAAATTCAGCAGGCTTCCGGAAAACCTCGGAGAAGCAAAAAACACCGCCCGGGACAGTGAGTTTATCCGAACCCATATTCCGGAGAAAATATTGAATATCTACTGCGGGAGCAGGATATAAGGTATAGAAAACAGGAACCAGACGGGGCAGGAATTTCGACATATGGACTTAAAGGAGCAATTTTACAGCGTTCTTGTCGTATCGGCATCAGAGGCGTTCAATAATGCACTGTCTGCGCTCCTGCCTGCATTTCGTTATGATCCGGTACGGTATGTCAGCGGGATCAGCGCTGCGAAAAGAATCCTCAATGAAAGAGAATTCGATTTTGTGATCATCAATTCTCCTCTTCCGGATGGCATCGGGACAGAACTGGCAATTGATTTCAGTAATTCCAGCGGGGGAATTGCACTCATGATCGTTCATACCAGTATACTGGAAGGCCTGCGAAGCAAAGTCACCGAACACGGCGTCTTCACGATCGCCAAGCCGCTTTCGACGCAGACATTTTCCACGGCCATTGACTGGTTGGCCAGCGCCCGGGAACGGCTGCGGAAATCCGAGAAAAAGTCGCTCTCCTTTGAAGAAAAAATGCAGGAGATCCGCCTGGTAAACCGGGCAAAATGGCTGCTGATCTCAGAATTGAAAATGGAAGAACCGCAGGCACATCGCTACATTGAAAAACAAGCCATGGACCGCTGCATCACGCGGAAAGAAGTCGCTGAAGAGATCATCAATACGTATCAATAGACAGTGGTCAGCAGTCAGTGATCAGTGGTCAGCGATCAGCCAGCAACTACCAGGTAACAGCTTCCAACCACCTGCCACCAGTCACCAGCCACTAGTCACCAGCCACCAGTCACCAGCCACTAGTCACCAGCCACCAGTCACCAGCCACCAGCTGCCAGTCCCTAAAAACTGATACCTGAAACCTGGTACCTGATTCTTAATCTCCCCTCTATTCATATATAAATTTCGTCTCTTTTCTTGACAGAATTTTTCGCTTGTGCTACTTTAATCAGAAGCAAGGCAAAGAAGTCTCGTTTATGGATTTCTTTGCCTTTTTTTATTTTCAGCAGTCAACAGGAGGAAGGCTATGCGTGATCCTGATTATCCGCTTTGGCGATCAGAATTTGAACATGAATCCTGCGGAGTGGGAGCTATCGTTGACCTCAGCGGCAAAGCGACCCATCGGACAATTGACCAGTCATTGACAATTGTCGAACGTCTGGCACACCGGGCCGGCAGTGATGCACTGGGGACAACAGGGGACGGTGTCGGAATTCTGACGCAGATTCCTCACGAACTTTTTTTGGATTGGGCTGAGGAGGAAGGCATTATCCTTGGAGTGCCAAGAGATTATGGCGTCGGGATGTTTTTCCTGCCGGAGGATGAGGTCGGGGCGCAAAATGTCTGTAAGATCTTCGAGCAGCTGGCAGTCTCGGAAGGGATACCTGTCCTGGGATGGCGCAATGTTCCCTGTCATCCGGCTCAGCTTGGCGCAGGGGCAAGACGCACAATGCCGCGGATCCGCCAATGTTTTTTGAAGCGTCCCGCAGGCATTCAACCGGGCATTGACTTTGACCGCAAGCTTTACCTCCTGCGCAGGATATTTGAAAAACAGAATACAGAAACTTATATATGTTCCCTTTCCTGCCGGACGATCGTCTACAAAGGGATGATGCTGGTTTCCCAGCTGCGTTCATTCTATGATGATCTGCAGGATGTACGCTATACATCACAAATGGCAATGGTCCATTCACGATTTTCTACGAACACCTTCCCAAGCTGGTCCAAAGCCCATCCGATGCGTATGCTGCTGCATAACGGAGAGATCAACACGATCCGGGGCAATCATGACCGCATGAAAGCCCGGGAAGAAACGATGCGTTCCGAAGTGATGGGCGATGCCATGAGGAAAGCGCTGCCTGTGATCGATCCGGACGGGAGCGATTCACAGATGTTGGACAATACACTGGAATTTCTGGCAATGAACGGATTCCCGCTGCCGCTGGCCGGAATGATCCTTCTGCCGGAACCCTGGCAGGGACAGAAGCGGAAGACCCCATGGCGTGATTTGTACCGCTACTATTCAGCGATGATGGAACCTTGGGACGGTCCTGCCGCGATTTTGTACTCGGACGGCGACTGTGTTTGTGCGTCACTGGACCGGAACGGATTGCGTCCCCTGCGCTGCGCACTGACAGATGACAAACGGCTCATCCTTTCTTCCGAAGCCGGAGTTTTGTTTGAGGAAAACGCACATATCCGCAGACGCTGGAAACTGAGATCGGGAGATGTGCTGAAGGCAGATCTTTCCACCGGCGAATTGATGGAAAGCGAGGAACTCAAGACATATTATGTCGGTTTGCATCCTTACGGTGAATGGGTCAAAAACATCATCCGGCTGAGTGAATTACCCGGACCGGGCAGAAAACCGGAGACGGAAGATATTCGGACGCTGTGCAAGGCCTTTGGATACGCTTATGAAGATCTTCATGATGTGTTATTCCCCATGGCAGAAACCGGTACGGAGCCGATTATTTCCATGGGTGCCGATGAACCGCTGGCAGTTTTCTCAAAAGCACACCCCTCCCTGTATGATTATTTCAAACAGCGTTTTGCACAGGTCACCAATCCGCCGATCGATGCGCTGCGAGAGGAATGCAAGACGGATTGTTCCATTTATATCGCCGATGATGGGAACCTGCTTGCCGCCGGACCTGACAACTGCAATGTAATGGAGCTGTCTTCACCCATCCTCACGGATGAAGAATTATCCCGCATCCGTTTGATCGATCATCCCGCCTATCATGTCAGGGTCATATCGCTGCTTTATCCGGTCCAGCAGCGTTTGCGGAAAGCTCTGACGAACTTTTTCGCAAGCTGTGACGCGGCTTGCCGGGATGGGGTAAATATTCTCATCCTCTCGGACCGCGGTCTGGACACTGACCATCTTGCGATTCCTTCCCTTCTGGCAGTTTCCGGGTTGGAACAACATCTGATCCGAATCAAAAAGCGCACTGCTGTTTCCGTGATCCTGGAAAGCGGTGAACCCCGGGATGTACATCAGATGGCAATGCTGATCGCTTTTGGTGCCCGTGCAGTGAACCCTTATCTGGCACAGGCGTGTATCCGGGATCATTTTGGAGGACACGCGGAGGAATTTGTCCGGAATTATGATCGCGGACTGACCGCCGGGACCCTGAAGATCGCGTCCAAGATGGGCGTTTCCACACTTCAGGCCTATCAAAGTGCCCAGTTATTTGAGTCGGTTGGATTGGATCAGCAATTTATCAGCCAGTATTTCACCAATACACCGGCTTTGCTGGGCGGAGCGGATCTTTCCGCGATTGAATCGGACAGCCGTTATTATCATGATTCAGCATTCAGGGATCCTTTGAAAAAAGAGCTGCCCAGCGCCGGCAGGCATAAACTGCGTACAGGGACAAATACGGAAGAACATCTCTACAGCCCGAAGGTGATCCATCTGCTGCAGCAGGCGGTGTGGACAAATGACAAAAAGCTTTTTGATGAATATGCCGGACTGGTAGAACATGAGGGACCGCGAACGATCCGTTCCATGCTGGATTTTCGCTATGAGCTATGTGATCCGGTCCCGATCGAAGAGGTAGAAAGTGCGGAACAGATCGTCAGGCGCTTCAAAACAGGGGCGATGTCTTACGGTTCAATCTCCCAGGAAGCCCATGAATGTATGGCCGCCGCCATGAACCGTCTGGGAGCCAGAAGCAACAGCGGAGAAGGCGGTGAATTACCGGAACGTTTCGGGACACCCCTGAATTCAGCCATCAAGCAGGTCGCGTCCGGACGCTTTGGAGTGACCCGGGATTATCTGCTCTCAGCAAAAGAGATCCAGATCAAGATGGCACAGGGGGCAAAACCCGGTGAAGGCGGCCATCTTCCCGGGGCGAAAGTAACGGACAGCATCGCAAAAACCCGCTGCTCTGTGCCCGGAATATCCCTGATCTCCCCACCGCCGCATCATGACATCTATTCCATCGAAGATCTGGCTGAATTGATCTATGACCTGCAGTGTGCCAACGAAAACGCGAAGATCACGGTAAAGCTGGTTTCCTCTACAGGAGTGGGAACAATCGCCAGCGGTGTAGCCAAAGCAGGAGCCGGCGGAATACTGATCTCCGGAGGAGAAGGAGGAACCGGTGCAGCTCCCATGAGCAGTGTGCACCACACAGGTCTGCCATGGGAAATCGGTCTGGCTGAGACACATCAGGTGCTGTGCCGCAACCGCCTGCGCCAGACAGTGACGCTGGAAACAGACGGAAAACTGATGACAGGACACGATGTAGCAGTGGCACTGCTGCTGGGTGCGGAGGAATTCGGGTTTGCAACGGCGCCCCTGGTGACAATGGGATGCCGGATGATGCGGGTATGCCATCTGGGTACATGCCCCTTCGGTATTGCGACACAAAATCCTGAATTGAGGAAACGGTTTAGAGGTAAACCGGAATATGTGGAGCGCTTTATGCTGTTCATCGCGGAACAGGTGCGGGAGATCCTGGCGAGACTCGGTGCACGGACCGTCAATGAATTGGTGGGAAGAAGCGACCTTCTGCGGGAAAAAGAGGATGCCAAAATTGATCTTTCGGACCTTACCGGTTTTTCCATGAATATCCATATGCAGCCGGAAGCAAAGCATGACTTTGCTCTGCATGAACGCACAGACGCCCGGCTCATCCAGGATCATGTGCAGCTGACCACAACAGACCGTGCTTTCGGCACGCTGCTACAGGGAAATCGTGATATCCAGGCACAGGGATGCGGCGGACAATCCTTTGGGGCATTTCTGAAAAAAGGACAGCGCATCATACTTTTCGGCGTAGCAAATGACTATCTCGGCAAAGGATTGTCGGGCGGTACACTAGCGATCTGTCCGCCGGTGGACGCACTCTGGCAGCGGAAAGACATCCTGATCGGCAACGTTGCTCTTTATGGAGCAACGGGAGGAAATGCTTTCATCGCCGGCAGAGCCGGTGAACGCTTTGCCGTGCGGAATTCCGGCGCATACGCAGTTGTTGAAGGTGTCGGCGATCATGGATGTGAATATATGACCGGCGGCTGTGTTCTGGTCCTCGGGCCTGTCGGAGAAAACTTCGGTGCAGGAATGTCCGGTGGCATCGTCTGGATCCTGGATGAAGACGGAACGCTGGCTGACCGCATCAATCATGATATCGTCCGGATCCATGATGTGACAGAAAAACAATCGGTTGAACTACGGCATCTGCTTGAAATGCATGTTCAGGCTACCAATTCCGTATACGGCAAAGATATTTTGTCTGCGTTTAAAATGTGGCTGCCGATGTTCAAGACAGTGATCTCAGATGAATATCTGGATCATCTGAACAGAAAGAGGGTGTAACGATATGGGAAAAACAACAGGTTTTATGGATCATATACGCATGGAGAATCCATATCGGGATACTGATGATCGCCTTTTGGATTTTGAAGATCTGCACGTTTCTCTGTCTGATGAAGACAGAAAGAAACAGGCGTCCCGCTGTATGAACTGCGGTGTGCCTTTCTGTCAATCCGACTATGGCTGTCCGCTCCATAATTTGATCCCGGAATGGAATGATCTTCTCTGGAGAGGAAAAGAATATGAAGCTTTTGTCCGCTTAATGCAGACTGCGCCTTTTCCGGAATTTACCGGCCGGGTTTGTCCTGCTTTGTGTGAAAAAGCCTGTAACCTTGCCGATGACGGGGTGACGAACCGCGACAATGAGCTCTATCTGATCGAGACAGGCTTTGATAAAGGCTGGGTGCAGCCCCGGCGTATTACAGCCCACAGCGGCAAAAATGTTGCGGTGATCGGCAGCGGTCCCTCCGGACTGGCAGCGGCAGACCTGCTGAACCGCATGGGGCATGAAGTTACGGTCATCGAAAGGGAAGACCGGCCGGGCGGATTGCTGATGTACGGGATCCCCAACATGAAGCTGCCAAAGGAAGTCATTTACCGCCGGATCTATATCATGCGTGAAGAAGGTATCCATTTTCTTCTGAATACTGAAGCGGATCCGGAAAAGCTGAAAAATTACGACGCTGTTTTGTTCTGCGGGGGTGCAAAGCAGCCGCGGAGACTGAACGTGGAAAATGATACTGTCCCAGGTGTTCATTTTGCCGTAGAGTATCTGACCGCAGCCACGAAAGCGGTTCTCGGAAATCAGGAACCGGCCATTTCCGCTGCCGGGAAATCCGTTATCGTCGTGGGCGGCGGAGATACCGGCAACGATTGTGTGGGGACGGTACTGCGGCAGGGATGCAAATCTGTCGTACAGCTGGAAATGATGCCCGCTCCTCCGGAAAACCGCACACCCGTTAATCCATGGCCGGAATGGCCGCGTACACTGAGGACTGATTACGGGCAGATGGAAGCCATTGCCCGACAGGGAGCCGACCCGCGGATCTATGAAACGACGATCAAACAAATTTTTGCCGATGACAGCCGCAAAATTTCTGCCGCAGAAACTGTTTGTTTGAAGAGGACTCCGGAAGGCAGGTTCGAACAGGTTCCAGGAACAGAAAAGACACTGCCCTGCGGCCTGCTGCTGATTGCAGCCGGTTTTGTCGGCTGTGAAAAAAGTACAGCGGAAACTTTCAATATTCTTTTGGATCAGAGGGGAAATATGATGCCGAGGGACCGGTCCCATCATATCAAAGAAAATATCTTTTCTGCGGGAGATATGCGAACCGGACAGTCGCTGGTCGTTCGTGCTTTGGCTGACGGCAGGGCTGCGGCTCTGGAGATCAATTCCTGGCTCAGAAAGGACAATTAAATTAAAATGTGTGGAATCGTAGGGTATACAGGAAATCATGAAGCAGCACCGATCCTGTTGGACGGGCTGTCAAAGCTCGAATATCGGGGATATGATTCTGCCGGATTGGCGGTAAGAAACGGGACACAGCTTGCCGAGGTCGTAAAGGCTACCGGAAAGCTTCGGAACCTTGCAGAAAAAACAGACAACGGTCGGTCACTGCCGGGAAAGTGCGGTATCGGCCATACACGCTGGGCGACGCATGGTGAACCAAACCAGATCAATGCTCACCCGCATGTCAGCGGAAATGCCAAAGTGTCAGCCTCCGGTCCGGTGGAATCTGAGGTAGTCGGAGTCCATAACGGCATTATCGAAAATTTTGACGAGCTGAAGCAAAAACTGATCAACCACGGCTACCAGTTTTACAGCCTGACGGATACCGAAGTTGTTATCAAACTCGTCGATTACTACTATAAAAAATACAAAATCGGTCCGGTTGACGCCATCAACCGCATGATGGTCCGTGTTCGGGGCAGTTACGCTCTGGCATTGATGTTCAGGGATCATCCAGGTGAAATATATGCCGCACGCAAAGATTCTCCTTTGATCATCGGCGTCTCCGAAGGCGAATCCTATCTTGCCTCGGATGTCCCTGCCATTCTCAAATATACACGCGATGTGTACTATATCGGGAACCGGGAATGTGCCCGTATCGTTCCGGGAAATGTTACATTTTTCGATTTAAACGGTGATGAGATCCAAAAACAGACCGTGAAAATCACCTGGGACGCGGAGGCGGCTGAAAAAGGCGGTTTTGAACACTTCATGATCAAAGAGATCCATGAACAGCCGAAAGCCGTTGAAGATACGCTGAACAGTTTGATAAAAGACGGAAAGATCAATTTGTCCGGAGCCGGGATCACCGATGAATTTCTTTCCGCGGTTTCATCGATACATATTGTTGGGTGCGGATCAGCCTGGCACGTCGGAATGGTTTCTCAATATGTCATCGAGGATATGGCGGAGCTCCCGGTCCGGGTAGAGCTGGCATCTGAATTCCGGTACCGAAAACTGCTTCTGGATAAAAATGCTCTGGTGATCGTTATTTCACAATCCGGTGAAACAGCGGACAGCCTGGCTGCGCTGCGTGAGGCAAAGAAAGCAGGAGCAAAAACTCTGGCAGTAGTCAATGTTGTGGGCTCCACGATTGCGCGGGAAGCCGATATGGTGCTTTATACGCTTGCCGGACCGGAAATCGCTGTCGCGACGACTAAAGCCTACAGCGCACAACTCGCCGCCATGTACTGTCTTGCAGTTCAAACAGCCTTTCTCCGCGGGAAAATCAATTCAGACGCATATGCGCAAATGATCACAGAACTGCGTGATTTACCCGGAAAAATGAAGCGGGTCCTGGAAGACAAAGAACGGATCCAATGGTTTGCGGCAAAATACGCAAATGCGCGCGATATCTTTTTCATCGGCAGAGGGATCGACTACGCGGTAAGTCTTGAAGGCAGCCTGAAAATGAAGGAGATTTCCTACATCCATTCCGAAGCATATGCGGCAGGTGAACTGAAACACGGCACGATTAGCCTTGTTGAAAAGGACACGCTGGTGATCGGCGTTCTGACGCAGAAGGAATTGATCGAAAAAACCATCAGCAACATGGCTGAGTGCAAAGCACGGGGCGGTTATCTGATGGGATTGACCAGCTATGGGAATTACAACATCGAAGATACGGTCAATTTCACGATTTATGTGCCGAAAACCGAGCAGCATTTCATCGGAAGCCTGACGGTTATTCCGCTTCAGCTGCTGGCATACTATACCAGCGTCGCCAAAGGGCTTGACGTAGACAAGCCGAGAAACCTCGCAAAATCAGTTACTGTGGAATAGTGTCATTATGTGACAATTTCGTGAACCTTATTGAGAAAAATAATGAGAAAAGTGCAGGCCTTATGACATCAAAAGAAAAACAGTCAAACGAATACAGCGCTGACAGGATCCTTGTTCTTGATTTCGGCGGACAGTATAATCTGCTGATCGCACGCAGGGTCCGGGAGCTTCATGTTTACGCGGAAATCCAACCATACAACAAAATCAGTATCGAAGAAATTCAGCAGAAAAATTACCGGGGTATTATCTTCACCGGCGGTCCGAACAGTGTTTATGATGAGAAATCTCCGCATTATGATCCGGAAATACTGGACCTCGGCATTCCGATCCTCGGCATCTGTTACGGTGCTCAATTGATGGCATGGATGGCCGGAGGAAAAGTCTCAAGCGCGGAGCATTCCAGTGAATACGGGAAAACTTCCATATTCACAAAAACCAGTGCATTGTTTAAAAATATGCCGGAAGAAAGCATTTGCTGGATGTCCCACACTGACTATATCAGTCAGGTTCCTGAAGGTTTTGTCATCACATCCCACAGTGTGAAATGTCCCTGCGCAGCAATGGAAAATGAAGAGAAAAGACTTTACGGAGTACAGTTTCATCCGGAAGTGACACATACTGTTTACGGAAAAACGATCCTTTCCAACTTTATTTTCGGGATATGCGGCTGCAATGCGGCTTGGCATATGGAAGATTTTGCAAAACGATCCATAGAAACATATCGGGAATCGCTGAAAGGGAAAAAGGTTTTACTGGCACTTTCCGGCGGTGTTGACTCATCGGTCGCAGCCCTTCTGCTGCATCAGGCCATCGGGAAGGATCTGACCTGTATTTTTGTTGATCACGGCTTGCTGAGGAAAAATGAAGGAGATCTGGTTGAACAGATCTTCCGTAAGTTTGACCTGAATTTGACCCGTATCAACGCAAAAGACCGTTTTCTGAAAAAGCTGAAAGGTATTACAGATCCGGAAAAGAAGCGAAAGATCATCGGGGAAGAGTTTATCCGCGTATTTGAAGATGAGGCAAAGAAACTGGGAAAGATCCATGTTCTCGCACAGGGAACTATCTATCCGGATGTGGTTGAAAGCGGACGCGGTGATTCCGCTGTGATCAAGAGCCATCATAACGTTGGTGGACTGCCGGATGTCATGTCATTCGATTCGATTGCCGAGCCGCTCCGGGACTTGTTCAAGGATGAAGTCCGTGAGGTTGGTCTTCAGCTTGGTCTGCCGGAAGAACTGGTTTACCGTCAGCCATTTCCCGGACCCGGACTTGCCGTCCGCATCATCGGTGAGATCACAGAAGAAAAGGTAAAGCTGCTTCAGGATGCAGATCTGATCTTTCGTGAAGAAATCACATCCGCCGGCATTGACTCCATGCCGAGCCAGTATTTTGCTGTGCTGACAGATCTCCGCTCTGTCGGAGTGATGGGCGACGCAAGAACTTACGGATATACAGCAGCACTGCGGGCCATCACAACTGAGGATTTTATGACCGCTGAATGGACACGTCTCCCCTATGAAGTGCTTGAAAGAGCAAGCAGCCGAATCACCAATGAAGTACCGGGGATATCCCGTGTTGTCTATGACATTACATCGAAACCGCCTGCTACGGTAGAGTGGGAATGAAGGAGCGTACATCTATGACAAAATATATCTTTGTGACCGGAGGAGTCGTCTCCGGATTAGGCAAGGGGATCACAGCCGCGTCGCTCGGACGGCTCTTGAAAGCACGGGGACTGAAGGTCGCCGCGCAGAAACTTGACCCATACATCAACGTGGACCCGGGAACGATGAGCCCTTACCAGCACGGGGAAGTCTATGTCACAGAAGACGGAGCGGAAACGGATCTGGATCTCGGGCATTACGAGCGCTTTATCGATGAAGACCTGAACAAATACTCCAACCTCACCACCGGAAAGGTCTACTGGAATGTGCTGAACAAGGAACGGCGGGGGGAATATCTCGGTTCAACCGTCCAGGTGATCCCTCATATCACAAACGAAATCAAGGAATTTGTTTACAGCGTCGGCAAGAAGACCAATGCCGACGTTGTGATCACCGAGATCGGCGGAACGATCGGTGACATTGAAAGCCAGCCATTTATCGAGGCAATACGCCAGATCTCTCTGGAAATCGGCAGGGAAAACAGCCTGTTCATCCATGTAACACTGGTTCCTTATCTGCGTGGTTCGGAGGAACACAAATCCAAGCCGACACAGCATTCTGTCAAAGAGCTCCAGGGAATGGGGATCAACCCGGACATCATCGTCCTGCGCTGTGATGAACCGCTGGAAAAGTCCATTTTTCATAAGATCGCGATGTTCTGCAATGTGAAACCAGACTGTGTCATTGAAAACATCACCCTGCCCAACCTTTATGAAGCTCCGCTGATGCTGGAAAAGTCCCGCTTTTCTGAGGTAGTCTGCCGTGAATTGGGACTTGACACAAAGGCGCCCGACCTGCATGAATGGGAGGAAATGGTAAACCGGATCAATTCGGCACGTTCCCATGTTGTGGAGATTGGCCTTGTCGGGAAATATGTGGCGCTGCATGATGCCTACCTCTCCGTGGCAGAAGCGCTTCATCACGCCGGTTATTATCACAATGTCCACATCAATATCAACTGGATCGATTCGGAAGAGATCACACCGGAAAATGTTGATACGATGCTCTCAGGTCTGGACGGCATCATTGTCCCCGGTGGTTTCGGCAGCCGCGGGATCAAAGGGATGATCCTGACCGCGAAATATGCAAGAGAAAAAAGGATCCCCTATTTCGGGATCTGCCTCGGTATGCAGATCGCTGTGATCGAATTTGCCAGAAATGCGGCAGGGATTTCAGATGCTGATTCTGGAGAATTCAATGAGCTGTGCAGAAATAAAGTGATCGATTTTATGCCGGGGCAGAGTGATGAGATCGATAAAGGCGGCACCTTACGCCTCGGGAGCTATCCCTGCGTTATTCAGCCCGGTACGATGATGGAGCGCTGTTACGGTTCGCTCGAGATCTGTGAACGGCATCGCCACCGTTATGAGTTCAACAATGATTACCGGGAAATTCTTTCATCCCGGGGGCTGACGCTGAGCGGCTTGTCACCGGATGGCAGGCTGGTCGAAACCATAGAACTTCCGGATCATCCGTTTTTCATCGGCGTCCAATATCATCCGGAGTTCAAAAGCCGTCCAAACAAACCGCACCCGCTTTTTGTGGGATTTATCAGGGAAGCCGCTGATTACAGTTATAACGGGCAGTCTTCTGATACGGACTGAAGTGCCTCAACAATTTGAGGTAATTATCAGTTTCGCGGTATAATCAAAAAAGTCCGGCAGCTAAGCGGGTTTACTTCTTTCAATGCGTCCCAAGGCGGAGACGCGGGTTCGAATCCTGCCAACCGCGCCTCGTGCGGTTGTAGTTCAGGGGACCAGAACGTCGCCCAGCTTGAATCCGCTGATATCGCCGGACTTTTTAATCCCTTTACTACCGGATCCATCTGCTATAATCATATCAGCAGAAGCTGACCGGATTTACATCTGTGTTCTTATGCCGGGTAGTTTACCCGGAAAAGCCATTACCTGACCGTAAGAGAGTCCCGACCGGGCTGTGGACAAACGATCCGGTGATCCCGCCGCTTTTTTTACAGCCGTATTTGTTATTTGATGTTACAATAAATTTTGTTCCGGCAGCTAAGCGGATTTACTTCTTTGCGTCCCCGGCAAGAATACAGGTTCGAATCCTGTCGGCCGCACCTCGTGCGGCTGTCGTCTAACGGTTCAGGACACTGCCCTGCTTGAATCTGCTGATAACGCCGGACTTTTTACTTTTCTTCACAATCCATATTACCTCGCTATAATAACAGCGGCAGCTAACCGAGTTTACATCAATATTCTTATACCGGGTAGTTTAACGGGGCAAAACACTTACCTGACCGTAAGAGCTTCGGGTTCGAGTCCTGACCCGGTTACGAACAATAATCCGGTGATCCCGCCGCTTTTTTATTTACAGCCGTATTTGTATTTTTTTTGTTATAATAAATATTGCTCCGGCAGCTAACCGGGTTTACTTCTTTTGCCTCTTAAGCAGGAGGTCACGGGTTCGAATCCCGTCAGCAGCATATCGGGCTGCTGTAGCTCAGCGGACAGAGCGCCTTTTTAACCCGATAATATCGCCGGATTTTTGTTTTTATTTTTTCCGTTGATATCGCCGGACTTTTTTGATTCCCCTTTACATTCCGGATCCATCTGCTATAATAACAGCGGCAGCTAACCGGATTTACTTCCATATTCATTTACCGGGTAGTTTAACTGGCAAAATCCTTACCTAACCGTAAGAGATTCTGGTTCGAGTCCCGACCCGGTTACGAACAATAATCCGGTGATCCCGCCGCTTTTTTTTGTTTACTGCCGTATTTATCATTTTATATTATAATAAACCCAGATTCTGCAGCTAACCGGTTTTACTTCTTTTGCTTAGGGAGCAGGAGACCGCGGGTTCGAATCCCGCCAGCAGCTTTCAGGCTGCTGTAGCTCAGTGGCCAGAGCGCCTTTTTAACCCGGTAATATCGCGGGATCTTTGTTTTTAATTTTCACACTGCTGTTTTGCCTTTTGTCATTTATAATAATTCTATCGGCAGCTAATCAGGTTTCCTTCGGAGTCTTACCTATTGAGACAGGTAGCTTAACGGCGAAAGCGCCCGCCCGATAAGCGGGAGATGTCGGTTCGAGCCCGGCCCTTATAATCTGATAATTCCGCCGATTTATTTGATTATTTGTAATCATGGTGATTTTTACCGGCAATATCATTCTGCATACTTGATCAGGAGTGTTTTGTATGAAGAACATTTTTGTTGATTACCTGTTTAATCATTTCTATTTTGTCAATCTGCCGGATCTGGAAACGAAAGACGCAGCAGAGACCAGACTCGCGCTGGCTAACTTCTTTAATATCCGCATTACTTCCGGCGCGGAGCTTCTGCAGCCTTATATGATAAAACAGGCTGAGAAGATCATCGGCACAGACGTTCCCGAAGCTTTTTACCGCGGTTTTCCGGACAGCGTTCTGAAATTATCAAAATTCGAGCTGTTTCTTGACCAGATCCTGCATTATTACCGGACCTATGGACTTAATGATTTTTCCGAAGCCGGACATTCGCTGTTCGAAGAGGATATCGAACGAAAAGTGTTTTCGGAAGAAACACCGGTAAAGGATTTCGCGGTGCTCAGTCAGGCGGATGCGGAAGAAAAACTGAAAGATTATACCGAAGACCTGCTCTCCGGCACCCGGCAGCTTTCCGATGAGCAGTACAAATTGATTTTGGAATTTATCCGGGAATATGACTATATTCCCGAAAGCTGCGCGTCAAAAAACACCGCGATCCGGCTGCTGTTTGACACCCGCGATCCGCATTTCGCGGATTTTCTGGTGCTTTCCGATGTTCCGAAGCTCGCGGATGAACTGAATTACCGCAGCAGCAAGATAAAAAACCCGAAAAAGCTGAACCTGAAAAACCAGGACCGCAAGCTGCTCACTGCTGTCATTGACCGGCTGATCACAAGCGGGAAGATCGATACACGCAATTGTTATGAGAAAAAAGCCCTGTGGAGCGGACTGCTGCATCACCTTCACTACAAGACCGCGGATCCAAAGGGGATCGAGTTTCTCAATGCCATGCGGAGCGATGAAAATCACTCTGCGCTTTCGGCATTTCAAAAAACGCTTGACGAAAAAGGTGCCGTTCCTGCCGCGCAGCTGCTCGTCAAACAAAAAGGCTCCGGTATGCTGATGCGGAACCTCGATTATCTGCTGAGCCGCTGCGAATCTGATGAAGAGGTCCGAGCCATCATTGAACTGATCGATACGGACAACACAATTATCCTGCTGCAGCTCCTGAATCACTATCATACGGCACCGGCGGCATCCCGTACCTTCAAATTCATCAAATACGGAATGATGCGGAAACACAATGAAACACCGGAGGAAATAAAGAGCCGTAAAACGGTCCTTTCAAGACGGGACAGAAGAGCCGCCGCTTCCGCTGTCCGGATGCTGCTGGAAAAGAATCTGAAAGGCCGGCTCGGTAAGGTATATATCGCGCCGGAGATGAAAAACATCGCCATGCCGCTGCAGGAAGGCGCCAGCCAGGGCGGATTCGGAACACTGTCAAAAGGTTCCCGTATCCCGCTGCCGGAAGGTAAGAAAATCCGCGCCTTCACTTACTGGGAAAAGGTCAATGATATTGATCTCTCCGTCATCGGTCTCGACAAAAGCTTGAATCAGCACGAATTTTCATGGCGCACAATGGCCGCTGAACAAAGTGACGCAATCACGTTTTCCGGTGACCAGACATCCGGTTATTCCGGAGGATCGGAATTTTTCGATATTGATCCTGAAAAATTCAGAAAGATGCGCCCGGATATTCGCTATCTGATCTTCTGCAATAACATTTTTTCAGCCGCCTGCAAAAGTTTCCAGGATTGTGTCTGCCGGGCAGGATATATGCTGAGGGACATCAACGACAGCGGAGAAATCTTCGAACCGAAAACCGTCAAATCCTCCTTTACGATCGACTGCGAATCCAGATTCGCCTATTTGTTCGGTCTGGATATGACAACCGGAGATTTTGTCTGGCTGAACATCGCCAATGACAGCCGGTCACGGGTTGCCGGGACAAATGCGATGGGATTCCTGACACAGTATTTTGAGATGACAAAGATCATGAATGTCTATGACTTCTTCTCCATGATGGCAGCAGAACTCGTTGACGAACCGAAGGAAGCGGAAATCGCCGTAACCGATGAAGATATCGAAGCCGGAGAGAAAACTGAAATCATCCGCAGCTATGATACGGAACGCATGATCGCGCTGCTGAATAATAAGTAATTTTTCCGCGTAATTAAAGTTTCAGGCAGGTATCCGATTTCAGTAATACCTGCCAAAATCGTTTTTCGGGAGACTCAATGAACAAAAAAACCTCGAATCAAAGAACAGTGTATATGGATTATCTCAGGGTCATCGCGTCATTTGCGGTGATCATCATCCACACCGTATCTTTCACGTGGTATACGCCGGACCTGCAGGATTTCGGCTGGAAGGTGTACTGCCTTGCCACTTGTATGAGCAGATGGGGCGTCCCGATTTTTGTTATGATTAGCGGAGCACTGTTTTTAAGCCGGAATATACCGATCAAAACACTCTATTCAAAATATATACTGAGGTTAATCTCGGCCTGTCTGATCTGGTCAGCGGTATTTAATTTTACCGGGAAAGGCAGCTTCACAGCAAAATTTTATAGTTTTCTTGAGGGACCGTTCCATATGTGGTTTGTCCCGATGATCATCGGCCTTTACATCTGTACACCTTTGCTGAAAAAAATAACCGCCGATGACAATACAACTGATTATTTTCTGATCCTGGCTTTCATTTTCGCGTTTTTCATTCCTTCCGCATCTTTGATGATAAAAGATTTCGGCGGAGGGATCATAAACAGAGCAGGCGCGGCTGTGATTGACAGCGTCAATAAACTGAAGATCCATATGGTTTTAGGCTATACGGGCTATTATGTTCTTGGCTATGTCCTGAATAAAAGAACCTTGAGAAAAAGAACGCAGCTCATCATCTACGCCCTCGGCGTTCTTGGTTTCGCAATGACAATTTACCTGACTTTTGCCGCTTCCCGGAATGAAAACCGCCTGGTCGAAAACTACTTTGACAATTTGACGGTGAATCTGCTGTTCTCAGCAGCGGCTGTTTTTGTCTGGTTCAAAAGCAGAAAATACAAAAACAAGAAACTCAACGCACTGATGAAGGTACTGTCAAAATACAGTTTCGGCTCTTACATCGTTCATATGTATGTACTGAATACGCTGAAGGCGAATAATTTTCTCAGTTTGTTTTCCGATCCGATATCAAGGATCTATATTACCGGAATTACTGTTTTCATCATTTCCAAAATCATTTCAGGTATTCTCAATCATATATCTGTTGCAAAAAAATATATCGTATAAAAAAGACATGCGTATTTGTGCGCATGTCTTTTTATGAATGCCCGGTTGTCTTTTTCTGTCAGCGGAGCAAATCAGCCGGCAGATGTGCCAATTCAGGCGGAAGCAGTTCCAAAAGCTCATTCTTCAGGCAATTGAGCTGGAATAAGCATTCACGGATCCGTGTGGAGGAAACATTTCTATAGATATCCGGCACATGAACGACCTGCAGATGCAGTGAGGACAGAAACGGACTTTCCCTGATTATCGTCTCGCAATCCATATCACCGCGGTCCATACAGACAATGCCGAATTCGTCCGCCATCTCCCGTACATAACACCACAGATGCTCCAGCTCCGGAAGTTTATCCGCGCCAATCAAAAGTGCGGGATCTTCTCCCTGATCTCTCAGCATGCAGAGCGTATGATAAGTCCTCGGCTGCTCCGCCTGCTTCATTTCAATATCCGTCCAGCGTGCTTTCGGGCGATCCGCGGTTATCCTTTTCAGCATTTCGATGCGGTCTTCATCGGAAAAAACGAAGCTCTTCTTTTGCTCATCACGTATATATACAGATTTTGATGGGACAAAGATCACATCCTCCGCGCCGACAGCTTCTCTGGCCACTTCAGCCAGGTCAATATGAGCGCGGGTCGGAGGATTGAACGCCCCGAAAAAAGCCAGTGAACGCGCCATTATGACTCCGCAAACGGATCGATAACAGGAGCTTTCACACGTTTATGCATGGAACCGGCTTCCTTCGCGCGGATTTTATTGTCAGTTTCAGCATCACCGCAGGTACCAAAACGAATATACTCATGGATCGACTGATACGTCAGCCCAAGTTTTTCTTCGTCACTCATTCCGGAAAGTCCGTCCGTCGGTGTTTTTACCACCAGATGGCGCGGAAGCTCTTCCATCGTCAAACCGACCTGAACCACTTCGATGCTGGTCAGGTCAAGCAGCAGAGCGAAGTCACAGGATGTGTCACCGTCTTTAGTGCAATACCCAACGGTCGACTCGGAAAGGTTTCCGGTACCGACCAGACGCGCGCCGAGATACTGAGCGATGTAGCGCAGCGTCGTCATACGCAGGCGCGGTCCGACATTCACATTGCTTTCCTTGTCAAAGCTCACGGGGAATTCACCTTCGGCCGGATCATCGAAATGAAGTTCTTCCAGCAAAGCTTCGTGCATTTTTCCGATATTTACCGTCTTTTTGTTGATTCCCAGCACCTTGCAGACTTCTATGGAATCAGAGATATCCTTCTGTTCTCCATCCGGCATCATAACCCCATAGACATTTTCCTTACCGAGCGCGCGGGCACAGATCGCGGCACAGACCGTGGAATCTTTTCCGCCGGAAATACCGATCACAACTTTACTGAATCCCTGTTTTTTGGCAAGATCCGCGACACCCTTCACCAGGTTGTCACGAGCCAGTTCCGCGTTGAAATTATAAGTATTCATATTCACCTTCTAACACATATTGCTCACTGCTGATCATGAATGGCTCAGCATATGCATCTTCATCTCATAATAATCCGGGCTCATATCCAGATAATGCAGATGCGGGTTTTCAAAACGCTGCTCTTCCGCCCATATTTCATGATGAAGCTGGTAGCGGACACGCTCCGCGATATCGGTGACAGATTCCGGTTCGTAGGTTCGTTTTCCGTTTAACACCTTCGGACTCTGCATCAGTTTCGCTGTACAGTTTTCATATTTATACTTTTTCCACGGGCGTTCCGGAGAGATAAAGTGATAAGGTTCGGAAAGATCCGGTATCTCACCCTTCTTCGTAATCAGGTCCGCAATCGCGCGTCCGTGTTCATCCATGATGCGGTAGACATCCTTCAGCCCCGGGTTGGTAGTCTTTTCAACGGTATCCGAAATCTTGATACGCGGCTCCCATTCGCCGCGTTCATTGACAGCACACAGTTTATACACACCGCCGAATACCGGTTCTGATTTGGCAGTGATCATACGTTCACCGACCCCGAACACATCCACCGGACCGCCCTGCTTGAGAATGGAAGTAATGCTGTATTCATCAAGGCTGTTGGAAATAACGATCTTCGCGTCGGTAAACCCGGCCGCATCCAGTGCCTTGCGTGCTTTTTTCGAGAGATAAGCGAGGTCGCCGCTGTCCAGGCGAATCCCGTAATTCTTTGACTCGATCCCTTGTTCTTTCATTTCCTGAAAGACCTTGATGGCATTGGGAACACCGGAACCCATCACATCATAGGTATCCACAAGAAGGATACAGTTGTTCGGATATTCGGCTGCAAACTTGCGGAAAGCCATCAGCTCATCACCGAAAAACATCACCCAGCTGTGAGCCATGGTGCCGCTGACAGGGATACCGAATTTCTGCCCGGCAAGCACCGTCGCGGTTCCGTTAACACCGCCGATCGCACAGGCACGCGCTCCGAATACGGCCGCATCGTTATTGTGCGCACGGCGGGCACCAAAGTCAGAAACGATCCTGCCCTCCGCAGCATGAACCACACGCTGCGCTTTGGTAGCGATCAGGCTTTGATGATTGAACTGCGCCAGAATTTCCGTCTCTACGATCTGCGCTTCGACGATATTCCCGACAACCGTTATCACCGGTTCATTCGGGTAAATTATAGAACCTTCATCGAAGGCATAAACATCTCCCTGAAAGCGGAATGTTTCCAGATACTTCAGGAATTCTTCGCTGTATAAATTCAGACTGCGAAGGTAGTCAATGTCGTCTTTTTCAAAATGCAGGTTTGTGATGTAGTCGACAATCTGCTCCAGCCCGGCAAAAACAGCAAACCCGCCGCCATCCGGGATTTTGCGGAAAAACACATCAAAGGCTACTTTTGTTGATTCCAGACTCTTGTCCAGAAAATAACCGTTGGCCATGGTCAGTTCATAAAGATCCATCACCATCGCGGTATTATCAGCCTGGGGTTTTATTATTCCTTTCAATTCATTCTCACTTTCTCAGATAATTTCAATCTGACAGGAACGCATTGTTTCCAATGCGGCGAGATGTTTCTCAGGTGTCACACCGGCACAACAGTCCGCAATGACTCTCATGTCGGTTTCAGGGAAACGTGCTTTGAGAAGCATAGCGTTGGATACGACACAGATATCCGTGCATAGTCCGATCAATTCGATCTCAGCATCTTTCGGAGCAATATTCCTGATCTGCAGCGCTTCCATGATCGCGTCGGGAAGCTGAAGACTGCCGAAAGAATATTTCTCCAGGATGGCTGCTTTTTCCATTTCTGCAGCCACGGCATCGTTGATCTGCCAGCCCTTTGTCTCTTTGATACAGTGCGGGACCGGCAGAAAACGGCCTTCCCGGGTTTCCATATAATTGTCTGAATGTGTATCTTTCGTAGCAAAGACAAGAGCTTTATCCGCGTACACCTGCCTGATTTTGGCACAAACGGCAGGAACGATCTGTTCGGCTTCTTTTGTACCGAGAGCTCCGTCAATAAAGTCATTTTGCATATCCACGACAACAAGAATTTTTTGTTTCATTTTTATTTCCTTCTCCTGTTTCTTCGTTGAAATTCCTGTTTCAGTATCAGATTTTTATACCCCGGAGAAAAACTCATCTTCCGTAACGTCTGTCCCCTCGTCAGCCTCATCATCTTCAAAGAACGGCTGATATGAAGTCAGATACCGGGTGGGAACCGATCCGCTCATCACCACATCACTGCGGCCGTTTTCGATAAAATCGACAATGCCCTGATCATGGAACAACGCGATAAGCGCTCCTTCACTGTAGGGCAGGCGGACACGGATCGGGATCATTTTCTCAAATAATGTCTCCATGATCGTATTCCGCAGCTCATCGAGCCCGTCACCGGTTTTCGCAGAGATCAGACAGGCGTCGGGATCGGTTTCCGCCAACAGCTGTTTTGTCTCTTCCGGGTCGCCGTCCAGCAGGTCCGACTTATTGAACACATTGATCGTCGGAATATTATCCGCGCCGATTTCCTCCAGCGTCTGTTTTACCGACTCAAATTGGGCACCTGCGTTGTAATGGGAGACATCGATCACATGCAAGAGCAGATCAGCCTCATTGATTTCTTCAAGCGTAGACTTGAAGGCAGCAACCAGATCAGTCGGCAGCTTTTGAATAAAACCCACCGTATCCGTAAACAGGCAGACACGATCACCCGGCAGCACGACCCTTCTTGTCGTCGGATCAAGCGTCGCGAAAAGCTGGTCTGCCGCGTATACATCCGATTTTGAGAGAGCATTCAGCAGCGTGGATTTTCCGGCGTTCGTATACCCCACCAGCGCGACAACCGGGATCCTCGAACGTTTCCGCTGGACACGATATCTCCTGCGATGCTCGGAAAGGGACTCGATTTCCCTTTTCAAAATGGTAATGCGTTTGCGGATTTCCCGTTTATCCACTTCCAGCTGGGTTTCTCCGGGACCGCGCAGTCCGACACCGCCGACACTTCCGGAACGTCCGGAAGCACCGCCGGTCTGGCGTCCCAGATGTCCCCAGGCATGGGAAAGGCGTGGCAGCCGGTATTCATATTGTGCCAGTTCGACCTGCAGACGGCCTGCCTTGGTGTTGGCATGCTGCGCGAAGATATCCAGGATCAAAGCGGTCCGATCCAAAACCCGGACCTTATCCCCAAATCGTTTGGAAAGCTCCCGCAGATGACGGGGAGTCAATTCATCATCAAAGATAATTACATCCGCCAGTGTCTCTTCTGCCAGCGCCGCAATTTCTTCAACCTTTCCGGAACCGACATAAGTAGCAACATTCGGACGGTCCAGCTTCTGGCTGGTTTCACCAACTACTTCCAATCCGGCGGTATCAGCCAGTAACGCCAGTTCTTCCAGACTGTCTTCCGTGTCCATCAGCCGTTCGGAATCCCTGATTTCCGCCGCAACCAGAAAAGCCCTTTCTTTGGGCGGTTTTGTAGATATCAATTCATTTGAACTCATGTGACTAATTATATATGAATTCGCGCAGTTGGGATATAATCCAGTTATGGGAACTTTCGTTGATCTCACGACCAATCTGAATAAAAATATTTCCGAAGAGGAAATATTTTCCCGTACCAATTTTGAAACTGAAGTTATCCGTCTGCAGAGTTACGATAATTTTTACAGTTTGATGGACCGGCTCCATCAGAAAGATGCATCCGGGCAGGGATCTCACAGGCTGCTGCTGGTCTGGCCGCCGCGAGGGCAGATATTGGAAACACCGCTTGAATTCGGACGTCTGCACAACTGGGCCGAACGGAATCAATATGAAATCGGTCTGGTTATTCCGGGCGACCGGGTTTATCGGGAAATTGCCATGGAACAGGGGATCCCGGCTTTCGCAAATCTGACAGAAGCAGGAGCGTCTGACTGGAAATTACAGAATAAAATGCCTGCCGTCGGTGCCCCGGACGACCGGATCCGCAGGCTGGCTGCATACAAAAAGGATATCGAACAATCACAGGAGCCGCAAACACCCCTTGGGCTCCGTCTCCTGTTTTTTCTGCTGACAATTGCTGTACTCGGAGGCGTTTTTTACGCGATAATCCCACAGGCAAAGGTTGAAATCACGCCATACCTGACGCAAAAAAGCATTAATATGACGATCTGGACAGATGACCGTCTGGTTGCCCCGACACTTGCGGGAGGTGTTCCCACAGTTGAGAAGAAATTAGAGCTGACCCTGGCAGCTGAAGTTCCGGCGAGCGGGCAGGTACAAATCGAACCGGTACTCTCCACCGGGGAAATTACCGTCCGCAATATTTGTGACAGGATCTACCCGTCCCTTGCGGGTATCCGCATCGGTACATCAGAAGATTTTGAAAGCGGCATCAGCTTTATCACATTAGATGCTGTCACCCTGGAACCGGGAGAGGAACGCAATATCCGGATTGAGGCAGAAACCGGCGGGGAAAGCGGCAATCTTCCCGCAGGCTCATTGAAATATGCCGAATATCCAAGATCACTGTGCTGGGAGGTCCGCCAGAAAAGGCCAACCACAGGCGGATCGGAAGGCATATATGCCGCCCCGAATGATGCTGACCGGCAGACAGCAAAGCAGATGGTCCGGGATCAGCTTCAGGAAGCGGCCCGTGCCGCCTTATCCAATGATCCCGAAGGACAGGACCTGATCCCGCTCGGCGATGCCGATGTAACGGTGATCAAACAGGAACAGATGCTGCCTGAACCGGGTTTTGCCTCGGAAACTCTGACACTGCGGGAAACACTGGAAGTTTCTTTCAAAACTGTTCGAAAATCGGACATGGATGCCATCATTCGCGGGCAGTCCGCCCGCATGAATTTACAAACGGCCGGTTTCCTCGGATATGAGATCCTTGCGGGTCCAAAAGAAGAAAACGGGTTGTCCACCTGGTCTATCCGGGCGGATTACCTCGTTTATGAACCGGAAACAAATGAAGAAGCATTGCAGATCATGCTTCGCGGAAAAACGATAGAGCAGGCATACAACATTCTCGGTACACTGAAGCATGTCAAATCGAGCAACATCACCGTGCTGCCCTCCGGCATAAAGCATTTACCGCTCGCCGCGCAAAACATTCGTGTTACCATTTTTCCGGCTGTGGAGATAGAAAAGCCATGATGAAGATCATTCTTGCCGTTGATCCCGGTGAAAAAAACATCGGTTTAGCAAAATCCGATCCGCTGGGGATCGGTGCGACCGCGTTGTGTGTAATTCCGCATATTCAGATGGAAAAGGACGCTCAGGCCATAGCGGAGAAAGCCCGGGAATGCGGTGCCGAATCCATCCTCATCGGTCAGCCGCTGAATGCTGACGGTTCAGAGGGACCGCACGCTCGCCATTCCGCGAAGCTGGCAGAGGCGGTTTCGCGATATTTCAATGGTGAGGTATTCCTGTATGATGAATACGGGAGCACCAAAGCGACACGGGAACGGTTCAAGGAAATGGGCGTCCGCCGATCTAAACGTCTCGGACATCTGGACGCGAACGCCGCCCAGACGATCTTGCAGAGTTACCTGGATGAGTTGTATTACAGCAAACCATTGTCTCAGGGACCGGATCAGGGAGTTAGCTTTGAATAAAAGACGTCTGCTGATATTCGGAATCATCTGTTTCTTCTTGTTGGCTGCAGTCATCGGAGTCTTCAGCGTACGCAGACGCATCAGCCGAACGGAGCAAACGCTCGGACCGGCCGCTGCCGGATTGAGCCCGCTGCAGCGCTTCCGGCTGGCGTGGAAGTGCGCGGACAATTTGGACCGGTTTACTGCGCCGGTCAATCCGGAACAGGGACAGTTTCTTCTGGATATCCAACAGGGAGAAAACGTGAACGATGTGATAGCAAAAATTGCTTCAGGATTATTCATGGATCCGGAAGCAATGCGTTTGTACTGGATCTATACCGGAGCCGACCGGCTGATCAACCCGGGACGATTTGTGCTGCATGGTTCAATGACGATCCCGCAGATCACGGACCTTGTCACCGCGGCCGGTGAATCTCTGGTACGCTTCGCGTTTTTCTCCGGAATGCGTCTGGAGGAGATCGCCGCGCTGATCGACACTTATGATTTCACTTTCAACGGAGCCCGGTTTTTGGAACTTGCATCAAATTACCCCGCCGACTTGCATCCTGCGGGACAAACTTCCCTGGAAGGATACTTTGTCCCGGGCAGTTATGAAATGAGCCGCGGGATATCCCTCGAAGATTTTCTTTCGAATTTTATGAATGTTTTCCGCCGCCGTGTTCAGGAGCCTTACGAAGCGCAATTCAACGCGAATGGGCTGACCCTGCACCAGGCGGTTATTATGAGCTCGATGATTGCCCGGGAAGCGATGTCCGCATCCGAATACGGCACAATTGCTTCCGTGTTTTATAACCGGCTGGCAGTTGGAATGAAACTGGAAAGCGACCCGACCGCGCAATACGCCATCGGCTGGGATGAAGACAGTCACTCCTGGTGGAAAATGCCGCTGACTGCCGCGGATGTCGCTGTGAATTCTGTCTATAACACGTATATGGTGAACGGCTTCCCGCCGGGACCGATCTGCAATCCGGATACGGCGATCTATGAGGCAGTCGCCCATCCGGAACAGACAGATTACTATTATTTCCGGGCAAAATGCGACAATACGCCCTACCACAATTTTTCCCGGACCTATGATGAACATGTTGCATTCGGATGCAACTGATTGAGCGTACGGTGATTTGTGTAAAAAGGGCAGACTGACAAAAAGGAACAAAGCAAATGAACATGAAAGACCTTCTGATGGACAGAGGACGGGATATCCCGATGCGGAAAAGTGATAAAGCGGCACATGCGGTTTTTTGGATCTTGTTTATTCTGTTGATTGTCCTGAGTATTTATCTTTTCATCCGCTGCACTCCTTACGGGGTCGGTCTGGTGAGTGATTCCGTAAATTATATCAACGGAGGCCGCTCTATTGCCGCAGGGAACGGTTATTACCGGCAGAGCGGCGGAGGCGAACTGAAACCAATCACCAATTTTCCGCCGCTTTATTCCATATATCTTGCTGTTCCTTTCCTGTTCGGTATGAAATGGCAGCTTGCAGTCTGGTGGGTTGCCCTGTTTTTCTTTACGCTGAATACGGCATTGATCATCCGCCTGGTATGGCTGGCAAGCGGCTCCCGCTGGGCAGGTCTGCTCGGTGCGGCATTGCTGCTTGCCATGCGTCCGTACCTCTATTATCAGTTCTATGCCATGTCGGAACCGGTCTATTATTTCTGCACTTTTCTGGCATTTATCTTCATGCTGAGAGGATATCGGCAGGGAAAATTTATCTGGTGGCTCGGCTGCGGAATTGCCTGCGGCGGAGCGTTTTTGGCACGTTACATCGGGATCGTATCACTATGCGCAATCTTTGGGATGATCCTGATTTTTGTCAGGGGAAAACGCGGACAGGCTTTCGGAGGACTCTTTTGCGGAGCGGTCCCGCTGATCGCCTGGTGGCTGGTACGCAACGCGCTGATCACCGGAAACGCCTCCAACCGGCAGATCCTTTCCCACTGGGTAACCATGGATGACCTTCGGCACGGAATTGTGATCCTGTGGCGCTGGATCTATCCCGCCCGCTACGGCAATCTGGAGAATCCGGTCGGCTGGATGGTTTGGGGGACGGCAGGCTTTTTTGCTCTTTCCGTCATATTCTGCATCGTCATCATCATCCTGAACGCTCACAGAAGAAAATCCTTTTCCGAGGCAGCCGTTACGGTCTGGACATGGCTGCTGTTCATCGTCGGATATAACCTGTTCGTGATCCTCACCATTTCCCTTTTCGATGCTTCCGTAAATATCGAGGAACGTATTCTCTTCCCCGCTTTCATGATTTTTTTCCTGATCCTGCCCGTTCTCTTCGGATGGCAGTGCACCCGCCGGGACTATCTGCCCGCTGTTCTGCCGCTTGTGCTCATCCTGTTTTTTACGGCAAATTTCACACAGGACACCATCCCGCATCTTTCCGAAATGGCGGAGCATGGCTACGGATGGGGCTGGGAAGGATGGGACTCTTCACCGGCAATGCAGCTCATCCGTACACTGCCGGAAGAGAAAATCATCTACTCCAACCAGATCGAGGCAGTCAGCCTCTGGACCGGCCGCGGAGCCTATGCGCTGCTGGATCCTGTGGATCCTTCCAGTGAACAGGTACGCGAAGGATATCAGGATACAATGAACGAGATCCGCAGGCAGGTCAATGACGGGGACGCGGTCCTGGTCTTTTTCGGCATCACATCCTGGGTCAGCGATGGAGATAACTGGATCACGCAGCTCTGCGAAGGTCTGCCTTTCCTCTACCGGGATACCAGCGAGTGGGTGATCGGGAAATAAAGAGAGGTGGTTTCACGGAATTTTCACGAATTGTCACGAATTTTCATGAATTTTCAAAAAACCCGTGACAAATAAACGAAAATGAGTATAATAAACAACGTTCGGTAAACGAATGGCCCATTAGCTCAATTTGGCAGAGCAGCTGACTCTTAATCAGCGTGTTCGGGGTTCGAGTCCCCGATGGGTCACTTTTTTATTTAAAATTTCGCAAAAATTCCCAATTTTATAGAAAACTTTAAAAAAGTTCATAGTAATAATCAGCATTATTTCTTACACAATATTGTTTTATGAGTAAATCTTCGTATCTTATTCTTTATGATAAGCTAAGGCTTTTGGGAACGTCAACGTATTCACTGTTCTCACGACTTCTCCTGACGCAATGAAGAATTCGCTGCGGGGCTTCTCGGATACCTCCGTTTTAAGCCGTCCGGTATTATAAAACTCTGTCATGAAGGGGGAGAGAAGGAGCCATGCTGCGCGTATGGTTTCAGTCAATGCTTATCGGCATTTCCGGCTGATGAGGATATGCGGAGAAGCGCATACGGTCAGGACGCGGATCTGTATTTCCGCAAATAGATGCCCCATGAGATCAGCAATCCGGTAAGCGTGGGGATCAGGGTGTACAGCGAAATGAAACCGGCAGCGAAAGAGCGCTGATCCGGTTCGACATTGAACAAAACATACAAATAGCAGACAGCCACCCAGGCGGGGAAAAAAGAATATGCGTGAGGAACCAGGTATTTCCGTTCCTTAAACGCGCCGAAGGCGAGGCAGCCAAACAGAGTCCCGACAACGGAGATCACAGACATATGTACAATATTCGAGAAAACAGCGTTCTCTATCGGCATAATACGGGAAAGCGGCTCCACCAGAAGGGCCAGAGCCGCGTAATCGATAATCGCGAAAATGATGCTGAGGCAAAGAGCATATAAAATGTCTGCTTTTTTGCCGCTTCTTCCTGCCATAGCTCAGTCCAGTAATCCGAGATACTGTGCTTTTGCGAACGCGATGATCCCCTTGGCATCGGTCATTTCACCGTTTTTGATCCGTTTTTCAACTTCCGCTGCCGGAATCCATTCCATATTGATGAACTCATCATCATCCAGATCCTGTTCGCTTTTCGACAGGCCTCTGGCGAAGAATAAATGCAGGATCTCATCGAGAACGCCCGGGGAGGAATAGATGTAACCCATCGGGATCATTTCAGACGCATTATATCCGGTTTCTTCCCGGAGTTCACGTCCCGCGGCATGGATCGGTTCTTCGTTCGCGATCTTATCCAGCTTCCCGGCGGGAATCTCTTCCGTGACCTGCTCAATGGCATAACGATATTGTTTTACAAACGCGATCTCTCCCTGTTCATTGACCGCAAGGACAGCAACGCCGCCCGGATGATGGAGATGTTCTCTTTTGACGGTTTTGCCGTCCGGCAGCCGATGTTCATCCATCCATAACGGATATTTGCCTTCAAATATGACTTCACGGCTCAGAAGTTTTTCCGCAAGATCGCTATCCGAATAACTGTTCATGTAGGTCCTTTCAGGGTCAGATTTTTTTTATGACGGCAGAGAATGATCTCTGCCGTCATTCAATGATTATTTCATGTAAGATGATTTACGGCTGGACAGATACCCAGTAATCGTAAACATCATAGTAATTTTCGTAGTAATATTCCAGGTCCAGATCGAACTTCGGGATGGAATCGAAATCAGGCTGTTCGACATCGGCCAGAGGAGCCTTCGGGAACACCGGGTAGGAACCGGCTGTGATGAACGGAGCAAGGCCTTCGCCTTGGCCGTCAGCTTCACCGCAGATCCAGCGGACGAAGAGTTTCGCGCCGTTCGGATGTTCGCAGTGGTCAGCAATCTGGATGATCATGAAGCTGACAGCAGTGGTCGGGGTCTCATCTTCAAAGTGAGCAGGATCGACACCCAGAACAAAGCCCTGCTGGTCGCGTTCGCGCAGTTTGGAGGAAACGCCGTAGCCGAGAGGAGCATCGGTCATGCCCTTGGCTCCGCCGACTGCTTTCACGATGTTGGTGTTGGAGGTTTCAATAATAACGCCGTTCTTCGCGACACGGTTGATCCAGGCATGGCCGGCATCCGGTTCATTGTCTGCCAGGACGATTGGTTCGCCGAAGACACGTTCATAGTCGGCGGCCATCAGGTCGGAGTATTTGATCAGGTTCTCGAAAAGAACGATCAGGTCCGGTTCACCGTTCGGATCCAGGAATACGAATTTCCCGTTCCATTCCGGTTTGGTCAGATCCCACCAGGAAGTAATCGGCATTTCGGAGTAGAGTTCTGTGTTGTAGTTCCACCAGTCGAGTTCGATAACGAACGGGGTGACGGTCAAATAGGCCGGATCGACTTCACCGAAAATATCTTCCGGATGATAGTTGTGAAGCAGTCCTTCTTCAATATAATCCATAAAAATGCTGCCACTCTGTTCCTTCGGCTGAAGGACATCGGCGGTGTGGATACCGGCTTCATATTCGCGGCTGAATTTTTCGAGCATTTCATTGATACCCAGGTCATAGAAGTTTACGGTCATGCCCGGATAAGCTGCTTCGAAGCTCTTAGCAACTGTTTCATCACGGCCGGTGCAACCGTAAAGGTTCACAACACCGCCTTCGGCAAGAGCTGCGGCATAAAGCTCTTCTACAGACTCGGTCTTATTCAGACCGTTTTCTTCTGCCCACTGGTCATCAGCGAAAACAACAGCACTGCATCCAAGGATCAGGCAGAAAGCCAGAAGCAAAGACAACAATTTTTTCATTTTTCACTCCTTTTATTTTTACCAAGGCATCCGGTGCCTTTAGTTTACTGTTCCAGGACCGCGGTCTTGATGATCTTTCCGCTTTCTTTTGCAAAAACATTCAGGTGGTCCGGTTCGATCTTCAGTCCGACAGGAGCATCGATCGGATAATTACAGATGCCGATCTTCTTTGCGATGATGATTTCATCACCCACTTTGACATGGATCGTTGTATCGGCACCGGCAGGCTGGACGGAATAAATCGCACCGGTCGTTGTGTTAGCAGTACCGGCTGTGACGATTTCAATTTTCTCCGGACGGATACCGAGCACCACCGGGAATTTCCCGGCTGATGGAATATTCTCTGTCAGATGTTCCTTCCCGAAGGTCATCTGTCCGACAATGGAATCAATCGTCAGACTGCCGTCGGTATTCACCGTTCCGGTACCGTCGATGAAGTTGATGCGGGGGTTGCCAATGAAATCCGCAACTTTGAGCGAAGCGGGATTCTGATACAGCTTCATCGGTTCATCGACCTGTTCCAGCACACCTTCAAAGAAGATGGCGATACGGGTCGACATCGTCAAGGCTTCGATCTGGTCATGGGTCACATAAATGATCGTTGTTCCCATTTCATGATGCAGGCGTTTGATTTCCGAGCGCATGTCAACACGGAGCTTTGCATCCAGGTTGGAAAGTGGTTCATCAAGCAGCAGCACTTTCGGCTGGGAAACGATGGCGCGGGCGATCGCAACGCGCTGCTGCTGTCCGCCGGAAAGTTCAGAGGGGTAACGTTTGGCATATTCTTCTATGCGCATCCGCTGGAGAGCGTCATTGACCCGATGGGTGATCTCATCCTTTTTGATTTTCTTTACGGAAAGTGTGAACGCGACATTATCAAATACGGTCATGTGTGGCCAAAGGGCATAAGACTGGAAAACCAGATTCATTTCACGGTTGCCGGGATCTTCAAAGAACAGCTCCTTCGCGTTGACAACGATCCTGCCATCCATGGTGATGATCCCGTTCTGCGGTTTCTCCAGACCGGCGATTACACGCAGCGTTGTCGTCTTTCCGCATCCGGAAGGCCCAAGCAGCGTCATGAATTCGCCGTCGTTCACTGTGAGGTTCAGGTTTTTCAGAACATGATTATTGCCGTAAAACTTGTCAATATTTTTCAGTACGATATTGCTCATAGGAGATTCTCCTTTATTGATCAGAAGCCCTGACTGATGTCAGCGTTGAAGAATTTGTTGGCGATCCAGTAAATCAGAAATACGATAAGGAACATCAGCGTAGCAACGACATTGGAATACTGGTCCATACCGCCGGACGTATAAGAATAAGCCATATACGGAAGCGTCTGAGTTTTCGGTGAGATCAGAATGACCAGCAGGTCAAGTTCCTTCATCACAGCCATGAAGATCAGCATCAGGCCGCTCATGAATCCGTTCTTTGAAAGCGGCAGGATCACGCGCGCCATGCGGGTGAGGAAATTGGCACCTGACATGTGAGCGGCTTCTTCAAGTTCGGTACTGATCTGCAGCATGTTCGCGGTACCGGAACGGCTGGAGAACGGCAGGTTTTTGACCGCTGTCACGAGAACGAGCAGGGCAAAAGTCCCGTAGAGAGAAGGCATCAGCGTGATGACCTTGCCGAATACGGTTACGGTTCTGGCTTTTGAGAACATGGAAAGGTACATCGCGCCGAAGGCAATGGAGGGAATCAGGTAAGGGATGAAAACCAGCTGTTCGACCAGACGTCCGGAAAACAGGTGCCGTCCGCGTGAATTGACATAGCCGATCATCTGCCCGCAGAAAGTAGCGATAAGAGAGGCAATCACGACAAGCTTCAGGGAGTTGCCCAGCACCTGATAGAACTGCGGATTGACCAGAACGCCGGGTTCGCTGTTGAAGATGTCCGGCGTGCCTTTCCCAATCCAATAATGCAGGGTCAGATTTTCGAAGCTGAAATCACCCAGTTTCAGCATCAGGCTCTGAAGGATCAGGGTGCCGATCGGCATGATCACTGCAGCTGCCAGAAAGAGCGTCAGGATGATCACAACAGCTGCTTTGGCTTTCTTGAGAGAAAGAACATTGGAACGTCCGCCCTTACCGCCGATCGTCGCGTAGGATTTCCGTGTGCCAATCACACGCTGGTTGATGAAGATCACGATTGCGGCGATTGCAATCAGAATCAGGCTGATTGCATAGGCCATGTTTGTCTGCTGCTGTTTGATATTGCTGTACAGCATTGTGGAAATGGTGTAATAACTGACCTTCATTCCCAGAAAGGCCGGAACCCCGAATGTCCCCATGGACTTGGAAAAGATCAGGATGAAAGCGGAAAGGATTGAGGGAAGGACCAGCGGGAAAGTGATTTTCCGGAGCATCATCAGCCGGGGTGCGCCGATAACCTCACCCATTTCCTCCAGTTCGGAGTTGATGGAGCGCAGTGAAGCGGAAACCAGCAGATAAGCATAAGCGTAATAATGGATCGTGAGCACACATATGATCGCCACCGGACCGTAAGCCAGCCATTCGGGAACCGTGACACCGATATAACTCAGCAGGCCTGCTGTGCCCCCGATGCGCGACGTTTTGAACGTGCTGATCCAGGCCATGGATTTACACCATGAAGGGATCATGTAAGGAATGATCACGGCCATGGAGAAAAATCCCTTTGCCGGGAGATCGCTGCGTACCATCAGCCAGGCGATCAGAGAACCTATCAGAATGCTCAGCACCGAAACGCTGGATGCGATCAGCAATGAGTGGAGCAGCGGTTTGTACAGCATGTTCTGTGAAACCTGACTGTGGAACAGACGCTGCCAATAATACAATGTAAATTCTCCGGCAGTGCCGTGAACACGTTTGGCTTCAGACGGTGCCAGCTGGAATGTCGAGAAAACCATTTGCAGCAGCGGCCATACAACCAGGATGCCCAGCGCTACGACTGAGATGAATACAAGAATATTATAGGGATTGGTAAAGGCATTTTTCAGCCAGTTTTTGAACCGTCTGCTTCTTGAGAAAGACAGCTCACTATCTTCATACTCTTCATTTGCTGCCATATTTCTGCTCCGATCGCATATTGTTATTAATGGATTCTACATGAATAGGTCTGAACTGTCTATAAAAAGAAGTTGCAAACTTATTAAGATTTGTTGCATGTTCATAGTTTTTCGGCTAAATTACACAGGAAAAATGTGTTTTTTCTCGCTGTCACTTTCTTTGATAATATGGTATAAGAGAATGGCAGATATTTGTTTTTGAAGACAATGCCATGAATGAGAAAGAATATAAGCTATCTTTTAAAAACCAGCTGCGGACGATGGCTTCCCTGACGGTCTATCGTACGGGAAGGCAGCAATGTGCTCCGCTGGAAAGCCGTGGACAGGAGATCCGTGTCTTTTACCTGATCCATCTGGTGATCAAAGGCCGCGGAACATTTATCTTGAACAACCGCAGCTACCCGGTTGAGACGGGTGATGCCTTTTTAATCTATCCGAATATGCCTATCAACTATATCGCGGACGAAAAAAATCCATGGGAATTCTGGTGGGTGGGGTTCAATGGGACCGATGCCGGTTTTCTGTTGGACGCGACCCGTTTTTCTGTCAAGAATCCGGTGATAACCCTTTCAGATCCGGAAACGTTCCGGGAACTTCTGGCGGATATTTATGCCGCGCGTGGGAACCTGCCGTATGAGACCATTCAAATGAGTGCAAGGCTTTACAATCTGCTGGCTTTTCTGATCAGGGACAATGAAAATGTTCTCGGGGAAAAACTTGAAAGGGGAACGGTACAGTTTCAGGGAGCCTGCGATTATATTGCAGAACATTACGGCGATTTCATCACGGTTTCGGATGTCGCCCGGGCTCTGGGTATTTCCCGCAGCCGTCTTTACCGTATTTTTATGCAGCAAGTCGCGATCCCGCCACAAAAATATCTTACTGAATTTCGTATCAGACGTGCCTGCATGATGATCGCGGGTACGGATAAATCGATAAAGGAAATCTCTTTCGAGGTCGGCTTTACGGATCAGATGTATTTTTCAACCGTTTTCAAATCCGTGATCGGGACCACGCCGACCGAATTCAGGAACAGCGCTTCCGGCCGTGCGGACCAGCAGAAACAAGCATCGCAGGATGTGCTGCAGTCCAGCCGTGATACATGGCGCATACAGGAATAGGAACGGACGAAATCAAAGGGCCGGGGGTGTGCAGTCTCAGAACCGGCCGGATTCTTTGCTCCCATCAATCTGTTTGACGATGGTGATAAGGAGGACCCTTATGCGAAAATTTTTATTATTGCTCCTCTTAGGAGGGCTCGCTTTTGGAATAGCAGGATACCGCACGAAAGAAATCGCTTCGGCGGCGAACAATATCGAAGAAACAACAGACGTACCGTCAGACGGTCAGACAGATAACAAAGATGACAAGTACGTAAGCGCTTATCCCGGGTTTAAGGTATCCTCGGAGAGTCTGCATGACGGGAAATGGGATGAGATATGCAGCAATGCCTCAGGAGAGAATGCTTCTCCACAGCTTTCCTGGGAGCCTGTCGAAGGTGCGGCTGCATATGTCATCTATATGGTTGACATGAATACAAACAACTTTCTTCACTGGAAGTCTGCAGGGATTACTGAGACCACTCTCCCGCAAGGCTGGGCATCTGCGGCTGAATATTTCGGACCTAATCCGCAAACGGGAATTACGCATCAGTACAACATCTATGTTTTTGCACTTAGAGCTTCTGTTGAAAGAGCCAAAGGCGGTCTGGGCCAGGCACTTAAGCTTCAGGAATTCATGGACGGACTTGATATCGATGCAGAAGGTAATTCCGGCAATATCATAGCAGTTGGCCGCATCATCGGCAATTACACCGCTAAATGAGGTGTCCGCAGCCTTAAACGGACAAAGGGGACTTTTTATCCCCTTGTCCGTTAATTATATTTTGTTTCTTCAGTTCCTGCCATCTGTTTTTCATATACCAGGCTAAGGACGGAACATATGTGAACGCTACGCTTGGAGCCTCTTTCTCCATCAAAGACGACATTCTGACGGATCCGAAAGAAACCCAAAGGAAGTTCTCTCCAAAATCGCAAACAGATTTTTTCATAGAAAGTTTGCCTGAAACATTTTTGTTTTTTACGTACAATTCCATACGGCTTTGCGGACAGCAGATCATCCCGCAGTGGTCGGAAGAAGGAATGATCTGTGAAAATGAAAAGCAACAGACCGGACAGCCTCTTCAGCAAGCTTTCCTTTCGTCTCATTTTCGGTAAACCAGTGTCATCCGACGTTGTCAGCGCAGCCCACAGAGGCTGCCTGTGGTTCTGCTGTATCTCTATATGTCTGTCTCACCATTCCGGGAACAGCCAAATCTGACATACACTACTCAACGGCCGAAGACTCCGAAGGAACCGGGACTTCTGCTTCCGCGGCAGCGTATTCTTCTATGAGCTGATCATAAGCTTTAATTGCCAGATTAAAATGCTCCAGCAGGTCATCCTCGGCATAAAGGCCGTCTGTATTCCGCTCCATACCGTTCAGACTGATATGAAAAACAGCAGGAGGGTTCTTCATATCCAGCAGCGAGAGGCTGCGCATCTGATCCGGTGTCTGGTATACCAGGTCGATCGACCAGAAAGCATTTCCATCAGGATCCAGCCATTTGCCGAAAACCAGCTTTGAACCGATCGGTGCCTTCTTTTCCAATGCATAAGGCAGTTCATATTCGGCCGTGTCAAGTGCTGCAAGAACACTGTTTAAGTTGGAATCATGTCCGCAGAGGAAGGTGAAAACCCTGCCGTCAGATGTCATTTCCGAACGGATCTCCTGAAGAAGCGGATGCGCGGAATTTACCGCGATCAGCGGTGCGGTGAATAAAACATCATTTCTGAGATCTTTGATCTCAGCGATCTTTTCCCATTGACTGAACGTCAGTTCATGTCCGAAGGCGGCTTTTTTCGCGTCCGGTTCTTCATAATACTGCAGAACCAGCGCATCGCTCACGGAAAAAGCGGTCTTCAGTGAGCCTTTGATACCGGCTTCAATGCCTTTTTCAAGAATGATCTCGGTATCATCGACCAGAAAATTACCGACGTTTCCGTTTTGATAAGCAGGAGAATCGACCAGATCGATAACATCGGTGAGCAAAGCATAATTATCCGCCAGCTCGCGGATCTTTTCCGTGAAAAGCGCCCGGATCTGAGCTTCAGCGTATTCTTTATAAACTTCGGAAATGAAAGTCAGCTGCGGTGTAAAAACCGGATCCATGGTGTCAAAATCCATGTGATATTCGACGGGCATGTTCGCAGTCGGCAGCAGCCCTGCGGTGAAATACCGGGCTGTCGCAATCGTCCGCTGCATTGAGTTTGCATAAATACGGACTTGCGGAAATTCCGGATGGTAGTTTTCCGGGAAAAGCCCTTCCTCTTCCAGCCACTTTCGGAAATATTCCCCCATCTCTGTTTCCAGAACACCACCCCGCAGGGAAAGTTCACTCGGATTAGAAGACCAGTCGAACCATTCATGAGGTGTGATCGTCCCTAACAGAGAATCTCCGCCGCTCAGCGGTGAACGGATGTTGTGACGGCTTAAAACAACTGCCCGTTCCAATGTATATCCATCATAAGAAAGTGACTGAACGGCCTCCTCAGCCCCTGCGGAAAGGACTGCTGCAAACAGGAGCAGCACCACAGCTGCAGCAAAAATGGATTCCGGTCTGTTTGAACGAATTGTTTTTTTCATATTTTTCATACCCCCATTTTTGATCGAATGAAGTAATTATAATCTGTTGTATGATCTCAATGCGATACAGCAACACACAATAACTAAATGACATATAACTTTTCAGAAAATAAAAAGCGAAGCAATCCGGGTTATACAACATCAGGGCGCTTCGCTTTAATTTTTAAGAATATTATTCTATTCAGTACAAAACACGATCAAAGCGTGTACATTATCAATTTCAAACCACTGATCATAAAATAAACATACAGCTTTGTTTTCCGCTGGCTTTCTGATTTTATCTTTCAATACGCAGCTGACAGGCACAGAGGCGTCTGCCCCTGAATATCAGTCTTCTTCGAAGTCGATGTCGATCGACTTACGTCCGTATGGGATACCGGCAATACGGTTGACATATTTCAGTCCTGCTTTCCTGATGTTTTGCGGAATCTCCGGCATCTTCAGTCTTTCATCCGGATTATCCGGCATGAGCAGCTTATAGTGCATGAAGGGATTGAAAATATCCCAGGGTTTCATATCTTTGCGCTTCAGAAATTCCAGTGTTTTGGTAATCGGATCATCAGCATTCTCACCGGATCCGCCGGTAAAGAAATCGAAAACGTTGTAAGCGGAGTTATTTTCCATACCGTGGGGCAGGGTACCGCCGGTCATGCTGTTCACATGCTTCCTGTGCTCGGTCCTGATATCAGCCAGTTGATCCTTGTCCATGACCGGGATCAGGTTCCAGGCATCTCCCTCCAGACGTTCACGTGTGATGCGGTATATGTCCAGCTTCCCGTTGGGATTCAGCGGAATATCGTCAACGATCATGAACTGTGAGGGGAGGTTTTCCGCAGGAATGGACTTATTTTTCACATAGACATCCACAAATGCCTGCCGAATGGATTCAGCAGCCTGCGGTCCCTTTTCCACAGGAACCACATAGAGAACCGGCACAGTATCATGGATGCGTTTATCCATGACGGGCACAACCGCACAGCGGTTCACGGCAGACTGAGCGGACATCTGCATATCCACGATGCCTGAATCGAATTTGCGGCCTTCGTTATTGACAAAATACTTATCCGCCCTGCCGGCAAAGGAAAGACTGCCGTCCTCATTCACCCGCATCAGATCATTGGTAGTATATCATAATTTTCTTTCAAAAATTTATTCGCAATTTTCGCGGAAGGTAAATAGAAAAATTTTCTTATGTGATTATTATTCAGTATATCCAAGAGACCTCTGCTTGAATCAAATCAATCTTCAGACGAACAATATGAGCAAATCAGTTCCATATTGTCAAGATTCATGGCATCCTGTAATGAAAAAACATATTGAAAATACCTTGTAAAAATAATGACCAATATAAGGTTTAAACTCAAACTCAGTGTTTTTGGGGTTCGAGTCCCCGATGAGTCACTTCTTTTATTTACAATCCTTGTTTCATCCGCAAAAACAACACTTTTTCTCCGAAATAATGTCCCACTCAGGACTTATACCCTTTCAAGTCCGCCAATGGGGCAGTACTTGATTGGTATAATGTAGATACTGGGTGTATGATGCGCTTTGCAGGACGGAGAAATAAGGCGGATGAAATCAAAATCAAGATGTTCCTTCCGGAATATGGGTTATGCTTTTGAAAGATATACGGCGCAAGAGGAAGAATCTACAGATGAACAGACTGATTTTGTTGGAAGGACTTCCGGGGACAGGTAAGACCACAAACGCATATAAGCTTTTTGAACAACTGGTCAGGAACAACCGGGATGTCCGCTGGCTGCACGAGGTTTCGCAGCCGCATCCCCTGCTGTTCTTTTCCGAGTCCTGCCTGACAAAAGAGGAGTACCGCCTTTTTACGGAAAAATATCCGGAAGCTGCTGAAATGCTGGAAAGGATCGCTGAAATCAGAGCAACTACCGTTGGAATCGATTATCTGACTGCAGCAAGAAGAATGCCCGGACAGGAAAACACGGCATGGTATCAAGAGCTTCTGCAATACGATGCGATGGATTTTCCATTGGAACGCTATGAACCGGCTGCCTTTGAAAAATGGAAAGCCTTCGTGAATGCGGCATTGCATCATGACACAATTTACATATCAGACAGCAGTATTTTCCAGTATCAGATTTTTACATATCTTTTGAACGGGGCGGATTATCCGAGGCTGACGAAATTTGTTCACAGCATCATGGATCTGCTCAAACCGCTGCATCCTGCTTTGATTTACCTGTACCGGGAAAATACTGAAGATTCAATCGCTTTTGTTGAAAAACAGCGTGGCATCAAAGGCCTGGAATCCATCTGGCAAAGGGATAAAGGGAAACCATATTACCGGAACAAACAGCAGGATATGACAGCATTTTTCGATTTTCTGGAGGACTACGCGGACTGTGCTTCCAGGCTGTATGACGAATCGGACTGTGATAAGCTCAAAATCGAGATCACGGCACAGACGTGGGATGTTTACGAAGCGGAGATGCTCCGGTTCCTCGGCATCGCGTACCGGGAAGCACCATCGTGCAAAGCAAAGGACGGAATGTATATAAATGCCGCGCTTGGGGCTTCTCTCTCCATCAAAGACGGTATTTTGACGGATCCGGAAGGAACCCGAAGGAAGCTCTCTCCGAAATCGCAAAAAGAATTTTTCATCGAAGGCTTGCCTGAGACCTTATGTATTTGCGGCGATGGATCCGTAAAGCTTTGCGGGCAGCAAATCATCCCTCAATGGTCGGAAACCGGAACGGTATATACAAGAGAAAAGAAACAGATCTGAGAATGAGCATGAACGCAAGATTATTGCGCCTGTTCAGCGGCTTTCCGACGCATCATTTTACCGACGCAATAGCGCAGACGCTTTTGGAGGACCTGCCCCGACGGGAGAATCTGATTTTTATCAGTGCCCGGTCCCGATGATTACGCACAAAATGATGATGACAGGGACGCCATGTATGAGATGTTTACAGAACACGGTAAGTTCCTCAAATACCTGCGATCCCGGGTGCAGCCGCATCTTTATAAAAGCAGCAGCTGCACACAAGACCGCAGACTGAAGTGGCAGATTTTATCAGAATATTTATCGGCGGATATCAGTTCGTCATATCCGGATCGATTCGCCGATGACCGTATCGCGCATATCAGTGAAAATCACCAGAGTTTTATGCTTCATCCACATCCTGTCTGATGATTGCCAGCTGCTCTTCCACGAGACGGGGGATCATTTCCAGCAGTTCCTCCGCGGTAACGTACAGGTCCTCTTTCAAAGGTTCCATCGGCTCGAACTCCCACGCCGGCGTGAACGAAAAGTGTTTCCGGATATAGGCGCGGATCCTTTCATCCTGTTCCGGGGTAGTGCTCATCTTATCCCGCAGCATGGGCGGGATCAAAAGCCCTCCGCCCGCCAGTTCCCGGCAGCAGGTGTCCCTCTGTACATGCAGGCCGAACAGTTTCGGATCCGGCATGAACGCGTGTTTGCCGGGCTGCATGTAAAGGACCGGCAGCCCGTTTCTCGTTTGGTACAGATCGGGGATCCCGGACGCATGCATCAGCATCCCGTGATAGCTGCACAGGCAGTTCTTCACCGTTCCGTCCTCCCCGACCGCGACCCACATATGCTCGAGCTCATACAGGTGCTGGATGTCGTAATCCATGTAGACCGCGTATTCGATCAGCATTTTCCATCCATACTGTCCGGGATCGATATTAAATCTCGGGAACGTAATGGAAGCTTTCGGTCCGTCGAAAACGGTGATCCCGATGTTCCGGATAGGGAATGGTTCGTTTTTGTCTTTCATGATGATCGGCATATACCGCATCGCGAGCATTTTCAGTTCTTTCGAGAGCATATTCTTCCTCCTGGAGATTCAGATAATTTCACCGCGGAACACGCTGAGATGATACCGCTTTTCGAGTTGTTCGCCAAGTTCCGGCTCGATTCCGGACAGATCGTTCTGTTCAAATGTATCGTCCGTCCGGTACAGTTCCTTTCTCCCGTCCGCGTACAATATTAGTTTATATTCCTCCGCGATCAGGCACGCCCAGTCCGGTACCTGTTCCCGGTTGACGGGCGGGATCTCCTTCCACGGAATATCAAGATCACGGCAGATCCCGCTGAAAAAGGCCTGATCCGACATGGTCTTCTCATATGCCGCAAATTCCTCATATCCCCGGAAGCTGTCATCGGTCTTGACAGACTTGGACAGCTTCGAGATCTGGCAGTTCCGGACTGGAGAGGCATCCGTTCCCTCCGCGATCCTCAGAAGAGACCTTCCATCCCGGTCTTTTGGAAGAACCGCGCCGCACCATTCGGCGATGGAGGCGGATACGTCCTGCAGCTGTACCGGCGTATCCATCCTTGCTCCGTGCAAAATGCCGGGGCCGGACAGGATCAGCGGAATATGGACCGATGCCCGGTAGGGCTTGCTTTTGTAATACTGCCCCCGGTCACCAAGCATCTCACCGTGATCTGCGCTGTAGATGATCAGAGTATCGTCGTACTGCCCGCTTTTCCGGAGTGAATCGAGGACCTTTCCGATATTTCGGTCAATGTTTTTCAGCATCTCCCCGTAGTTTCTCCTTACATTCTTCAGCAGAACGGGATCCATTCCGCATCCGTCGTTCATCGGAGGATCGAAGGCAGCCGCCTCCTCCGCCATGGCCTCCGTGATGTCCCACGGATCATGCGGCCCGGAGAAGTTCACCGTCATGAACCAGGGCTGTCCCGATGCGTAAAACCTGTCCAGGATCCTCAGCGCCGTGTCCGTGACCCAGTTGTCGGCATATGCTTCGTCCGGAAGTGAGGCAGGTGCCGTGGTCATGGGGTCAAAAAAGCGGATGGTATAGTCTCTTGCGTATTCATTCATGAGGCCGCTTGTTCTGAGATATGCGCCGTAAGGTCCGTTCGCTTCAGTGTACGACGCCCAGAGCGTATCCCACTTTCCCTCACTGTCAACAGCGTCGGTAAATCCGATCTTGCCGAGCTGCGGCAGCCAGCCGCTTTCGCTCCAGTAAAGACACGGTTTGTGCAAATCGAGCTTACCGGCGCTTCCAACCAGGAAACCTCTGTCCCGGACAAGAGAGTAAACCGTTTTCCTGTCCGTCGGCATGCAGAACCGGTTGTTGTATGTCCCGCAGTGGTCGTAGTCGTCCCCGAGTGCGAGACATGCACGCGCCGGCGCACAGAGCGGTGACGGTGTCACGCAGTTCGTAAACGAGAAACCCTCTTCCGAAAGGGAAAGCAGGTTCGGCATATCAAGGCCTTTCACTCCGTTTGCCCCGGGAAGCCAGTCTCCTCTGTGCTGGTCGGAAAACAGCAGCAGTACATTCTTCTGTTTCACTTGTCTTCTCCTTTGCCTTTTTCCGGAATGATGATCGCCCTGAGGATGTTTATATTGTCGATTTCCCGCATTTTCTATTCTCCGCTTACAGTTCCCAGTCGAGAAGGTGGTTCATTTTGCAGAACCAGGGAGCCGCGCCGTCCCCATGGCTGTACATCGCCTTCGCGAGTCCTTCCCGCAGTTTCTTCAGGTCTGCCGCATGCTTTAGGTCATCTATGAGATCGTTCATCTCGTACGGATCAGATTCCAGATCATAGAGTTCGTCGCTTCCTCCGGCATTGAACACATATTTCCAGCGTCCTTCCCGGTACATCCGCTGATCCGCGATGAGCGGGAATGCGCTGACACATTCGCAGACGGCGTAATCGCGCACCTTTGCGTTCGTATCGCATAAAACCGGCAGCAGGGAGTGTCCCGCCTGGAACGCGCTCTCATTGTATCCCGCGATATCCAGGATCGTCGCGTAGATATCGACCGTAGACGCGAGACAGTCCCGGATCCCCGCGGGCATACCTTTCGGCGGCTTGATCATGAGCGGGATCCGCGTCGTCTCCTGATACATGTGGCCGGATTTGTTCTCCAATCCGTTGTGACAGCCCTGCGAGTCGCCGTGATCTGCCATGAAGATGATATAGCTCTCATCGTAGAGTCCTTTTCTCTTCAGCTCTTCGATCAGATACCCGATCGAACGGTCGATCCCCGTGAGCAGGGCGTAATAATGCCGCAGATTGTTCTCAAAAAACGACCAATCCTGCTCAGGCCGCTGCACAAGACGGTGCAGCTTGTTCTCGACCTTCTTTGAGGAGGTGAAGCTTTTCCACGGCGGGATCTGCATGTCCCGGTACAGGTCGTAGTCTTCCTTCAGGGCAACATAGGGCTCGTGCGGTCCCCAGTAGTTGACGCAGAGGAGGAACGGACTGTCCGAGATCTCTGAAAGGATCTTTTTCGCGCGCTCCGCGAGAAAGAACTGCACCGTAGTGTTCTCGCCGGAGACGATCTCCGCGCCGTGCGCGTGATCGCCGGGCCGCTTGCCGCCGTACACGTTCGCCTTCTCATATGTTCTGCCGTTTTCCCGGAGCCAGTCAAGGAACAGATCTGTTTCCTCACCGCCGCCGCCATGACCGGGAAAGTCGTCTCCGTTAAAGCCAACGCTGCTCGGGAGCGTTCCGTAGTTCAGATACGCGTCGGCACCCATAAAGCCCTTCTCCCGTTTTTTCAGAAGACTGCGTCCTTCGCGGCTTGCCGTCTTGTCTTTTCCGAGACCCAAATGCCATTTTCCTGTATATCCGCAGCGATATCCGGCCTGACCGAGGCGCCGGCTCAGAAGGTACGGCGCGTCCGCGATCTCGTGTGTAACGCAGCCGGGCTGATAGATATTCGAACTCATCCCGGTAACGCTCGGATAAAGGCCTGTGTGCAGACATGAACGCGCCGGCGTACAGACCGGCGCGTTTGTATACGCATTCGTAAAACAGACACTGTCACATGCAAGCGCGTCGAGATGCGGCGTGACGCAGGGCGACGCGGGATCGATATAATGCATCGTGTCCGCCCGCTGCTGATCCGTCATGATCAGGATAATCGGATGTTTTTCCATATTGTTTTCAGGCAGCTCCATTTTCTTCTATTGCAGCACATGACCGGAAGCCCGGAACCGCTATTCCGCTTCCATGGCGCCGCTGTTCCAGCAGGCGATGTAGCGTCCGTTTCTTTTCTCGAACGGCGGATACGTGTTTCTGCACTGTTCCGTGGCATAGCGGCATCTCGGATGGAAATGACATCCTTTCGGCGGGTTCACGGGGGTCGGGACCTCACCCTCGAGAATGATCCTCTCCATCTTATAGTCCGGATCCGGAATCGGCGCGGCAGAAAGCAGCGCCTTCGTATATGGATGCATCGGATTTTTGAAGAGATCTTCCGTATCACCGAATTCCACGACCTTCCCCAGATACATGACCATAATGCGGTCCGAGATGTGCCTTACGACCGCGAGCGCGTGGGAAATGAACAGGTAAGTCAGTCCGAGCTCATCCTGCAGTTCCTCCAGCAGGTTGATGATCTGCGCCTGGATGGACACATCAAGCGCAGAGACCGCCTCGTCGCAGACGACGACTTTCGGGTTCAGGATCAAAGACTTTGCGATCCCGATCCTCTGCCTCTGACCGCCGGAAAACGCATGCGGATAGCGTCTCAAAAATGATTTGTCGAGGCCGACCTTTTCGGTGATCGCATCGACCTTCCGATTGATCTCATCCTTTGTGGAATTGCCGAAGTAACGGAGCGGCTCGCTGATGATGTCGTAAACCGTCATGCGGGGGTCAAGGCTCCCGTAGGGATCCTGAAAGATCATCTGGATATCCGGGCGGAGTTCTTTCATCTCACTCTTCGTCGCTTTCAGAAAGTCGATCTGCCTGCCGTCCTTATGGAGGATCACCTCGCCGCTCGTCGCTTCGATGCCGCGCACGATGCAGCGTCCCAGCGTCGTCTTGCCGCAGCCTGATTCGCCGACGATGCCGATCGTCTCGCCTTCCCTCGCCGTGAAGGAAACATCGGACAACGCGTAGACCTTCGTCTTTCCGGATTCATAGGTCTTGGTAAGATTCCTTACCTCAAGTACGATATTATCTTTATTCATACCTTATCCCTCGCTTTTTCCGTACAGGGCGCATCTTACGAAATGCCCGGGCTCGACTTCGATAACAGGCGGGAACCGTTTGTCGCAGATACCTTCCATGCACTGTTCGCACCGCTCATGGAACCCGCAGGCTTCGGGAAGATCCACCGGCACCGGCACAACGCCCTTGATCGCATACAGCTTCTCTTCCCTGTCGGAATCGATGCGTGGCAGCGACCGGAGGAGGTTTCCCGTGTACGGATGCTTCGGATTGTGGAAAATCTGGCGGACCGATCCGAATTCGACGATCTCACCGAGATACATGACGGCGACCCGCTGGCACATGCTCGCTACGATGCCGAGGTCGTGCGTGATAAACAGGATCGACATGCCTAATTCAGACTGGAGCCGTTTCATGAGGTCGAGGATCTGCGCCTGGATCGTCACGTCCAGTGCCGTCGTCGGCTCGTCCGCGATCAAAAGGTCCGGCTCGTTGCTCAGCATCATGGCAATCAGCGCGCGCTGCAGCATGCCGCCCGAAAACTCGTGCGGATACTGGTCGAAGCGGATCTCGGGATTTGCGATCCCGACGAGTTTCATCATTTCGATGATCTTTTCCTTCGCGTCTTTTTTCGTCGCCTCCGGATGATGGATCAGAATGATCTCGCTCATCTGGTTACCGATCGTGTACAGTGGGGAGAACGCGGTCATCGGCTCCTGGAAGATCATGGCGATCTCGTTGCCGCGGATCGCGCGGTACTCCGCGCCGTCCCGTTCGAGCTCGAGCAGGTTCAATACGGTCCCGTCCTTCCGTTTGAACAGGATGCTGCCTGTCGACGAGCAGTTGGAAGGGTTGATCCCGATGACCTCTTTGCTTGTGACACTCTTCCCGCAGCCGGACTCACCGACCAGACCGAGTGTCTCGCAGCTCTTCAGTTCCAGATCGATACCCCGCACCGCGTTGAGCACCGCGCCATCGATCTTTATATTGACCCTCAGATCCTCCGCCTTCAGGAGGACATTGTCGGGAAGCGAATATCTCTTCTGTTCATTCTTCTTCTGGAATAACATACGGCCGCCTCCTTACTTATATGGATCCGCGGCGTCTCTGAGTCCGTCGCCGAGAAAGTTAAACGCCAGGACCGTGATGAAGACGAAGATCATCGGAAGAAGTTTCCATCCGAAGAACATGATCGTCTCCAGCTTATTCGTTTCCTGCAGAAGGACACCCCAGCTCGTCGCGGGGGAACGGAGACCGAGCCCTAAAAAGCTCAGTGTCGTTTCGCCGACGATCAGATGCGGGATCGTGAGCGACATCCGGACGATGATATAACTTAAAAAGCTCGGGATCATGTGCCGCATGACGATCGCACTTCCGGGAGCGCCGGAGATGCGGGCTGACATGATGTAATCCTCTTTCTTGATCGAGAAGAACTTGCTCCGAACCGTTCTCGCCATATCCGGCCAGGAAATCAGCGACAGGATGATCGTCATCAGCATGAAGATCTGTGCCGGTTTCATGGTTGGCGGGATCGCGGCTGAGAGTGCCATCCAGAGAGGTACCTGCGGGAACGACCGGACGACCTCAATGAGACGCTGGATCACGTTATCCACCCGACCGCCGAAGTAGCCTGCGATGGAGCCGATCAGGATCCCAAGAAAGACCGTCAGGATCATACCGACGATCGGGATGAACAGGGATATCTGACTGCCGAGCACGACTCGTGAGAACAGGTCGCGCCCCATATAGTCTGTGCCGATCAGAAATACCACTCCGCCTTCCTCCGCCTCGAACAAATGCAGGTTGCTCTCAAACAGTCCGAGCCATTTGTATTCCCCGCCGCGCTGCCCCTGCTGGAAGAAACGGATTCGGTAGATCTCGTCGCTCTTTTCGCTGAACTCATACATGAACGTTTCCATATTACGTTCCTTCTGAAGACCGTACACGAACGGACCGACGAATTTCCCTTCATGGAAAAAATGAACCGGTGTCGGACCGCAGTTGACGTAGCGGCTGTCGAACTGTTCCGTTCCCTGCGGCGCGATGAAGTTCCCGAAGATCGCAGTCAGGTAGAAAATGATAAGAATGATTGCACTTGCCATTGCGAGCTTATGCTTCCTGAATTTTGCGTACATCAGGGTCCACTGAGACGCGTAGTAGTAATTGGAGCTTTTTTTCTTCTGTGCCATACGCGTCACCCCTGGATGTATTCCTTTCTCGCCCGCGGATCAAGCCACGCGAGCAGAATGTCGGACAGGAACGTGCCGATGACCGTCATGATAGCCATCAGGAACAGCCAGCTGCCGGCGAGGTACATGTCCTGGTCAAGAAGCGCATCGTACATCACCCGGCCCATGGAGGGCAGGTTCAGAACGATCGCGACGATGGTCGTTCCCGTGAAGATGTTCACGAGCGACCAGCCGATCGACGCTGCGATCGGGTTGATCGCGGCGCGCACGCAGTATTTATAGCGGATGACCCGCATTTTGAGGCCTTTGGCCCGGGCAGCCAGGGTGTAGTTCTTGCTGAGCTCGTCCAGCATCTGGCTCCGCATCGTACGCATCAGACCGCAGGTATTCATCAGTCCGATGACAAGGATCGGGATGATGCAGTGCTTCAGAAGGTCGATAAACTTTTCTAACGACCACGGCGCCGTCTGATACTTTGCGGAAAAGAATCCGAGCATCGTATCCCCTGTCAGCTTGAATGCGATGAACATCAGGATGATACCGAGAAGGAAGTTCGGGACCGCCATGCCGATAAACCCGATGCTCGTGAACAGGTAATCCCCCAATGAGTACTGATGTACCGCGCTGTAGATGCCGATCGGGATCGAGATCAGGTACGTGAACAGCATCGTGACGAGCGAAAGCACGATCGTCGGAACGATATACGCCTGGATCACAGACGTTACCGGCATCTTCCACAGGAATGAATAGCCGAAATCGCCATGAAAAACGATATTGGTAACCCATTTCCAGTACTGTACGATGAACGGCTGATCGAGACCGTAGACGGCTTTCAGCTTGTCGATCGTTTCCTGAGAGACCGACTCACCCGCTGCCTGCAGCTGACCGACATAGTTGGTCAGAAAGTCTCCCGGAGGGAGCGTGATGATATAGAAAACCGCAAGCGAGATCAGAAACACGGTCAAAACCATGATCAGAAACTTTTTAATGACGAATCGAAGAAATTCGGATTTCATAAAAACCTCTCTGTATGTTGATGAGGGGCAGATATGTCTGGTGGCAGCCAACGGTGTAAAACCGCCGGCTGCCATCACTATGGGTTATCTGCATAACGCAGATGGGGAAAAACGACCCTTAATCTTCGATGTACCAGGTATAGGGTTTGGTGTTGCCGTAGAAGCGGAGCTCGTCGCAGGAAATGTAGTTCGGGTCATAGTTCTTGACCTTGTTGCTCAGAGCGGTGAGCTTCATGGTGTTGCGGGCGTAGCCGATGATCCATGTATTGTCGATCATGCTCTGGATCATCTCGTCGCCGCAGGCCTTGGCTTCCTCGAGCGTACTCGCGGTCGCGAGTTTCTTGGTGTTGTTGACGACTTTTTCCATTTCAGAGCCAGGTTCCGGAGTCATCGGATTGGCATGTTCCAGACCATACAGACCGACCCACGTGCAGATCTTGCGGTTCGCGCCGACACGGTCCGGACGGACAGACGGGTTGAAAACGTTCAGGTTCTCTTCATACAACGCCATGATCTCGTTTCCTGAGGTGACCTTGGTCTGACGTGTGTTGCGCGCGGTATTGCTTACCTCGACCAGCTGAATGCCGATCTCCTTGTAGTACTGCGCGAACAGCGCGATAGCGGAAGCAGAGTTGCATTTCTCATGGCCTTCGAGCTGGATCAGAACGGTCTCGCCGGCATGCTCGCCATCCACGAAGTAACGGAAGCCGTCCGCGTTGCGGTCATTGCTGATCTCAGGGATACCGTCGAGCAGCGCGTTCGCAGCTGCCGGATCATACTCGGTCCACTTCTCAGATGCGCCTTCCCTGTACTGGTCGGTGCCCTCAGGAGCCGCACACTGCGCTTCCTCGGCAAGACCGTTATAGAGGATCTCGTTAACCTCATGACGGTCTACAGCGATGGAGAGTGCATGACGGAAGTCGATTTTCTCGAAGAGCTTCCGGTACTGCTCATCCTTGTAGGACTGGTTCAGCTCTACAGAGCTGACGGTCCAGTTCGGCTGGATGCTCGAATATACCGTGTAGTTTCCGGTCTTCTCGCCCGCTTTATAGGTTACGAGATCGGCAAGTTCGATCGCGTTCATGTCGATGTTGCCGGCAAGCATTTCCTGTGCATAGAGGCCCGCATCCATGGTGACCATTTCAACATAGTCGATGTACGGAAGCTGGCGGCCCGCAGCGTCTGTCTTCCAGAAGTAGGGGTTGCGTTCAAACACAAGGACTGTATCTGTCAGCGGGGAGATGATGTTCCACGCGCGGAGCGTCGGCCGGCCGGCGTAGTTCCAGTAGAGATAACCAAGCGCGTTGCCGAGACTCGTGTAGTTGTCGAACTGATAGAGACTGCTCTTCGCAGCGGCGTTCTTGACTGCCTCTTCTTCTGTCACGTCAACAAGGTCAGCACCGCCGATGAGGGACAGGTCTTCGATACCGGTCCAGTGAGGTTTGCTGCTGTCGAACGCGACGATGTCCTTATACCAGTGCTTCGGCGCAAACATCCACTTATTGTCGATCGCGATCGCCTGCAGGATCAGCGGCTTCGGACTGTAAAGCTTCATCTGGAAGGTGTAGTCGTCGATCTTGGTAAGAACCGCCGGTTTGGTAAGTCCGTCGGCAGGATCGGTCGTCTTATACCAGTTGTAGTAGTTTCCGGTATAGGAATTCGTGACCGCGCCGGTTTCGGGATCAACGTCCGTAACGAGCATGTAGTTGTAATAGAACAGAACATCGTCTGCTGTGAACGGTTCACCGTCCGACCACTTCATGCCCTCGCGGAGATAGATGGTATACGTCATGCCGTCTTCGCTCACATCATATCCCTTTGCGACGTTTGGCGTCACACCGCCGTCCTCAGTCAGGCGGAAGAGCGGTTCTTCGCAGAATGGACCAAAGTCCCACTGTCCGCCGTTGTTCCTGCGCAGCGTTCCGCCGTACTCAGGTGCATCGGGCGTCTTGTCCGTTTCTACCATAATATCGGCAGCAGCGGGGAGACGGTCCTCAACGGGCGGGAGCGTTCCTGCCTTGACCTGCTCGGCAAGCATGGGGGATTCCTTCTCAATGCCGTCGTCAGCCGCGGCCAGCTTCGGGAACCCTGTGAGTGCTCCGCAGACAAAAAGGACTGCCAGCATCATTGCGATAATTTTCTTCATCATATATTCCTCCTTATGATAATTGCACGCTCTTTTAGAGCGGTATGCCCTGTTTATGTCAGCGACCGGTACCGTTCCGCGAATTTCTCATCCCAGGTCTTTTCGATCCCCTGCCGCCAGGCTGTTGCCTTATTTGTCATCTCTTCTGCCAGTTCCGGCATTTTCTCAACAAGATTTACCGTCTCGCCGGGATCGTTTTTCAGATCCGCCAGAAATACCGGTACCAGCGGTTTTTCGGATTCCACAAGCCTGCCGTTGATCACGAGCTTGTAGCTGCCCATGCGCAGCGCGGTCTGGTCCTCCATCTCCCAGTACAGCTCCGCGTGCGGACTCTTGCCGCCATCCCTGAGCACGCCCAGGATATCAGCCCCGTCGAGTTCATACTGCGACGGATCCCCTCCTGCCATTTTCAGAAACGTCGGGAAAATGTCCATCGCGGCGCAAGGTTCGTGAATCACCTGCTCCGGCGGGATATGACCCGGCCAGCTGATGAGGCACGGGACACGGATGCCGCCTTCGTACAGACTGAACTTGTGTCCCTTGAGCGATCCTGCCGTCCCACCGTAATACGGATCGGGGTTCCCGTCGAGCCAGTTTCTCGATTCTCTGGAAGGCCCGTTGTCACTCTGGAAGTAGATCACGGTATCGTCCCGGATCCTGAGCCGTTCAAGCTCGTCCATGATCTCCCCGACCCCGTCGTCTACAGCGGAGAGCATCGCCGCCATGATGCGCCTGTCAGGCGGAAGATTCGGGAAGCGGTCGAGATATTTTTTCGGCGCGTGCATCGGGTAATGCGGCGCGTTATAGGCGACATAGAGGAAGAACGGCTTGTCCTGTTCATGCATCTTCCGGATCATTTCGACCGCCTTTTCCGAAATCATCTCGGTCATGTATTTTCCGTTATCGTACAGTTCCTTTCCGTTCTCCCAAAGATCGTGTGTCGGGTTCGTATGTCCGTCCGCCATCGACCAGTAGAAGATGTGCGAGTAATAATCAACGCAGCCTGCCAAAAAACCGTAGAAATAATCAAATCCGTTGTCATTGGGTCTGCATCCTTCTTTCAGCCCGAGATGCCATTTCCCGACAGCTGCCGTCTGATACCCGATATCCTTCAGAGCCTGTGCGATCGTAGGCGTCCCCGCGTCAAGGCCGGTCGCCTTTCTGTGTCCCGCAAGAATCGCCCTGACGCCCGCGTTCCCCGGATACCGTCCGGTCAAGAGAGACGCTCTGGATGGGGAACAGACAGGACTTCCGGAATAAAAATCCGTAAACCGCACGCCGCTTTTTGCAACCGAGTCAAGATGAGGAGTCTGAAAATCCGTTTCTCCCATGCAGGAAAGATCGCCGTACCCCTGATCGTCTGTCAGAAACACCACAAAATTCGGTCTCTTTTTGTCCACTTCCTCCGCCTTTCTCCGTATTCCCCGGTATAGGTACCCCACGGAAAGCCATCTATGTACCGCCCGTCCCCTTGTGTGTGCCTATGCACGCAATACGTCAGCATTCAAATCCTTTTCCACGTCAATATGCACACGTTGATATATAGATAATAGCAACGGCTTCCGAAAAAGTAAAGGGCATTTTGTATATATTCATCAGGATTTTTGTCACCCTTAATTATTTTTCACGTCTATGTGCATGTGCACGCAAATAAGTGCCATTTCGTTTTTGTATTGCTTTTTTCTTCTGAATCGGTTATGATATCAGTGTACTTTAGCATACGAATGAAAGGGGGAGCATCTTGGCATTAACGATCCGGGATATCGCGGAACTTGCCGGCGTTTCACGCGGGACTGTGGACCGTGTTCTGCACAATCGGGGACGGGTGGATCCCGTTGTCGCCTCGCGGATCCGCAAGATCATGGAAGAGTGCGGCTACCGGCCAAGCCTCGCCGCAAAACAGCTTGCGCTCAAGCATCAGAAAAACAAGATCGGATTCATTTCCAAAACCGACAACAACGGATTCTGGTCCATCGTCAACAGAAACGCGGAACAGGCGGAAAAAATGCTCGTCGAATACGGAATCGCGGTCGAGAAGCGGTTTTTTGATTTCTGTCTGCCGGACATGCAGATGAAACTGATCGACGAGCTGGTTGCGGAAGGGATCAACGCGCTGGTCATCGTACCCCTCGAATCGAAAGAAATCGTGAACCGGCTTCAGGAACTGTCAGACCGGGGGATCCCTGTGATCCTGCTGAATTCCGAACTGACCGGTTTTGAACCACTGTGCTATATAGGAAGCGATTACTATGTCGGCGGCAAGACCGCGGCCGGACTGCTGCACAACTTCTCAACAGCTTCATCCCTTAAGATCCTTCTCATGAACGGTTCAAATTACCTGTCCAGCCAGATCCACCGGCGCCAGGGTTTCATCGATGAGATCACGTCGCTTGATCCGAACTGCGAGATCATCGAAAGCGGCGATATCACGAGCGATCCGGAATACGCGTTCCGCGCCGCGAAGGAAATGCTTGAAAAGCATCCTGAGATCAACGCTGTCTATACGATCCCCGATAACGCGGCGGCTGTGGCAAACGCGATCCAGTCGTGCGGAAGGACCGGCTCTCTCGTACACATCGGGTTTGCCATGACAGATGCGACACGTCCCTACATCCTGAACGGCTCGATCAGTGCGCTGATCGGGCAGCGCGCAATGGATCAGGGACGTATGCCATTCGAGATCCTTCTGGATTATTTTGCAACCGGGAATCCTCCCGCCAACCGGAGGATCCTGATGCTGAACGATATCTTCATCCGTCAGAACAGCGTATTCTGATAAAAAGCAAACTAAAAACAGGAACACGCGCCATCGGAGTGATATGTTCCCTCTGAAGCAGCCCCGGAAATAAACAAAGCCGGTGAAACTTCAGAGATTTTTTTTGTCCGGAAAAGTAAAGTCCGGTGTCCGGGGCCTGTGATAATATAAATGCTTATAGCATGTTCGGGATTCGAATCCTCAATGGTCTTCTACTTTAAGAGCTCACTTTGCATTCCGGAGGGTATGCTTCGCAAGGCGCGGGATCGAAAGTTCGTGCGTTTGCGAAAGCCGCAGCCCGCGCCTGATTTCCGGGGGCCTGCGGCCCCCATACCCCCGCTGTGTATTTGGGCTCTTTTTCTGACCCACCCGTAATATGGTGGTTACCTTTTTTTAATTACTTTTTGAAATGATTCTGTGATATATTAATTAGATCATTATCGTTATTGTTATAAATAAAAAAGGAGTACCAAAATGGCAGAAAATTGTGAATGTACACAAAAGCCGGAAGAAGTGGCTGAAAATGTCGTAAAGACAGGATCAGACATGGCAGAAACGATCGTAAATGCAGCGAATGAATTCAATACGGGTACGGTCATCCCTACACTGGCGGAAGGCATCAAATCCCTGACAAATGATGAAAACAGCAAAGAAACTATCGATAAGGTTTCTGATGCTGCCAGGAAGACCGCCGGTACGGCAGCGAAGATAATCAGCAAAATCATCAAAACAGGCTCTGATATCCTGACGGACGACGTTATTCCTACAATCAGTGAGATCGCAAGAAACGAAGATCACAAAGAATAATATAATTTATGAAGAGAGTGTCTCATCATAACACGAGACCATAATCAGCAAATTGAGGGCGTTTCCGCCCTCAATCGCATCATGTAAAAGGAGATGAAAAAGAAATCATTCTCTGCTTTTCTGGTCATAATGGGTACGGTCGGCCAATACGGATATCACCAGAAGCGTACCAAGAATGATCGTCTGGAAATATCCGTTGATGCCCATCAGGTTCATTCCGTTTTTCAGAATGCCGAGGATCAGTGTCCCGACAAGCGTACCGTAAATGGTCCCGATTCCCCCTGCCATGGAAGTACCGCCGAGCAGGATCGCTGAAATCACAGTAGTTCCGGTATCTCCGGCGATGATGGGGGAACCGGTATTTATGCGGGAAGTCAGAAGAATTCCCGCGATCGTCGTGCAGAATGCGCCGATCACATACACGGAAAGTACAAGGCCATTGGTGTTCAATCCTGCCAGCCAGCTTGCTTCCGGATTTCCGCCCACCGCATAGTAACGGCGTCCCACCGTTGTCTTTGTCAGGAAGAAGTTGCCCAAAAGGACAAACAGGATAAAAATCAGCGCCGCGAACGGGATCCCCAAAATACGCTGGTCCGCAAGATGCGCAAACACAGGATCGATCCCGCTGTGGGACCGGCTGTTTGAGATGGCAAGAGCTACCCCTTTGATCAGCGTCATCATACCAAGCGTGGTCACAAAAGGACTGATCCCCACACGGGTGATCAATAAGCCGTTGGCAGTACCGATTATGATGCCGGCAGCAACAGCCGTAAGAACGCCGGCAAATGTCCCGTATTTCGGCTGCATCATGATCACAATGACCGACGTCAGCGCGATCTGGGATCCGACAGAAAGGTCTATGCCTCCCGTCAGCACGATAAAGGTCACCCCCACCGCGACGATGCCGTCTGTGGCTACCTGCAGCAATACGTTGGAGAGATTGCTCGGTTTCAGAAATTCAGTAGTGAATATACACGCACAAAGCAGCAGGATCACAAGGATAACGATTGAACGCTTTTCCAGCAAAAATTTCAAAATTTTTTCTCCGTTCATTTTTTATCCTTTCTTCTGCCAGATAACCGAAGCGGCAACCGTGATCAGGAAGATCAAGCCCTTGCAAATCAGCTGCATCTCATAAGCCGTGCCGGAAAGAGTCATCGCGTTTGAAACGACATACAGCAGCAGGGTCCCCGCAAAAGTACCGATCACAGACCCCTTGCCGCCATAAAGACTGACACCGCCCAGCAGCACGCAGGTCAGGACATCCGTTTCCTGTCCGAAGCCAAAGGACGGATCAAGGTTCTGTGTCCGCGCCGCGATCATAATACCGCCGATCGACGCGGTAACACCGGAAATGATATACGCAAGGACCCGGACTTTCCCGATATTGATACCGGATAATTCCGATGTGTTCGGATTCCCCCCGGTCGCGTAAAGCTGTCTGCCAAACCGGGTAAAGGAAAGAATAAGCTGCCCGATGACCGCCACTGCAAGGAAGATGATAATCGGAAAAGGAAATGTCCCGATACGTCCTTTACCGATAAACTCCAGCGGTTTATACATTCCCTTGATCGTAATATGCTGACCGCGGGTATAAACAAGCGTGATCCCGAGTACAACATACTCCATACCGATCGTCGTAATGATCGAGCTTGTCCGGTACCGTCCGACGATCAGACCGTTTGCCATGCCCACAAGAGCCCCGGCAGCCAGAGCCACCAGAACGGTGAGGATCGTACGCGGCAGGTCAGTCGGCGACATTTTCAGCGTGATGATCGCCGCCAGTCCCATCATGGAACCTACGGACAAATCAAAGGTCCCCGCGATCATCGCGAAGGTCATGCCGACAGCGATAATGCCGATCATTGAGGCATTCCGAAGAATGTTCGTGATATTCCGGAACGTCAGGAACTGCGGGAACAGGATCGAGAACAAAGCGGAAAAAACAAGAAGCATGATCCACGGAACGTTATCCCGGATAACCGCTTTGATGTGATTTTTCTTGTCATCCATGGGTCACCTCTCTGTCAGAACGAGTGTTGTCTGTGCCCGACGCGTATGCCATCAACGTTTCTTCGTCTGCCTCTCCGTACAGAAATTCGGCATCCTGACGTCCTTCATGCAGAACGATGATCCTGTCGCATACACTCAGCAGCTCAGGAAACTCTGATGAGACCATGATCACACCGACACCTTTCGCAGCCAGCTGTTCCACGAGCCTGTAGATATCGGCCTTCGCGCCTACATCGATTCCTCTCGTCGGTTCATCCAGAAGGACAACCTTCGGACCCGTGGCCAGCCACTTTGAAATAACGATTTTCTGCTGGTTCCCGCCGGAAAGGGAGGAGACAAGCGTTTTGATGGAAGGCGCTTTCACGCCCATGCGCCCGAAAAGGTCTTTGGAGATTTTCTTCTCTTCACTGAGATGCCTCAACGCCGAATGGAGTGAAGCCATATTGATATTATCCGAGATATTCATGGACAATACCAGCCCCTGAAGCTTTCTGTCCTCCGGCGCAAGGGAAACACCGTTGGAGATCATTCCGGTGACTGTTGGATTTTCAATTTTTCTGCCATCGACTGTGATTTCTCCGCTGTCCGCCGGATCGACGCCGAATATTGACCGCAAAATCTCAGTTCTTCCGGAACCAAGCAGCCCAGCGATCCCCAGTATCTCGCCTTTTTTCAGTGTGAAACTGATATCCGAAAAAGATCCTTCTCTCGTCAGGTTTTTTACTTCAAGCACCGGCGCGTTTTGTATGGATGAGGGGCCTTTTGTAAACATCGCGTCGGCGGATTTTCCGACCATCAATTCAACGACCTTCGAATCATTGATCTCGTTGATCGGGCTTGTCTGTATCAGTTTTCCGTCCCTCAGGACTGTGATCCGGTCGGAAACCGCGAAAATTTCCTTCAATTTATGCGTAATATAGATTATCGAAATACCCCGGGAACTCAGCCTGCGGATCGTATCCAGCAGGTGATCCACTTCTTTGTTCGGAAGCGATGAAGTCGGCTCATCCATCACCAGGACTTTTGCGTTTCTGGAAAGGGCTTTCGCGATTTCAACTGCCTGCTGCTGCGCGGTACTCAGTTTTTTTACCGGCACATTGAGATCCAGGTCAATTCCCAGCTGTGACAGCGCTTCGGAAGCTGACTGACGCGCGCTTTGCCAGTCAACCGTACCGAATTTTGTTTTCGGAAGACGGCCGACCATGATATTTTCCGTCACACTCAATTCAGGGACAAGCATCAGCTCCTGGCTGATGATAGCGATCCCCGCAGCAATTGAATCATGAGGTGAATGCAGCGTTACTTTATTCCCATTCAGGAATATTTCACCCGTATCGGGACGTGTGGCTCCGCCGAGGATCTTGATCAGCGTGGACTTTCCCGCTCCGTTTTTGCCGGCCAGCGCATGCACCTCTCCTTCGATAATATCGAGATCTACATGATCCAGTGCGGTCACACCCGGATAATATTTGGAAATGCCCTTCATTTCGATGATCGTTTTTCTATCCGCGTTCATCATATACACTCCTCATCGCTTTGAGGTTTTCCGGAGGCATGTGCATCATGTCCCAGGAAAGCACCGCGCCATCCGCGTCATTATCCATAGCAGCCGAAAGAAGCGCAGCGGCCTGGTCCGGCTTAACATCAATAACACCTGGGAAGGAAACGCATTCCAGCCCGAAATATACAGGCGTCTTTCCCATCAGGCGTTTTGACGCGGCCATTTCGGAGCAGATCCATTCCATCGGTACCGCGGTGTCCTTCAGTTCCGAATACTTTTCAGCAGTAAACCACGGGACGGCCTTTCCGGCACCCGCGAATAACTCAGATTCTGCAATATTAAACTCCTTTTGGATCCCTTCGACAAGAGAAATTGTCTCGAGACGGAGCCCGGCAGGGCCGAAGGCATATTGATAAGTCATCGGTTTCACCCAGTCGGCGTATCGGGCAAGTTCCTGATAGTCATACCCCACAATGGCGGCATAAGAAGGTGAGAAAAGGTCAAATCCCAGCTTAACGCCATGTGCATCGGTGATTTTCCTGACTTCTCTGACGATATCAAGGACCGACTCAATGCGGAAACGGATAAATTTCTTCAATGCCGGTTTTTCAGACAGCAAGGCATCAAGCCAGTTATCGGTTTGGCCGGATACCGCGAAACCATTTTGGCTCCAGTCTCTGAGCTCAGTTTTCACTTCATCCAGATCCAGCCCGAATTCTGCGGCTTTTCGGTAACAGTGCGGACAAAAACAACTGAAAGTCAGATCCAAACCACTTGCGGGAGAGGGGAAACGGAATTTATCAAGAAATACCCCGTCAAAAGGATAACGATCCAGCAGATTGGATAAAGCTTCCAGCGTTTTTTGTCTCGCATCCGGATGATTCGGGCAGGAAAACATAAAACTTTCCGTGATTTCTTCCTGAGCGTCATCTCCCCAGCCGAACCATTTTTTACAGGTTTTTCCCTTGTCTGTAATGACGGATTCCTTTTCATCCTGTCCGGGATAGTCTGAAAGCAGGTTATACCACAGGTATGTTTCCGGATCATCCCCGCGTTTGTTGGCTGTCAGTTCCTGAAATACCGCTTTATTTTCATAACTGCCGACGATCAGTCCTGAAATCGGGATAACAGGCTTTACTTCATCAAGCCGCTGCCGGAGCGTCTGTATATTCAGACTGCCTTCTGACGAATGTGATGTGGAAATTTGCGTAAAGAATTTGAAAGTTTTCATATTCCCGCCTTTCATAAACACAGCCTGCGGGTCTGTCCCCGCAGGCCATGCTGATTTCAATTATTTTTTACCAGTCGCCCGGGCAGTCGCCGATGTTGTCGGCAAATGTCTTCGGGGTGTTGACGGTGACACGTTTTTCAATCGTTTCACCGCGGACAAGAGCTTCAATCGCGTCCATCGCGTCTTCCGCATTCATACCGGGAGACTGACAGGCTGTACCGACGATCTTGCCGTCCTTCAGCAGTTCCAGTTCAGCAGCTGTACCGCCGAGACCGACGATGGGGGTGTCTTCCATACCGGATTCTTCAAGAACCTGTACGACACCGGCAGTCATGGAACCGTCGATGGAAAGGACAGCGTCGATATCCGGGAAGCGGGTGACCATATCTTCCGTCACAGCGATCGCTTTGACCATATCCCAGTCAGCATATTCGGAAGCGACAACTTCAATTCCTTCTTTTTCGAAGACAGGAGTCATTTCTTCCCAGCGCAGGGTGACAGCAGGCTGTCCGGCCAGACCATCCACGACGAAGATCTTCTTGCTGTCCTTGTCCTTCAGGACATCAGCCATGATTTCCGCGGCGCTGCGGCCGAGATCACGGTCGTCAATGACGCGGATACCGGCGACAAGATCCCAGTACTGTTCATCAATATCATTGCCGATAATGATGACCGGGATACCGGCTTCATGAGCCTTTTCAAGCGCGGGGACTGAAGCAAGCGCATCCAGCGGGCCAAGGATGATGTAGTCGACTTTCTTTTCGATCAGGTCAAGGACCTGATTCAGCTGAGTCGCAACATCACCGTCTGCCGAAAGGATGACGGATTCCCAACCATTGGCTTTGCAGCGGTCTTCGACATGCTGAATGAACGTGGCATACCACGGCCAGCCGGATGAAGCAGCGGCGAAACCGACTGTCACCGGACCTTCAGCATATGCGGAGAAGACTGACGCGAACATGCTGATCACAATGACCAGCAAAACACAAACGAGGGTCTTTTTCATGTTTAACTCCTTCTGTATATTATTCTCAATCTCCCGATTGAGTTGTTACCACTTTATCTGCCATTTTCATCGCCAGACGGATCCCGTCTTCGGCAGGGATCCCGTCAGACTGATGAAACCGGTATTTTCCTTCGGGCAGTTTTCTGTACAGTGATTTTCGAAAACTGCTTTCGTATAAATCGTTTTTAAAAAGACTGCCGCTTTCAGCAACGATCAATTCTTCCCCGGCCGGGAATCCGGCTTTCCGAAAAACAGAGGCTGCCAGGGCAGCTGTCTTTTCCGACGCTTCTTCTATGATCCGCAGGCACAGGCTGTTTTCCGCAGCGGAATCAAACACAGGCATTGCCCATTCCGCGATCTCTGACGGATTCATGGCAGCGAGCACAGCCGCGGCTTCCTCATCCGAATCACATTGAAGCTTTTCCGGAAACCGCGAAAAAAACGTATTGTACTCACCGGCGCCATCGATCCAGTTCAGATATTTCCTGACAATTTCCGCACCGATCCAGTAACCGGAGCCTTCATCACTGATAGGAGCTCCCCATCCGCCGGACCTGAAAACAGAGCCGTCCGTTTGAAAGGCCAAAGCGATGGTGCCTGTTCCCGCAACGATAGAAATTCCCGGCGCGTCAAATTGGGAACGGAAAATCATTTCAGAGTCATTGCATATCAGCGTACGTTCGGAAGAAAACCCCAGGGACCTGATCAGATCTGTATAAACCTCAATATCATGTGGCGAATCGCAGCCGGAAAGCCCCATCACCAGGAACTCTGTTTCGGATGAAATATCCGGTGCATCCGGCAGCAGCTCTCGCAGACAATTATGAATGCGGTCCCGGACTGCTTCGATCCCATGCGTTTTATAATTTCCGCCTCCCCCGACAGTACAATTTACCGAATTGTCGGCGCGGTCAAAAGCACAGACTCCTGTTTTCGTTCCGCCGCCGTCAATACTGATCAGATACCGTCTTTCCGAATGATTGTCCATCACAGCCCCGTTTCATTGACCAAACTGATTTTTGAGTTGATTCCCGTCATGCATAATTCAATCACACCGTTGATCCCGTAATCTTCTTCCGGCGTAAGAGAAAGCTCCGGCATGCAGTAATCCGGGATCCTTGCCATTGTGCGTTCACGAATTCTCGCCAGCTCGTCTTCCGTAAGGTTCGGCGAACAGACTGAAATCGCGTCAGGATTGAGGACCGCAGTGAAATTCGTGATGATTCCGGATAGTATCTGCTCATAAAGAGCTTTTTCTTCCTCATTGAATACTTCGCCCTTCAATTTCTTTTCAGCAAGCGGCCTCAGTTTATATTCCAGATCACCTGTAGATTCAGAATGAGGCTCCGTTTTTTCAAAATCAGGAACCATAAAACCATATTCACCCGCAAAACTGTTGATGCCTTTATACAGTCTGCCGTTGATCACGATACCCGCGCCGAGACCTTCCGAAATATACAGAAAAACCATGTTGCTGCATTTATCGGAAAATGAACGTTTGTAAACCCCGATCGTCATCAGCTTCACATCATTTTCAATAAATACGGGAGTTTTAAATTTTTCTTCCAAGAGGGATTTCAAATCGATCCCTTCCAGGCAGGGCACGGTCGGAATCGCGATTATTTTATTATCCGGATCTATTACACCGGGTACACCCAGACCGATGGATTTCAGTTTTTCAGGTGGAATCTCCTTGATGAACATTTCAATCGTACTGAAAATTGTGCAGCTGACATCATCAAATGAATTCATATCCGGCGTAAAGCTTTCTTCATGGATCAGCTCACCGTAATTGTTGGCAAGTCCCGCCTGAATGCGTTCATTTTGGATGAAAAACACAATATAAAATCCCGCGTCTTTATTGACAATGTAACTGACGGCCTTCCTCCCCACCGCGTTTGAAATTTCATCCCGGCTGCAAATCAGGCCATCCGCTTCAAGTTCATTCACAATTTTATTTACTGTGGGAACACTGGCTCCGGACAGACGCGCAAGCTCAACCTTGGTTATCGGGCCTTTGGTAAGGATCAGATCCTGTATCAGATCCCGGTTGAATCTTCTGAGCAGGTTTGGTTTGCCGCTGGTTACCATCGTCGTTCCTTTTTATTATTAATAAACTTTATTAATTATTTATTTTACATGGAGTCAATAGCCTGACAATCTGACATTTTTCCCTGCCGCTCCGGTCATTTGTCATATTTGAAATCAAATTTCATAGATCACATTCGTATCCATACCATCAAAGAGCTTTTTTCCGGTTGTTCCGTATCTTTTTCCTCGAAGAATAAAACGAAAGAATAAATGCGAAAACCCCGCTTTGGAGCCAAATAAGCGTTCGTTTCCTGCAAACGGGAGGACGGTTCCGTGTCACGACAAGCGTGACGCGAAACCGTCCCCGGACTGATGTGAACCATCTCAAAACCGGTTTGTTCTATTTCGCTACCACATTTTTTGCGTTTTGTCAACGGACAACATTGCCGGTTTTCTTTTTCAAAATTCAGGTGTAAACTCTGGGTAAATAAGAAATAAGAAGTAAGAAGTAAGAAATAAGAAATTGGAGATAGGAGGCAGGTAGTAGAAGGTAGAAGGTAGAAACTAAACAGAAGAATGCAGCAGACTCCGGAATTCGGCAGAGTTTAACCTCATTCTTCACACTTCAAACTTCACACTATTCTATCCACTTTTCATACTTCAAACTTTTGAAAGGGGCAGATGATGGAAAATACGGATTTAATTCCCAAAAATGAATACACCGCGGAAGTCGGTGAATTTCCGGTTACTCGCAGACATTTCATTGATGATAAT